>JAVBTE010000051.1:0-8629 GCA_031556335.1 Eubacteriales bacterium | reverse complement strand
CCCGCCCCCCCACCCCCCCCACCACCACTCCCCCTTTTTTTTTTTTTTTTTTTAGTTTGTCTCCCCCCGCCCCAAGCGTTTTCTTTCTCGGTGCGGGGGCACCGCGTGGGCGGTCTCCCCGGGCCCCCCCCCCCCCCCCGTCCCCATCGTCTCCCCCGTCACACCCCGAAGTCGGCTTTCAGGCCTTCCAGGAGCTTTTCCCAGCGGAGGAAATCCATGTTCTTTACGTAGAAGGTTTCCAGGTCGTCGTGGAGGGCCTTGGCGGCTTTTAGCTGCTCGATGGCCCGCTGAATCAGCAGCTCATAAGCGTTGCGGTCAAAGCCCTGCTCCTTTTCGGAAGTGTCTTTCAGGGCCATGAGGGCTTCTGCGGCCACGGTGCGGGCCGCGCCCTCGACCGGGTCGGTGGTGAAGAGAATGCCGTGGGCCGGAATGGCCACATGGGCCAACTGCCCGGGCACCAGCGGGTCCCGCAAGGCCACCGCGTCCAGCCCCCGGGACAGGGTCTTCTCCAGCAACGCCCGCAGCAGCCCGTCGGCGCTTTGCCCAAAGGGCGCCTCAACGGCCACCTTCGTTTGGCTGGGCAGGGTTTGCACGTGGCTTACAAAGCCCCTGGGGGTAAAGGCCGCCCCAAACAGGTCCCGCCGCTTGCCCCGGCCGCCGCGAAGGGGCAGGTATTCCTCGGTCAGTTCCTCCGCAAGGGTGGTGATGCGGGCGGGCTGCTCCTCGCCCCGGCAGGCCGCCTGCCGCACCGCGGCGGCGGCGCGCAGGTATTGATAGCACCGGGCGAACCGCCCGGAGATCTCCCCCATCAACCCGCGAATGTCCGAAAGGTGGGGCCGCAGGGCCGCCTCATCCAAAAAATCTCCCAGGCTGACCAGGGTATCCCGCGCGCCGGGCGCCACAGGGTCATACACATGGGGGGAGGTGCCGTCCATCATGGCCACGCCCAGGTCGGGCACGCTGAGGCCGTCCAGGCTGTCCGGGTCGGAGGAACAATAAAAATACTCCACCGGGTGCCCCTTTTCCTCAAACGCCGCGCCCATCCGCTTCATCAGGCTGCTTTTGCCCACCCCCGGGCCGCCTTTCACATAAAACATCCTTTTTTGTTCGGGTTCCGGCAAAATGTTTGGAAAACAGCTAAAAAAACCTTCCGACGTATTGCCGCCCGCAAAAAACCGCATCGCGTCCCGCATACCCTTCCTCCTTCTTGTTCTGCGCGCCGTCAGTGGATTCCCTCTGAAGGATATGTCAAAACATGCGGGGCCATGAGTTCAGTTTCCCTTGTTTCTGCTGTACGCCTATGCTATGATGGGCGCAGTGCCCATTCCCGGTTCGATAAGAAATCCGTTCTTTTTTGGAGGAATCGCGGTTATGAAACAGTCAAAAGTCTACTTCACCAGCTTCCGAACCCGGTCCAATGAAAATCTTTTGGCAAAACTTCGCAAGCTGATTGAAAAAGCGGGCATGATGGACATGGACCTCCGTGGCAAGTTCACCGCCATCAAAATCCACTTTGGCGAGCCCGGCAACCTGGCCTTTGTGCGCCCCAACTATGCCAAAGTGGTGGTGGACGCCCTGAAAGAAATGGGCAGCAAGCCCTTCCTGACGGATTGCAACACGCTGTATGTGGGCAGCCGCCGCAACGCGCTGGACCATTTGGACGCGGCCTATGAAAACGGCTTTTCCCCCTTGCAAACGGGCTGCCATGCGATCATCGCGGACGGCCTGATGGGCACCGACTACGTGACCGTACCCGTCCAGGGCGAGTATTGCAAAGAGGCCTTTATTGGCCGGGCCGCCATGGACGCGGAGGCCATGATCAGCCTGACCCATTTCAAATGCCACGAATGCACGGGCATCGGCGGCGCGCTGAAAAACCTGGGCATGGGCCTGGGCTCCGCGGCGGGAAAACGGGCCATGCACAACGACGGCAAGCCCACCGTAGACCAGGAGACATGCGTGGGCTGCGGCCTTTGCTTTCAGCAGTGCGCCCATGGGGCCATTTCCTTTTCCGGCGACGGCAAGGGCCGCAAGGCGAAAATCGACCACGGCAAATGCACGGGCTGCGGCCGGTGCGTGGGCGCCTGCCGCAACGTGGGCGCCATCGGCGGCTCGGAAACGTCCAACGACCTGCTCAGCTGCAAAATTTCCGAGTATGCCCTGGCGGTGGTGCAAAACCGCCCCCATTTCCACATCTCTCTGGTGATGGACGTTTCCCCCTTCTGCGATTGCCACTCGGAAAACGACTCGCCCATCATTGCGGACGTGGGCATGTTCGCCAGCTTCGACCCCGTAGCCCTGGACGTGGCCTGCGCCGAGGCCTGCAACAAAATGGCCCCCCTGCCCGGCACCTTTCTGGCCGAAAAGGAGCGCCGCACAGGCGACATCTTCACCGATACCCATCCCTCCACCAACTGGCATTCCGGCGTGAACCACGCGGAAAAAATGGGTGTGGGTTCCACAGCCTATGAATTGATCGAGGTGTAATTCTCCTTGCAGGAAAAGCTGATCGTTCGCGGTGCCCGCGAGCACAACCTGAAAAACATCACCCTGGAAATTCCCCGGAACAAGCTGGTGGTTTTTACGGGCCTGAGCGGCTCCGGCAAAACCAGCCTGGCTTTTGACACCATCTATGCCGAGGGGCAGCGCCGCTATGTGGAGTCCCTTTCCGCCTACGCCCGGCAGTTTCTGGGCCAGATGGAAAAACCGGACATCGACTCCATCGAGGGGCTATCCCCCGCCATTTCCATCGACCAGAAAACCACCAGCCGCAACCCCCGCTCCACGGTGGGCACGGTGACGGAGATTTACGACTATCTCCGCCTTTTGTATGCCCGGGTGGGCATCCCCCACTGCCCCCAGTGCGGCAAGGAGATCAAGCAGCAAACCATCGACCAGATGGTGGACCAGGTGATGCTCAACCCGGAGGGCGCCAAGTTCCAGGTGCTGGCCCCCATTGTTCGGGCCCGGAAGGGCGAGCATACCAAGCTGATGGAGGACGCCCTGAAGCGCGGCTATGTGCGCGTGAAGATCGACGGGGAAATGTACGAGCTGGACGACCTGCCCAGCCTGGACAAAAAACTGAAGCACAGCCTTGAGATCGTCATCGACCGCCTGATTTTGAAAAACGACGAGGACTTCCGCAAGCGGCTGGCGGACAGCATGGAAACCGCCGCCGGGGAAAGCGGCGGGCTGGTGCTGATCGACCTGTTTGACGGGGGCACGCTGCTGTTTTCCCAAAACTATGCCTGCCCGGACTGCGGCGTGTCCATCGAAGAGCTGACCCCCCGCATGTTCTCCTTCAACAGCCCCTTTGGGGCCTGCCCCAGCTGCAGCGGCCTGGGCACGGTGATGCACCTGAGCCTGGACAGCCTGATTCCCGACCCGGACAAAAGCCTGAACGAGGGCGCCATCCAGGCCATGGGCTGGAACGTGGGCGATCCTTCCAGCATGGCCAATACCTTCTTCCGCGCCCTGGCCGCCAAGTATAAGTTCAGCATGGACGTGCCTGTGCGCAGCCTGCCGGAAAAGGTGATGAACCTGATCATGTACGGCACGGGAACGGAAAAGCTGACCGTTCATTACGAGGGGGCCAACGGCGCGGGGCACTTTTCCACCACCTTTGAAGGCGTCATCAACTCCATGATGCGCCGCTACCGGGAAACCACCAGCGAGGCCATGAAGGTGGCCTATGAGGACTGCATGGTGACCGACGCCTGCGAGGTTTGCGGCGGACGCCGCCTCCGGCCCGAGGTGCTGGCCGTTACCGTGGGCGGCCAAAACATCAGCCAGGTTTCCAACCTGAGCATCATCAAGGCCCGGCGGTTTTTTCAGGGCCTTGTCCTTTCGGAAAAAAACCAGATGATCGCCGCCCAGATTTTGAAGGAAATCGACGCCAGGCTTGGCTTTTTGGAAAGCGTGGGCCTCAGCTATCTTACCTTGAGCCGCGCGGCGGGCACCCTGTCCGGCGGCGAGGCCCAGCGCATTCGCCTGGCCACCCAGATCGGCTCCAGCCTGATGGGCGTTTTGTACATCCTGGACGAGCCCTCCATCGGCCTGCACCAGCGGGACAACGCCAAGCTGATCGACACCCTGAAACGCCTGCGGGACCTGGGCAACACCCTCATCGTGGTGGAACACGACGAGGACACCATGTACGCCGCGGACTACATCGTGGACGTGGGCCCCGGCGCGGGGGTGCACGGCGGCTACATCACCGCCCAAGGCACCATCGACGAGATTTTGCAAAACGAAAATTCCCTTACGGGCCAGTATTTAAGCGGCCAGCGGTTGATTCCCGTGCCGGCGACCCGGCGGCAGCCCAAGGGCTTCCTCACGGTGAAAAACGCGGAAGAAAACAACCTGAAGGGCATCGACGTGCTGTTTCCCCTGGGGGTATTCTGCTGTGTGACCGGGGTGAGCGGCTCCGGCAAAAGCAGCCTGGTGAACGAAATCCTATTCAAGCACCTGGCCAAGGTGCTGAACCGGGCCAAGACCCGCCCAGGCAAGTTTGGCGCCATGGAGGGCCTGGAGCAGCTGGACAAGATCATCAACATTGACCAGAGCCCCATCGGCCGCACCCCCCGCTCCAACCCCGCCACCTATACCGGCCTGTTTGACCTGATCCGCAAAATTTTCGCCATGACCCCCGAGGCCAAGGCCCGGGGCTACAAGGAAAACCGCTTCTCCTTCAACGTGAAGGGCGGCCGCTGCGAAGCCTGCTCCGGCGACGGTCTGTTGAAAATTGAAATGCACTTTTTGCCGGACATCTATGTGCCCTGCGACGTTTGCAAGGGCATGCGCTACAACCGGGAAACCCTGGATGTGCGCTATAACGGCAAAAACATCTACGATGTGCTGGAAATGACCGTGGAGGAAGCCCTGCAGTTTTTTGAAAACCACCCGCAGATCGTGCGAAAGCTGCAAACCCTGTACGACGTGGGTCTGGACTACATGAAGCTGGGCCAGCCCAGCACTCAGCTTTCCGGGGGCGAGGCCCAGCGGGTGAAGCTGGCCACCGAGCTGAGCCGCCGGGCAACGGGCCGCACCGTTTACCTGCTGGACGAGCCCACCACGGGCCTGCACATGGCCGACGTGGAAAAGCTGATCGACGTATTGCAGCGCCTGGTAGAGGCGGGCAACAGCGTGCTGGTGATTGAGCACAACCTGGACATCATCAAAACCGCCGATTATGTGATCGACCTGGGGCCGGAGGGCGGCGACGAGGGCGGCAAGCTGGTGTGCGAGGGCACCCCCGAAGAGGTCGCCAAGGTAAAAAAGAGCTACACCGGCCAGTATTTGAAGCGCCTGCTGGACCGAAAACGGTAGACGGGGGCGGGGACGGGGGACGGGGGACGTTGGGGACGTTTGCAGGGGTTTCACCCCTGCACCCCATCAGGGCTTCGCCCTGAACCCTTCAGTCACCGCGTTTCACGCGGTGTAAAAGCCGGCAAGATGATCGTTGCCAAAGTGCATGGAAATACAGCCCAGCAGCAGCGACGGCAAGTATCTGTATGCTCCGAGGGCGCGGGAGCCGAAGGTCCCACATAAAGGCGAGGCACCGAGCGACATGTGCGCAAGGTGCCTCGCTGTTCCCTATGGGTTGTTGAAAACCCCATGTTCTGCGAAAACCGCTTTTCGCAACGGTTTTGACCGCGTGCAACGCGGTCAAATGAAGGGTTCAGGGCATAGCCCTGAGCAGGGTTTTAGGGGCGGCAGCCCCTAAAGGGCTTTATCGCCCACCTCTCACCCCTCTCCCCCAAAAAACTTCCTGGTTCTTACATTCTGCGAAGCCACAAGCTGGGCCGGCGGGCCTTCCTCCACAATCAGGCCGCCCTCCATGAATACGATGCGGTCGGCCACATCACGGGCGAAGGCCATCTCGTGGGTCACCACCATCATGGTCATCCGCTCCCGGGCCAGGCCCCGCATCACTTCCAGCACCTCCTGGGTCAGTTCCGGGTCCAGGGCGCTGGTGGGCTCGTCAAAACAGAGAATTTCCGGCTCCATGCACAGGGCCCGGGCAATGGCCACCCGCTGGGCCTGGCCGCCGGACAGCTGATAGGGATAGGCGGCGGCCTTGTCCGAAAGGCCCACCTTGGAAAGCAGTTCCCTGGCCCGCTCCGTGGCCTGCTTTTTGGGCAGCTTCCGCACGCTGACCGGCGCGTCGATCAGGTTTTGCAGCACGGACATGTGGGGAAACAGGTTGAAGGATTGAAAGACCATGCCCATGCGCAGCTGAATCCGCCGCAGGGCTTTTTCTTCGGCGTAGCGAAGGGCGTTCCCCTCCATCCAGCACATCTTATCCCCTTCCAGGGTGATCTCGCCGCTGTCCACTCTTTCCAGCTGGTTCACACAGCGGAGTAGGGTGCTCTTTCCCGAGCCGGATGGGCCGATCAGGGCCATGACCTGTCCTTTTTCAATGCCAATGGAGATGCCATCAAGCACCCCCTGGCCGTCAAAGCTTTTGTGGATATTGGTTGCCGTAAGCATTGCTCATCCCTCCGCTTATTGATAATAGCTGAGCTTGCGTTCGCAAAGCTTACAAAGCTGCTCGGCCAGGCCGTTCAAAATCAGATACAAAAAAATGGCTACCAAATAGGGCTCGATGGAGCTGGAACCGGACACCTGCTTTTTGGCCACGGTCATCAGCTCCACCACGGCCACGGTGGAGGCCAGGGCTGTGTCTTTGATGAGGGTGATCACCTCGTTGGTGACAGGCAGCAGCACCCGCTTCACCACCTGGGGCAAAATAACGCGGAAAAACGTTTGGGCCCTGGTATAGCCCAACACCTTCCCCGCCTCGCTTTGCCCCGCCGGAATGGACTGAATGCCCGAGCGGAAAATTTCGGCAAAATAGGCGGCATAGTTGATGACAAAGGCGACAATCACCGCCCCGAACCGGTCCACCTTGAAGGGAAGCACCGAGGGGAGCAAAAAATAGATGAACATAATTTGCAGCATCAGCGGGGTGGAGCGCATCACATAAATATACAGCGACACCGGCCCACGCAACAGCTTGCGGCGTGACATCCGGCCCTGGGCCACCAGCATGCCCAGGGGAATGGAAAACACCAGCGTCAAAAAGAAAATGCCAAGGGTCACCTTTGCCCCTTCCAGCATCAGTTGGGTCAAGTTCCAAAGCTTTTGGGGATCGTTGAAAAACTTCAAAGCCATCCTTTGTCCCTCTTTCAGCGCCGCAAGGGAGGCCCCCCGGGAGAGAAACGCTTCTCTCCCAGGAACCCTCCCTTGACGCCCTTTTCACTCCGCGCGGTTTTACTCCGCGGGCACTGTGGTGATGTCCGCCCCGAACCACTTGGTGGAAATTTCGGCCAGCTTGCCATCCTTTTTCATGTCGATGAGGATGCTTTGCACCTTGTCCCGCAGGGCCCCGTCCTCCTTGCGGAAACCGATGCCATAGTTGTCATCCGCCAGGGACACGGTGGGAACGATGTCCGCCGCGCCCATGCCGGCGATTTTAAATTCGCCCACTACTTTGTCCATCAAAACAGCGTCCACGCCGCCCTGCTGAAGGTCCATCAGCGCGGTGAGGTAGTCGTCAAAGGAGAGCAATTCGACAAAGCTTTCTTTCAGTTCTTTGTACTCGTCCCAGCCGATCACTTCTTCCGCAAAGGAACCGCTTTGCACGGCCACCTTCTTGCCCTTCAAGTCCTCCAGGGTCGCGATGCCGGCATCCTTCTTCACATAGGAAACGATCTGGTTGTTCAGGTAGGAAAAGGTCATGGACATGCTCTCCTGCCGGTCCGGGGTGATGGACATGCCGTTCCAGATGCAGTCGATGTTGCCCCAGGACAGTTCCAGCTCTTTGGAGGCCCAGTCGATGGGCTGCTTCACCAGCTCCACACCCAGGCGCGCGCAAACCTCCGCGGCTACGTCAATATCAAAGCCGACAATTTCCCCCGCCTCATCCCGGTATCCCATGGGGGGGAAGCTGTCGTCTAGGCCCAACACAAAGGTGCCCTTGTCCAAAATGGCTTGCACCGCCGCCTCCTCCGCCAGGGCCGCGCCCACCAAAGAAAGGGCCAAAACCAACGCCAGAGCCAATGCTGCGATTTTCTTCATCGTTTACATCCTCCAATTTCATTGCTTTAATGCGCTAACGTGGTAGTATCGTAGCATATCTTTTTCGCTTTGTCAAGCGTGTTTGGAAAAAAGTCCAAAAACCATGTCAAAGGGCCGCCCAAGCAAATCTTGCGCGGCCCTTTGCGGTCTTGCGTCCGTTTCCTCAGTTCCCTCCGCCGTACTGCATCATGATACCCTTCACTTCTTCCACGTGTTCGGGTTTCAGCAGGGCCAGCATGCGGGGCATGAAGGCCATGGCGTACTCCTTGGTAAAAGCGCCCTGGGCCTGCTTTTCAAAGCTTTCGTTCATCAGCGCCCGGGCTTCCTCTTGTTTTCCCTCCAGCGCCCGTTCCAGGATAAAATTGAAAAACCGCTCTTGCCCTTCGTTCATGTTTTTTTACTTCCTTTCCAATTTTCCAAATCAATTGCCTTTTTTATGCAAAGGGCGCTTGCCCCCATTGCCTGCTTTGCTTTGCCCTTGTTCCCCAACCTTTTCTTTTTGCCCGCGCGTAGCGCGGGCAATCATGGGTCCAGGGCGACAGCCCTG
>JAVBTE010000200.1:0-9689 GCA_031556335.1 Eubacteriales bacterium | reverse complement strand
CAAGGCTCCCTCCCCATGAAGCTTGGTAATCAAAGCGCTTTCTCCTACGTTCACTTCTTTTAGCGTTTTCATGGCTCTTCCTTCTTTCTGCTTTTCTTGCGTTTGCTTCACGGGGCCGCCCTCACACCATGATTCGGGACGTCATGGTTTTGTTCAGCGCCACACGGCAGTCAAGCACGGACAGGATCATCGAATCGCCCAGCTTGCTGACCACTTTCACCTGGGTACCCACCACAAAGCCGAGCTCCGCCAGCCTTTGGCGAACGTCGTCCTTGCCCACAATTTTACGGATCAGGGAGACTTCCCCCACTTCCACCATGCTTAGCGGCATTCGTTCCATCTCCTTTGTCCATCGACCTACGTATGTTAGCCATGGCTAACCTTCATCGAAGCAAAGTTTACCACGACTAACCATTCTTGTCAACGGGTAATTTCATTGTAATTGCCGGATGAATATGGTAGGATAAGGCAACACAACGATCAAGGAGGGGGCCGCATGGATCTGCATGAATCCTCCGAGAATTATCTGGAAATGATCATGATGTTGCGCGAGCAAAAAGGCTATGTCCGTTCGGTGGACATTGCGGCCGCGCTGTCCGTTACCAAGCCGTCGGTAAGCCACGCCATGAAACAGCTGCGGGAAAGCGGCTATATTACCATGGACGACGAGAATTACATTCTTCTAACCGTATCCGGCGAGGCGGCGGCCCGGCGCATTTATCACCGCCACCGAACGCTGACCAGCTTCCTCTGCGCCCTGGGGGTTTCCGAGGACGTGGCCAGGGAGGACGCCTGCAAAATGGAGCATGATTTAAGCGAAGAAAGCTTTCACGCCATCTGCCGCTTTTTGGAGGAGCGCTGAGCCCGCATCACTTTGGAGAGGAACCTGTTTTCATGCTAAGCCACCGGCACACCCTTCGCGCCAGCTATATCGGCTACATCACCCAGGCCATTGTCAACAACCTGACCCCGCTGCTGTTTGTTACCTTCCAACGAACCTTTCAAATTCCCCTGCCCCTTATTACCACGCTGGTGACCCTCAACTTTATTGTGCAACTGGCGGTGGATTTGCTGGCCACCAAATATGTAGACCGCATCGGCTACCGCCCCTGCATTGTGGCGGCCCATGTGCTTTCCGCGTTGGGCATTGCGGGGCTGGCGGTGTTTCCCTTTGTGGGACCCAGCCCCTATGCGGGGCTGTTGGTTTGCACCTTTTTGTACGCCATTGGCGGCGGCCTTTTGGAGGTGCTGGTCAGCCCCATCGTGGAGGCCTGCCCCACGGAAAACAAATCCGCCTCCATGAGCCTTCTGCATTCCTTCTATTGCTGGGGCCACGCGGGTGTTGTGCTTTTGTCCACCCTGTTTTTCAGCCTTTGCGGCATTCAAAACTGGCGCTTTTTGGTGGCGCTGTGGGCGCTGGTTCCTCTGGCCAACGCCTTTTATTTCGGGAAGGTCCCCATTGCCACCCTTACGGAGGAAGGCCAGCCCATGCCGATGAAGCAGCTGTTTTCCAAAAGCGTGTTTTGGGTGTTTATCCTGCTGATGGTTTGCGCAGGGGCCAGTGAACAGGCGCTGAGCCAATGGACCTCCTTTTTTGCGGAAACGGGCCTTGGTGTTTCCAAAACCGTGGGCGACCTTTCCGGCCCTTGCACCTTCGCCCTGCTGATGGGCCTCTCCCGGCTTTTGTACGCAAAAAAGTCCAGCCGCTTGCCCCTTTTGCCTTTTATGGTGGGAAGCGGCGTTCTTTGCGTTATCAGCTATCTTTTGGCGGCCCTTTCCCCCTGGCCCTTTCTGGGGCTTTTGGGCTGCGGCCTGTGCGGCCTTTCGGTGGGCATTTTGTGGCCGGGCACCTTTAGCCTGGCTTCCCCCGTGTTTCCAAGGGGCGGCACCGCGCTGTTCGCCATGCTGGCCCTGGCTGGGGATTTGGGCTGTTCCGTGGGCCCTACGGTGACCGGGATGGTGGCCGGGGCCGCCGGGGGCAACCTGCACACAGGCATCCTCACCTCTTTGGTGTTCCCCTGCTGCCTCATTTTGGGCCTGCTGCTGCTGACCCGCATGTTTCGCAGGCGCAGCGCCTAAATATCATCCTCTACCACAATGCCCAGCAGCTTGCTCAGTTCCAGCGCCTGCAAAGAGGTGACCGTCAGTCCCCGCAGGTCTCCCGGCGCAATGGCCCAGCCGGTTATTTCACAGCCCCGCAGGTCTATGCCCTTCATGGGGGTGCGGTGCCACTGGGCCTGGGTCAGGTCGGTTTTTTCAAAGCTCATGCGTGAAAACGTCACGCCGGACCAAATGCTTTCCCGCATGCGGCATTGTGAAACCAGGGATCGGTCCAGCCTGGTACCTTCGAAGCTTGCGTAGTCCAGATTGCAGCTTGTCAGTTCCGCGTTCGTCAGCGCCGCGTCCCCAAAGGAAACCCCGGTCATGCGGCAACTGACAAACCGCACCCGCTGGAAGGTGGTTTTCTCAAAGCGCATGTTGCTCAGGTCTGAGTGGTCAAACACACAGTCCACAAAGCTCATGCGCTTTACGTGGTTTTCGCTGAAAACGCAACGCAAAAATACGCAGCGGTCAAATTCCAGGCAGTTTCCCGACACGTCCCCCAGGCTGTCGTCCTGGAACAGAAAACCCATCACGTCCCTGGCCTCCCGGGCCGCCAGCTCCGCCGTTTCCTGAAGGCTCGCCCCGGTTTCCGGCCGGCTTGGAACCTCCGGTGGGTTGGGCGCATGTTTCTTTTCGGTTTCCATATGAATCACTCCCTGCCCTATCTTATCCCTTTCGCGCCCCTGCCGCAAGCCCGTCTTTTTCATTGCGCCCGGGAACCGCCCATGGTATAATTTTCTAAACTGAGTCACGATCAAAGGGGCGTCCGCTCCAAAAGGAGGAGAACATATGAAAAGAAGAATCGGCATCCTCACCAGCGGAGGCGATTGCCCCGGCCTGAACGCGGCCATCCGCGGCGTAGCCCGCGCGGCCTATGAGATGTTTGACGCGGAGATCGTTGGCATCCGCAACGGATATGGCGGGCTGATCGAGGGTGAGTGCCAGGAGATGTCCCAAAAGCAGTTTTCCGGCATTCTCACCCTGGGGGGCACCATTCTGGGCACCAGCCGCCAGCCCTTCCGCAACATGCGGGTGATTGGCGAGGACCACGTGGACAAGGTCGCCGCCATGAAAAAAACCTATAAGGACCTGAAGCTGGACTGCCTGGTGACCCTGGGCGGAAACGGCACCCACAAAACCGCCAACCTCCTCAGCGAGGAAGGCCTGAACGTGATCGGCCTGCCCAAAACCATCGACAACGACATTTTCGGTACAGATTTTACCTTCGGGTTTCATACCGCTGTGGACATCGCCACGGAGGTGATTGACCGCATCCACACCACCGCCACCAGCCATGGCCGCTGCATGGTGATCGAAATCATGGGCAACAAGGCGGGCTGGCTGACGCTGTACGCCGGTCTGGCGGGCGGCGCGGACGTGATTTTGCTGCCGGAAATTCCTTACGATATCAAGCAGGTGGCCCATACCGTGGAAGCCCGGGCCAAGAGCAAAAAAGCGTTCTCCATTCTGGCGGTGGCCGAAGGCGCCATGAGCGTGCAGGAAGCCAAGATGAAGAAAAAGGAGCGGGAAGCCTACCGGGCCACCCTGCCCTACGATTGCATCAGCAAGCGCATCGCGGCGGAATTGCAGGAGGCCGTGGGCGTGGAGGCCCGGCACGTGGTGCCCGGCCACATCCAGCGGGGCGGAAGCCCCAGCGCCTATGACCGGGTGCTTTCCACCCAGTTTGGCGTGCATGCCGCCGAGCTGATCCGGGAGGAGAAATATGGCGTGACGGTGGCGCTGAAAGGCAACCAGATCATTCATAACAAGCTTTCGGACGTGGCCGGGGTTCCCAAGCCCGTTCCCATGGACGACCCTGTGCTGCTGTCCGCGCGCCATATGGGCATCGCCATGGGCGATTAGGGTGGCTTCGCCCATTTTCTTCCATTTCAATGCGATTTGCCTCCCAAATTCCTTTGTTGTAGATGGTTTCTTGATGTTCCCTTCCCCATTTCGCCCATATCCGCCCACTTTTACCCATGCATGCGAGCATGAATTGCAAGCTGCGTCACAAAGCCGCTTCCTGCCTTTTGCGGAAGCGGCTTTGTCTTATCGCTGAATTTTTTTCTTTTTTTCTTTTCCGGGCCGCGTGAAACGCGGTCCGTGAAGGGGTCTGGGGGCAAGCCCCCAGGCAGGGTTTCAGGGGCGGCAGCCCCTGGTCGTGTAGGGGCGGCAGCCCCTCGCCGTTTAAGAACCGCACCCCTCGCGTCCCCTCCTTCCGCGCCTTCCCAGCAGCGGAAGAAAAATCAGCAACAGGCAGCATAGCCCGATGGGCGCGTATACCGCCTCCACAATCTTTCCAAAGCCGATGAGGGAAAACAGCAGCGGAATGCAAAGCGTGGCCGCGTTTGCCCAGGGTTTGGAGGGAACATAGGTGTCGGACAGCTTTTGCAGGGTGCACAAAATAGCGGTCAGGGATGTAAGCACCGCCAGGTACAGCATGGTAACGCTCAGATAGTACCCGGTGCGCCCAAGGCCGTTCAAAAGCCGCACAATCGGCAGGGAGACGCTTTGCAGTTCTTCGTGTTGCAGGTACAAATAATTGCTGACAAACAGCAGCAAGGTCATCGTGATGCCAAAGTACAGCGCGGTTCTGTTTCGGTTTCTGGCCCGGTCGCCGGCGCATTCGCAAACCACCCCCAGGGCGATGGCCATGTTCATGCCGCCATAGGCCAGGGCGGAGACGCTTGCCTTCAGCCCTTCGGAAAGGGTGAGCGGCGAGGCCAGATGCACCATCTCGTCCGCAGGCGGCACCGTGGCCAGGATCAGAAAATAGGAGATCAGCATGCCCGCGGTCAGAACGCCGCTGATGGCAGCCAAGGGCTTCATGCTTTTTCTGCCCAGCACATAGGCCAGCAGCAGCGTGAAAAGCACCCCCACCGCATAGGCAAAGCGAATGGGAAGCAGCAGCGATACCAATTCCCCGGCGGCGGAAATCATGGCCCCGCCCGTCACGGCCATCAGCAGGAAAATGCAGCCTTCACCAAGGATTTTCAGAAAGTTGGGGTATCCCTCGTACATGGCGCACCAGTGCCTGGAACGGCAGCGGGAAATGCGCCGCATTACCAGCGCGCAGATGGCGCACATCACCCCTGTGGCAAGCAAGATCAGCAACCAGGAAAACTTTCCGTACCGGCTGAAAAACACCATGATCTCCCGGCCGGAAGCGAAGCCGGCTCCCACCACAGCGCCGATGCAGGCCAGCGCCCCGTCTATGTTCCGAATTTTCATTTCATCACCCTTCCATGCCAGGATTTTTGCCTGACTGGTACAGCGTATGAAAACGATAACATCGGATATGCGACAAAAAACCCGCCTTTTTCAAACTGAGAAAAAGGCGGGTCTGAAAGCTTCATTAGCAGGCCATTACTTTTTGGAGGGTCTGCGCAGGAAGGCGGGCACCCCCAGGTCGTCGCGTTCCGCTGCCGGAGGCGTCATTTCGGATACGCTGGGGGGCGACATGGGCGGCTGCTGCCCCATGGGAATCTGCTGGGGCATGCTTTGGGGCTGCTGCACCTGCCCGCCATGGTATTGCTGGCCGTATTCCATCTGTTGGGGCATCATGGGCTGTTGCTGGTATTGGTTTTGCTGCTGCATGGGGTACTCCTGCCCCATTTGCCCCCCAAAGGGCTGGGGCTGATAGCCCTGCCCATAGCTGGGTTGATACATGGACGGCTGGGATTGCTGCATGACCTGAGGCATAGCGGCAGGGGTGGGAATGTTGCTTGCGCCGCCCATGTAGCTGGGCATATCGCGGTGGTCGTCCTCCATGGGCAGGTCAAAGCTCATGTCCTCATAGGAAGGCGTGGGATATTCCTGATGGATCAGCGGCGTGGCCGTAGAATGGAAGGAGGAGGAGGAAAAGCTGCTGCGACCGTCGCCGCCGCCAAAGCTTCTGGACCAGTCCCGCTCCGAGACTTTGGGCTTTGCCGCCTCTTTCTGTGGGAAGGGGGTCTTTTCAAAGCCCGTGGCAATGACGGTGATGCGGACTTCGTCCTCCATGTTCTCGTCGATGCCCGCGCCGAAGATGATGTTGGCCTCGCTGTCCGCCGCCTGCATCACCAGGTTGGCGGCCTCGTTGATGTCAATGATGCTCATGTCCTCGCCGCCGGTGATGTTGATGAGCACCGCCCGCGCGCCGTCGATGTTGGTTTCCAAAAGCGGGCTTTGAATGGCGTTCTTGGCGGCTTCCACCATGCGGTTTTCGCCCTTGCCGTTGCCAATGCCCATGTGGGCCAAACCACCGGATTCCATCACGGTCTTGACGTCCGCAAAGTCCAGGTTGATGAGGGCCGGCACCGCGATCAAATCGCTGATGCCCTGAATGCCCTGGCGAAGTACGTCGTCGGCGATGCGGAAGGCCTCCAGCATGGTGGTTCCCTTGGTCACCACCTGCAAAAGCCGGTCGTTGGGGATCACCACCAGGGTGTCCACCCGCTGTTTCAGATCGATCACGCCCATTTCGGCGTTCTTCATGCGCTGTTTGCCTTCAAACTGAAAGGGCTTGGTGACCACCGCGATGGTCAGGCAGTTCAAATCCCTGGCAATTTCCGCCACGATGGGAGCCGCGCCGGTTCCCGTGCCGCCGCCCATGCCGGCCGTTACAAAAACAAGGTCCGCGCCCTTGATGGCCTGGGCGATTTCCTCACGGCTTTCTTCGGCGGCCCGGCGGCCAATGTCCGGCACCGCGCCGGCGCCAAGGCCTTTGGTCAGCTTTTCGCCAATTTGGATGGTTGTGCTGGCTTTGCTCAGGGCCAAGGCTTGCCGGTCGGTGTTGACGGCAATAAATTCCACGCCCTTCAGGCCCGCGTCCACCATGCGGTTCACCGCATTGTTGCCCGCGCCGCCACAACCAATGACTTTTATGGTAGCAAAGCTCTGTTGATCTTCAATCTGAAATTCAAGCACAGTAGCATCCCCCTCGTTATTGTTTTGCTCTTTCAAGCGTTTCGGCGTTTAGGCTGCCTTTCCCGTCATCCGCCCAAAAGACTTTTGAAAAAGTCTTTCACGCCGCCCGATATTCCGCTGGAGGGCACGTTCCGCGACTCAATCGTATCGATAATCAGGTCCATCAGCCCCATGGCGCTGGCATAGATGGGGCTGGACAGCTTGATGGTGCGCTTGATGGTTTCCCGAACAGGCTTGTCCAGCTTGCCCGCCAGATAATCGCGGCCGCCCCGGTTCAGGCTGAGGCCGCCGCCTGTCAGGTAAATGGTGGACCAATTGCCCAATTTTACACCGCTTTCCTGAATGCAGTCCTTGATGAACTCCGCGATTTCGTCCACGCGGGGCTCCAGCACAGCCGCCACCTGATCCTGGGAAAAGGTTTCGGTCTTGACGCCATCACCGCTGGATACTGCATAGGATTGCGTAATCGTGGATATTCCATACACGTAATCTCGCTTGATTTGCTCTGCGGAGGCCAGCGGAATGGAAAGCCCTTCCGCCACGTCCGCCGAAATATGCCCGCCGCCCACTGGCAGGGTTTTTTGAAAAATGACGGCGTCGCCTTCCACCGCCATCACGTCGGTGCAAAGGTAGCCGATGTCAATCAAAATCGCCGTGCGATCCCGGTCCTCTTCCAGCAGGTACAGCATGGCCTCGCCGGTGCAGCTGCTGAAAAACCCGCTGACGGTGATGTTCATGTCCCGAAGCCGGGCCATAACGTCGTCCAAAAAGAAGGTGTCCGCCACCACAAAGGAAACCAGGGCTTTCAGCTCCGTGCCCTTTTGCCCAACGGGCTCCAGGGTTTTTTTGCCGCCGTCCACCATGAACCACGCGGGGCTGCGATGCACCACCACGCCGCGAACCGGGGTCAACTGCTTGTCCGCACTGGCAAAAATTTTCTCCACGTGGCGGGCCGTCACCCGGGGATCGGCCCCCTGAATGGTAACGGAGGCCTCCACGGCGTATACCCGGGTAAACTCCCCGGGCACGCCCACGTTGATCTCGCGGATCTTGTGCTTGGATTGGCTTTCCGCCTCACCAATGGATTTTTGCATGGCTTCGTTCAGCAAAACCGGGTTGTTCCATTCGCCTTCCAGAAAACCGTCATATGCAGAAATGCCCGCGCCAACAATATCGCAACGCTGGGTTCCGCTGGTTTCCGCCACAAGCGTCACAATCTTACTGGTCCCAAAATCGATTGCTGCGATGGTTGATTTCATAACAAGCATTCCCCTGTTCGTCAGGAATCAGCCGCAAGCCTTTGCTTGCATGCAAGCTCTTTGGCGTATGCCAGCCGTCAAACCAGGAACACCAAACAACATACACCCAAAGTACCATTGTTTATTGTAACCTTTTTGCCAGGAATTCGCAAGTGAAATCCTGCATTTTTTTCACTTTTTTGGATTTTCGGGCATAAAACGCTCCAAAAAAACGGCGATGGCGTGAAGATTCCCCAAGGTCTTGCAAGGTGACGGATACTCTGATTCCTCCTTATTGGCAAACGCCGACGGGGTTTTGCCCTTGCCTGCGCTCAGTTTTCCGGCATATATTTGGCGTCCTCGGGAATGGACACATCCAGGATGCCGGCATTTTTCCCCAGCTGGCGCAAATAGGCCATATCGGTTCTGAGGGCGCCGATCTTGGCCCGCATATGGTCCCCGGTGCCAAGCCGAACGGTGATTCCATCCAGGGTGATCAGGTATAGGTTGTCCGGATCAAAGAGATTCAATTCTGAAACCTGGTCCGTGTACATTTGCAGATGCAGTTCGGACATCATGTCCCGAAAGGCCTTGGTCTGCCTGGGGTCCTTCACCTCCAGGGGTTGTCCCACATGAACGCCCACCACCTGGAACCCCGTAATGAAAGGCATGCCTTCCGGCAGCGCCAGGGCGCTGCTTTCCTCCATCACCAGGCCCTGGTCGTCCAGGGTCTACATCAGGCCCCGGCACTGGATGGCGGCCACGGGCAATCGCTCGGAAACATATACATAGACGGTGCTGGGCAACTCCTTCTGGATGCGCAAAAACTGAAGGGTATGGTCTTTGCCCAAATTGCGGCGGATTTCCTCTTCGCTCACAGCGAAGATGTTCAGCCCCCGTACCAGGCCGGACGCCATCACGATCTCTTCTTTGGATTTTTTTTCGTTGCCCACCACATACACGTATTGCAGCCGGAACACGGTGCCCTGCAAAACGATCAGGGCCACCACGGCGCAAACCACCAGAAACAGCAACCGTCCCCAGAAGGAACGCTTTTTGACCGCCACAGGGCGCTCCCTGCCAATGGGAACGCGGCGGACGCCGCGGGGCCCATGGGCATAGGGGTCGTCGTATTCGTCCTCGCCGCCCTCTTCTTCCTCCTGGGGATGGTGCATATATTCATAGGAATACGAGCCGTAGGCTTCAAATTGGTCCAGCTCGCTTTCTTCCTGCTCGCCGCGCCTGCCAGGGTGGGGCCGTCTGCTCATGGTATCTCTCCTTCATATCGCCTGTGCAGTGTATATTTACGATTCTTGCACCTTTTCCCGCTGAATGTCCGCGCCCAGGGCCCTCAGCATCACTTCCAGCTGCTCGTAGCCTCGGTCGATGAAGTGGGCGTTGTCCACAAAGGTTTCGCCAACGGCGGCCAGCCCCGCCAGC
>JAVBTE010000079.1:0-6447 GCA_031556335.1 Eubacteriales bacterium | reverse complement strand
GATAGCATAATATGAAAAGCTCCAGGGGATTACGCTCCTGGAACTTTTCATATTATGATTTTTCCCAATGAGGGGATTTCCAAGGGACTTGTCCCTTGGACGGGGTGCGGGGGCAGAGCCCCTGTACGTCCCCGTCCTCATCGCAACCCTTACCGGATGAAGTTGGTGGGGGTTTTGTCTTCCTGCTGGGGCAGGGGCACCCCGGCTTTGGCCCCGGCTTCCTTGCACTTCAAAAACCAGGCCATGTTCCGGGCCAGCACCCGCATGGTCTGCATGCCTTCCAGGTCCTGAAGCGTTTGCTCCGGTTTGTTGCCATGCACCATGTTCCAATACTGGGAGGAGATCACGGGCATTTGGGAGATGGTAAAGTATTTGTTCAGCTGGTCAAAGGCGGCGGTGGTGCCTCCCCGGCGGGCGGAAACGATGGCGGCGGCGGGCTTCAGGTAAAACGTGCGCCTTTTGGCGCAAGCATCGGCGTAGAACAGGCGGTCCATAAAGCAGGTCAGCGCGCCGCTGGCGGCCGCGTAATGCACGGGGGAACCGAACACAAAGCCGTCCGCGTCCCTGGCCAGGTCCAGAAACGGGTTGACCTTGTCGTCGATCCGGCAGCGGCCCATCTTTCTGCAGGACAGGCAAGAGGTACAGCCGGAGATGGGCTCGGCGCCCAGCCAGATCATTTCGGAGGCAATGCCTTCCTTGCCAAGGGTCGCGGCAATTTCCGAAAGGGCGGTGTGAGTGCAGCCATTTTCATGGGGGCTTCCGTTGACCAAAAGAACTTTCATGGAACTCGCCTTCCTTTTTTGCATGATCAGGCCGATGCCTTCTATGGGGAGTATGATACCCTTCCCGCGGATGTCTGTCAAATGCCCAAGCCCCCTTCGCATAAATACAATCTGAATACTTTCATTTCCAGAACCGTTATGCTATACTATTCTTCACATCATCGAAGAAGCAAACCCCGTAGAATTGTAGTTTGGCAGGCTCGGAAATCAAACCTTGCAGAACGGAAGGAGAGACCTTTATGGCCATTTGGAATCCGGAAATGGAGTGCGCGGCGCGGAGTAAAATTGAAAAGGTCCAGCTGGAGCGGCTTCAATGGTCGGTTCGCCACGCTTACGACCATGTGCCCATGTACCGGGAAAAGATGGACAAAGCGGGCGTAAAGCCGGGGGATATCCATGCCCTGAAGGACATTCGCAAAATCCCCCTCACCAGCAAGCTGGAAATGCGGGAGCAGTTCCCCTTCAAGCTGCTGGCGGTACCCATGCGGCAGATCGTTCGTATCCATGCGTCCAGCGGCACCACGGGGCAGCCCATCACCGCCGGATACACCCGGGAGGACCTGCACATGTGGGCGGAATGCGTGGCCCGGCTGGCCACCGCCGGGGGCGTGACGGATGAGGATATCGCCCAGATCTCCTTTGGATATACCCTTTTTACCGGGGCCTTCGGCCTGCACGGGGGCCTGGAAAAGATTGGCGCGGCCATCATTCCCATTTCCGGCGGAAATACGGAGCGGCAAATCAACATCATGCGGGACTTTGGCTCCACCACGCTCATCGCCACCCCCAGCTACGCCATGTATCTGGCGGAAACCGCCGAGCGCATGGACATGCTGAAGGAACTGAAGCTGCGGGTGGGCCTGTTTGGGGCCGAGGCCAGCACGGAGGAAATGCGGGCGGAGCTGGAACGCCGCTTCCACATCCTGGCCACGGAAAACTACGGCCTGACCGAGGTGCTTGGCCCCGGCGTATCCGGGGAGTGCGAGCACAAGTGCGGCATGCATATCAACGAGGACCATTTCTATCCCGAAATCATCGATCCGGACACCGGGGAACCCCTGCCCATGGGCGAGCAGGGAGAGCTGGTGCTGACCACCCTCAGCAAGGAAGGCCAGCCCGCCCTGCGCTATCGCACCCGGGACATTACCCGGCTTTTGGAGGAGCCCTGCGCCTGCGGGCGCACCATGCTTCGCATGGAAAAGATCAAGGGCCGCAGCGACGATATGCTCATCATTCGCGGCGTAAACGTGTTCCCGTCCCAGATCGAAAGCGTGCTGGTGGGGCAAAGCGGCATCGGGCCCCATTACGAGATTGTGGTCTCCCGGCAAAGCTACATCGACAGCTTGCAGGTGAAGGTGGAACTGGTGGACGCCAGCGTGCTGGACCGGTACAGCGAGCTGGAAGCCCTGCAAAACAGAATTCGGAGCGATTTGCGCACGGTGCTGCAATTGGACGTGGAAGTGGTGATCGTGTCGCCTTACACCCTCAAGCGGTTTGAGGGCAAGGCCAAGCGCGTAACCGATTTGCGATAAGGAGCGAAAGGCATGGATAAAAACATTCCGGCGGAGGCATTTTCGGCCCCGCAGACGGAGGCCCAGCTGATGCTGGGCAATGAAGCCGTGGCCCGGGGGGCCTTTGAAGCGGGCTGCAAGGTGGTCAGCAGCTATCCGGGCACGCCCTCCACAGAAATTACGGAGTGCGCGGCCACCTACGAAGAGATGGACTGCCAGTGGGCCACCAACGAAAAGGTGGCCACAGAGGTGGCCTTTGGCGCCGCTATGGCGGGCGCCCGGGCCATGACCTGCATGAAGCATGTGGGCGTAAATGTGGCGGCCGATCCGCTGTTTACCGCCGCCTACACGGGCGTGAACGGCGGCATGGTGGTGGTGTGCGCCGACGACCCGGCCATGCATTCCAGCCAAAATGAGCAGGACAGCCGCTATTACGCCCGGGCGGCCCACATCCCCATGCTGGAACCCGGCGACAGCCAGGAGTGCAAGGACTTTACCAAGCTGGCCTTTCAAATGAGCGAGGAGCTGGATACGCCGGTGTTTGTGCGGCTGACCACCCGCATCGCCCATGCCCGCAGCATGGCCACTTTGGGGGACCGCGAAGAGGCGGGGGTGAAGCCCTACCAAAAGGACCCCATGAAGTACGTCATGATGCCGGGCATGGCCAAAAAACGGCATCCTTTGGTGGAAAAACGGGAAAAATTCCTTTCGGAGGCCGCCGACAAAATGCCCCTAAACCGGCTGGAGATGCGGGATACCAAGCTGGGCGTGGTCACCAGCGGGGTGTGCTACCAGTATGTGCGGGAAGCCCTGCCGGAGGCCAGCGTTTTGAAGCTGGGGCTTGTCTATCCTTTGCCCATGGGCATGATTCGGGACCTGGCAGGCAAGGTGGAACGGCTGATCGTGGTGGAAGAGCTGGAAGGCCTGATTGAAAAGGACATCGCGGCGGCCGGCATCCCCGTGAAAGGGAAGGAATACACGGGCGTCCAGGGGGAGCTGAGCGTGGAAAAGCTGCGCCAGGTACTTTTGGGCGAGGAAGCCGCCGCCCCAAAGGGCGCGGAGCTTCCGGCCCGGCCCCCTGTGCTGTGCCCGGGCTGCCCTCACCGGGGCGTATTTTACGCCATCAACAAGCTGGGCCTTCGGGTGATGGGCGACATCGGCTGCTATACCCTGGCGGCGCTTGCGCCCTTGAACGCCATGGACGCGTGCCTGTGCATGGGGGCCTCCATCGGCATGGCGGGCGGCGCGGAGCGGGCCCGGGGGAAAGCGTTTTCCAAGGGCACCGTGGCGGTGCTGGGGGACAGCACCTTTTTGCACAGCGGCATCACGTCGCTGATCGACGCGGTGTATAACCGGGAAGCCATCACCGTGCTGATTTTGGACAACCGCATCACCGGCATGACCGGGCACCAGCAAAACCCCTCCACGGGCAGGGACATCCATGGGAACGACGCGCCTCAGGTAAGTCTTGAAAAGCTGGTGGAAGGCTGCGGCGTGAACCATGTGACAGTGCTGGACCCCTTCGATTTGCCCGCGCTTTCAAAGGCCCTGAAGGAGGAAACCCAGCGGGAGGAAGTCAGCGTGATCATCGCCCGCCGGCCCTGCGCGCTGCTTCACAAGGCGGCAAGCCCCGCGTACCGCGTGGAGGGCTGCAAAAGCTGCGGCATGTGCATGAAACTTTCCTGCCCGGCGATTGAGAAGAGCAACGAGGGCGAAAAACAGGCCCGCATCAACCCGGCCCTGTGCGTGGGCTGCGGCCTGTGCGCCCAGGTTTGCCCCTTCAAGGCCATTCACGGCGAGGAGGAAGCGCAATGAGCAGCATCGCTTTTGATTTGGTCATCGTTGGGGTAGGCGGACAGGGAACGCTGCTGGCCAGCAAAATTTTGGGCCGCCTGGCCCTTTCTCAGGGCCAGCAGGTGAAGGTGAGCGAGGTTCACGGCATGAGCCAGCGGGGCGGCAGCGTCATCACCCATGTGCGGGTGGGGCAAAATGTGCACGCGCCCCTGGTTTCGGAAGGCCAGGCCGATTTTTTGCTGGGCTTTGAGGCGCTGGAAACCGCCCGCGCCGCAGGGTTTTTAAAGCCGGAGGGCGTGGCCATCACCAATTCCCAGCGGATTTTGCCCATGCCGGTGATTATCGGTGCCATGGCCTATCCGGACGAACCCCTGGGGCTTTTGGGAAACCGCAAGGTGGAAAGCGTGGACGCGCTGGCCCTGGCCCTTCAGGCCGGAAACGCCAAGGCTGTGAACCTGGTATTGCTGGGCATGCTAAGCCGGCATCTGCCTTTTTCGGAGGATGCCTGGACGCAGGCCATTGGCGCCTGCGTGCCCCGGAAAACCCTGCCCGCCAACATCGACGCCTTTATGAAAGGGCGGGAGAGCGGAGAGAAAAACGCCTGAGGGCTTTTGAATTTGAAGTAGGAAGTGCGACGACGTGGAGCATATCATTTGGAACCCCACTATGGAAACGATGCCCCGGGAGGATTTGCGGGCATTGCAGGACGAACGCCTGCGGGACGTGGTGCGCAGGGTGTATGAAAACGTTCCTTTTTACCGCCACAAGATGCAGGAAAGGGGCATCACCCCCAAGGACATCCGCGGCGTTCGGGATATTGAACTTTTGCCCTTTACCGAAAAACAGGACCTGCGGGACAACTACCCCTTCGGCCTTTTTGCCGTGCCCCAAAGCGAAATCACCCGCATCCACGCCTCCAGCGGCACCACGGGTAAGCCCAGCGTGGCGGGCTATACCAGCGGGGACATTGACCGCTGGGCGGAATTGATGGCCCGGTCCATGTACTGCGCGGGGGTATCCAAAAAGGACGTGGTGCAGATTGCCTATGGCTGTGGCCTGTTCACCGGCGGCCTGGGGGCCCACTACGGCGCGGAGCGGGTGGGGGCCACCGTCATTCCCATGAGCGGCGGCAACACCGCCCGGCAGTTGATGCTGATGGAGGACTTTGGGGCCACGGCCCTTTGCTGCACCCCCTCCTACGCCCTGAACCTGGCGGAGGCCATGGAAAACGCGGGGATCACCCTGGACCGGCTGCGGCTTAAAAGCGGCATTTTTGGCGCGGAGCCCTGGACCGAGGACATGCGCAAGCACATTGAGGAAAAGATGGGCATCGACGCCCTGAACGTATACGGCCTCAGCGAGGTGATGGGCCCCGGGGTGTCCATGGAGTGCCTGTGCAAAAACGGCATGCACATCTGGGAGGACCATTTCCTGCCGGAGGTGATCGGCGAGGACGGCAAAAGCCTACCCTATGGCAGCCAGGGCGACCTCACCTTCACCACGCTGACCAAGAAGGGCATGCCCCTGCTGCGCTACCGCACCCACGACCTGTGCACCCTGACCGACGAGCGATGCGCCTGCGGCCGCACCCATGCCCGCATGGGCCGGGTTATGGGCCGGACGGACGACATGCTCATCATTCGCGGCGTGAATGTGTTCCCCTCCCAAATTGAGCACGCACTGCTGCAGGTGCCGGGCATTGAGCCCCATTACCGCATTCTGGTGGACCGGGTCGGCACCCTGGACACCATCCAGGTGGAGGTGGAACTGTCGCCCAGCATGATGAGCGACACCATCAAGGACATGGAACGCCTGGAAAAGGACATCGTCAATTCCCTGGCCAGCCATGCGCTGGTTCATGCCCAGGTAAAACTGTGCCAGCCCGGCACGTTGCCCCGCAGCGAAGGCAAGGCGGCCCGGGTGGAAGATAAACGAAAGTACTGACTTTGGGCCGCACGGGGCGAAAGCTGGAAATTGTGTGGCTGGATTTTCCCAAAACATGATATACTGTGACTGAAGAGAAAAGCAGGAGGTGCTTTGGATGTACGTCAAGCAGATTTCCGTGTTTATTGAAAACACCCCGGGGCGGCTGGCGCATTTTACCAGATTGTTGGGAGAAAACGGCATTGATCTGGTATCTCTTTCCGTGGCGGACACCACGCATTTTGGTATTCTGCGGGGGATTGTGGCCGACTATGAAAAGGCGGTCAAGCTGATTTCGGAAAACGGCTATACCGTCAAGCTGACGGACGTGCTGGCCGTGTCGGTGCCGGACCGGCCCGGCGGGCTGGCGGATGTGCTGTCCAGCCTGGCGGACAACAACATCGTGGTGGAATACCTGTACAGCTTTGTCCGCAATG
>JAVBTE010000149.1:0-3862 GCA_031556335.1 Eubacteriales bacterium | reverse complement strand
GAGGGGGAAAAAAAGAAGAGTTTGGTGCAAAAAGCGGCGAAAGCCGCGTTTTGCGTGGAAAGATATAGGTTTTGCCCGCGTGAAACGCGGGCAAGGGAGGGTCCAGGGCGACAGCCCTGGTGGGATGCAAGGGCAAAGCCCTTGCCGTTCCCCCTACGGCACCCCGTGCATTTCCAGCATGTTGTCCCAGTAGCGCTTGGGCATGTGGGTCATGCGGCAGCGGGGGTTTTCCCGGCCGGGAACGGCAACGGTGTCACAAAACCCCTTCCAAAGCCGCTGATAGGAAAGCTCCGTTTCGGAAGGGGTCAAGGAGAGGGCGTTGTCCACGTCCAGCAGGCGGGCCTGGCCATCGCGGTAGAAAAGCGCCACCTGATGGGTACGGTCGTGGATGAGAAAGGTTTCCTGGGAATAGCGGTCGGCAAAGTGGGGGGCCAGCAGGGGCAGCACAAAGTTTTTGGGGCTGATGGCCGCCACCAGATTGCCCTGGTGGTCTGCAAAGCGCACAAAACCGCAAAGCAGGTGAGCTTCGCCCAGCAGATGCTTTTCCGCCTTGAGGAGCGAAGACACCAGGGGGTCGGTGAGGTGATTGGGCAGGCTGGGCCCCTCCTGAAAACCACGGAGGAGAAAGCGTGCCATGGCCGATTCTTTTTGGGGCATGGGGGTCAGAAATACGTTTTCGCAAAGTTCCAGGGCCCGGGGGGAGATTTTTTTGGCCACGGCCTCCCGAACCCGGAGGGCCTTGGCCCGGTCGGTATCGATGGGGCGTGGCAGGAACAGGGTGGTTTGGGGCTCGCTTGCGGAGAGGATCTCCATGGGGCATTCCCGGTCGTACACGCAGGCGTACACGCAGCAATAAAAGCCCGCCAGGGAGCCATCGTAGCGGTATACGGAGTCCGCCTTGGGCGTCAGAAGCTGGAAGCCAGGCATTTGGTCGCCTCCTCAATGGCGTGGCGCACAGGCGCGGCGGGGTCGATGGCGGGCACGGCGGCAGTGGGGGCGAACATGGAAAGCTGTTCCGTGCCGAAGGTGTAGGACTTGGGATCGATGAGGGAGCGCACCAGGGCCTCCCGGCCGGCCCGGAAACCGCGAAGCATGCCGCCGGCCAAAATGAAGTATTGCGCCCGCTTGAGCACCACGCCCAGGCGCTTGAGCCCTTCCAGGGTGAGGACGCAGGAGCGGCGGGCCACCACAATGCGCTGGGCGCTGGTGGGGCCGATGCCGGGAACCCGCAGCAGGGCCTCCAGGGGCGCGCTGTTCACGTCCACGGGGAAAAAGTGCTGATGCTGAATGGCCCAGTTGCATTTGGGGTCCAGGTATGGGTTAAAGTTCGGGGATTCCTCTGAGAGGATTTCCTCGGCGGTGAAGTGGTAAAACCGCATGAGCCAGTCGGCCTGGTAGAGGCGATGCTCCCGAAGCAGGGGCGGCTTGGTGTCCACGGCGGGGAGCAAGGTATCGGAAACGGTGGGGATATAGGCGGAGTAAAACACCCGCTTGAGGCTGTACCGCTTATACAGGCCCGAAGCCAGGCGAATGATGCGGTAATCGCTTTCCGGGCTGGCGCCGACGATCATTTGGGTGGATTGCCCGGCGGGAACAAAGCGGGGCGTGTGGCGGTACAGCGACAGCTCCGTGCTGTTTTGCTTCACGCCCTGGGCCACCTGGTCCATGGGCTGCAAAATGGCTTGTTTGGTTTTGTTGGGGGCAAGCAGCTTCAAGCTTTCCTCGCTGGGCAGCTCGATATTGATGCTGAGCCTGTCCGCCAGGAGCCCCAGCCGCTCCACCAGCTGAGGGGACGCGCCGGGGATGGTTTTGGCGTGGATGTAGCCGTTGAACTGATAGCGGTTACGCAGGATGGACAGCGCACGAATCATCTGCTCCATGGTGTTGTCCGGTGAACCCAGCACGCCGCTGGAAAGAAACAGCCCTTCGATATAGTTGCGGCGGTAGAACTGGATGGTGAGATCCGCCAGTTCCTCGGGGGTGAAGGCGGTGCGGGGCACGTCGTTGGACGCGCGGTTGACGCAATAGCGGCAATCGTAGATGCAGTGGTTGGAGTAAAGTACCTTGAGCAGCGAAATGCACCGCCCGTCCGCCGCGAAGCTATGGCAGATGCCAGCCGCCACCGCGTTTCCAAGGCCTTTTCCTCCGGCGCGGTCCACGCCGGAGGAGGTGCAGGCCACGTCGTATTTGGCGCTGTCGGTCAAAATGGTGAGCTTTTCAAACATATCCATGGGGCAGCCTCCAATCGGATAGAAAGAGAACTAATGTTCCTACACATCATAACATGAGAACGAATGTTTGTAAATATGCAAGAGAAATTTTTGCATGAAAAAAGGGCGGACACGCCGCCCATGATGGTTATGAAAGGACTTTGTCAGTTCAATTCTGAAAGGGCGAACTGGGACAGCCCCAGCTGGTGCGCACGGTTCAGCTTCGCTTCCACCTTGGCGTTGGTGAGCACATACACCACGCCGAAGTAAAGTTTGCTGTAGTTTTCCAGCTTCACCCGAACCAGCCCCCGCTCCAAAACCTCCAAAACGCCCTGACCGTCGTTTGCGTAGGTGCCGCTGAGCTTGTCCTGAGGGTCCATGACGTAAAGATACTGGTCGTCGCAGCCCACGATGGCCACATAGTGGCCCTTGCTTTTGACAAAGGGCTGGGCGGTGGTGTTGGCCAGCGCCACGGCCGTAGCGCCGTAGCGGAGGGGCTCCACCCAATCCATTTTGCCCTTTGGGACCTTGGTGTATTTGAGGCCATAGATGGCGCAGAGGTCCGGCACAAAGCCCACCGAGGTGCCGCCGCTGCTTTCCCCCGTGGGGTCTGGATTGGAACGCCAGCTGCTGCGGCGCAGGTTGTTGCCCGCGGCATACTGCCCGAACACCAAGGGCAGGTATCTTTGATATTCGTCCGCAGAGTTGAGCCAGTAAATGCCCTGGCCCCGGCGCATGTTGAGGGGGTTCATCACGCCCAGGGAGAAGCCGTAGCCCGTGCCCCGGGTGGGGCGTTCAGCCGCGTAGCGCTGGATTTTGCCCAGATCTTCTTTGGGCAGAAGATTGGCAATGGCGATGGCGGTGCTGGTAGGACAACAGCCCGCGTTGCCAAACTGGCGGCGGCCGGAGCTTTGGGCGTTTTCATAGCGCATGTCCGCCCAGAAAGGATTGGATTGGGCATAAAAAAGCATGGAACCGCGACCCGGTACGTCGATCCACCGGGTGGTGCTGGCGGTTTCCTGCTCGCGAAGGGTGCGGACGGTGATATAATCTGTGTAACCATCCCCCGCCCAGGCGCCGGTGGGGGGGAGGGCGCATAAAAGACAAGAGAAGATCACAGTCCCTACAATCAGTCGATGACGCATGAGACATTCCTTTCCAGGAGCAAATGTAAGGCGGAAGGGTTACTGCGCACCGGGCTTGGGGATGTTCATGTTGGAACTGAGGGGCCCGATGCGGTAGGTGAACATGACGTTGGAATTGGGGAAACGCTGGTAGAAATAACGCTTGATGCGCTCCATGACCATGCGGCCGCTGTCGATGTTGACCGTGGGGAGCAGCAGCGCGTACTGGGAAGGGCTGAAATGGGTGATGGTGTCGCCCTTGCGCAGGTGTTCCTTGAGCACATCCCCAAGGCCCTTCATGATATCGTCTAGCTTGAGGGGGCTTAAGGGATCGCCGTCCATGCTGGTGATCATGATCATGGCGATGTACATGCTGCTGCCCAGGCGTTCCAGGTTGCGCATTTGCAGGTTGAAAATTTCCCGGAACACGGCGTATTCACACTCGAAGGCCCCATGGACCTCGCCGAACTCCTGAAGCTCCGCCCGGATGGCGTCGATATTCATATCCAGGGTATCGCTGGCCTGGAT
>JAVBTE010000196.1:0-18390 GCA_031556335.1 Eubacteriales bacterium | reverse complement strand
GCGGTGCTGACCACCTTGTAGGGGCTGTCCGGGGCGTTGAGCTCAATGGGGGAAAGGGGAATGTCGATATCATAGTGGATGGGGGTCAGCGGTTGCTGCTTGCCCGTGTCGGTGAGCAAATAGGGCGTGAGGGTAACGGACATGGTTTCCTGGAGATAATCCTGGTATTCGTCGTACCAGATATGGTCCGGAATATCGAAGGTGGCCACGCCCCCCGTAACGATGGCCGAGGTGCGCAGTTCCCGGATGGTGATGCGCTGGCCGTCCTCCCCGGGGATGGTGATGGTATGGGCGGCCAGATCGTTGCGGATGGTGGGGGTGATGGTCACCTCGGCCACAGCCGTGGTTTCGCTGGGTTTCAGCATAGGCCACACCACAGTCCAGCCCAGCCAGGAAAGCACCACAAGGGTTGCCACAATCAAAATAGAGCGCATGATGCGGCGCATGCCCAGCCTGCGGGGAAGCCAGTGCTCCGTGTTGCGCATGCGCAGGGAATGCTCGTATTCGTCCTGCCGGGAATGGGAGGGGATATAGGCGCTGGTGTCGTGGTAGCCGTCGTATACCTGCTGTTCCTCGGGCGGTTCGCCGGTGTTCATCACCCGCTGGGTAAAGCCATAGCCATAGGCGCTTTCTCCGCTTGGCGGCCTGGAGCCGCCCCTGGGGCGGTATTTTTCGGTGTAAACGATTTGGGCGTCCTCTTCCACCTCGCCGGCCTCCACAAGCTCTGGGTCCACGGGGCGCAGGGTGGCTTCCGGATTGTCGTAGGCCGAAAAGAAGGTGGAGCGGTTGCTGGTGGTGCGCACGCTGCGGCCGGAAGGCGCAAGGCCGCGCTGGGCGGCCGCTTCCCGAAGGCGGCGTTGCTGGCGCTCGCCTTGCAGTTTGCGGGTTTTCAGGTCCGCCATTTCGGAGGCCAAAGCGTCCCTGGGGTCTTGCAGGGACTCCACCTCGCCGTCGTCATCCACATGAAGATAGGCCTTGGCCCGGTCTTTGTCCTGAAGCTGCGCCCGCCAGGCGGGTTCCGGCACAGAGGAAAAGCCAGTTTCTTGCTCCAGCGCCTCTCCGCAATAAAAACAATGGGGCAGAGACGCCTGGTTCCATTTTCCGCAATTGGGGCATTTCATCGCGGCATTCTCCTTTGCAAAGGGAAGCGTTACAAGTTCTGGTTCACAAGGCCATGGGCCTGCAAATAGTCGTAAAAAACGTCCATATACTGGTTCAGTAGCGACGCGATCTGCATGGAAGCGTCCTCATCCATGGGATGGTCGGACAGGTACGCGTCAAAAATATACTCGAAGGCCTCGTCGTCGTCATAGTCGCTTTCGCCGCCGTTGTCGTCCGGGTCCAGCACGCCGGTCAGGCGCATAAAGTGCAAATCGTACAGAATAAACGCTTCCAGAATTGGGGGCAGGTCGGCGGGGGAAATTCCGAATGCGGCCGGACGAATCCGGCTGATCAGGTGTTTGATGGCATCCTCTTGGACAAATCCGTTCATGCAGCGATTGGCCTTTCTGGTCATCAGGTTTATCTTATCCCATGATATTGTACCCGATTCGGCCCCGGGATGCAAGACGGGGGCCGGCTTGGAAAAGAGCGTTTTTTGGTGCCTGGCCGCTTGTTTGGCGCAAAAAAAGCGCCCTTGCGGACGCCCTTTTGAAAACCGGATGATAAAAGCCAGTTGCTTACACGCGCTTGGCTTCTTTCAGCTTCGCGGCTTTGCCCTGCAAATTGCGCAGGTAGTACAGCTTGGCGCGGCGAGCCTTACCGCGGCGCACGATCTCGACGTGGTCAACGCGGGGCGAATGCAGCGGGAATGTACGCTCTACGCCGATGCCGTAAGACACCCGGCGAACCGTAAACGTTTCGCGGATGCTGCCGTTGCGCTTGGCAATGACAGTGCCTTCAAAAGCCTGAAGACGCTCGCGGCTACCTTCCACAACCTTCACAAAAACGCGAAGGGTGTCACCAATGCCAAACTTGGGAAAATCGGTACGAAGTTGAGCCATTTCGATGGAACGAATGATTTCACTCATTTCATGGGCCTCCTTCCTTCATAGACGTTCGTGCCCGCAAGCCCTTGGCTTAGGCAGAGGACCGCCCGTTTGTCACAAAGCAAATTATAACACGTTCGCGGCAAAGAATGCAAGGGATTTTCCATGGAATCCGAAAATTTGGGAACGGGGGAAATTGGACGGAATTTTTGCCGAAAACCGCATGGTTTATTTTTTCCCAAAACGCTTGACAAATCATGCCTAAGACAGTATAATCTCACCTGTGCCTGAAAGCAAGGTCGGCGAAGATTCCTGGGTGTGGCGCAGTTTGGTAGCGTGCTTGAATGGGGTTCAAGAGGCCGGAGGTTCAAATCCTCTCACCCAGACCAATCCAAAAAAGAAAGTTTTGCATAATGCAAGGCTTTCTTTTTTTGTTCCTTTTCTATGCTTTCCGGCAAACCGAAAAAGGGTCGACATTTGCCAATTTCTGTGATATATTCTTTGTAGTAACGCAGTAGCGTATAGCTAGATAACACGCCCGCCCAAACCCCTGGCAAGCTTTGGGCGTTGTACCGTCATGGCGGATTGAAATAGAAAAAAGGGATGGAGGGATGTTTCCTATGAGTCAATGGCTTGCTTTTGTGCTGACGCTGGTGCCCATCGCGGCGATCCTTTTGATGCTGATGGTGTGGCGCAAGCCGGCGGACATCACCGGCGTTGTGGGCTGGGCCGTTACCGCGCTGGTGGCCATGGTGTTTTTTCAAACGGGAACCGAGGTGGTGCTCAGGTCGTCCGTCTCCGGGCTCATCTCATCCTTTCCGGTGTCGCTGATCGTGGCCACGTCCCTGTTGCAGATCACCATCATGCAAAAATCCGGGGCATTGAAAAGGATCATCATTTTTCTCAAAACCATTTCCAATCAAAACCGGGCCGTGTCCATTATGATGATCAACATCGGTTTTGGCATTTTGATGGTTTCGGTGGGGGCGACCCCCGTATCCATTTTGCCGCCCATTCTGCTGGCCATGGGGTATAGCACCTATACGGCCATCGCCCTTCCCGCCGTGGGGTACGACGCGCTGTGCACCTATGCCCTGTTGGGCGCGCCCATCGTGGTGTTCACGGACATCGCCAACAAGTTTTTCAAAGACGCGGGAACCGTGCTGTCCCTGTCCGATGTGGGCAGCGTGTTTTTCCTGTTTTTGCCCATCGTGTCTACCATGATCGGCTTTGCCATGCTGTGGATTGTGGGGAAATGGGAAGAAGTCAAAAAGGGCTGGGTGCCGGTGCTGCTGACCGGGCTGGTCATTTCTGTGGTTGCCTATTTTACCAACAAGGTGGACAATTTGGTTCCGCTGACAGGGGTGGTTTGCGGCGCCGCCGTCATTTTGGCCATGGTGCTTTATTTGAAAATGACCGGCCAAAAGGTGTTTGACCGCTCCAAACTGACCGAGGAAGAAAAGGCCTATGAAAAGGAAATGCCTTTGTGGCGCGCGTTCATGCCCTGGGTGCTGCTGACCGTGATCATCATCGGGCTGAACATTCCGCCGGAAAGCTTTAACTACCTGTACCGCACGCTGCTATTGCCCATCAGCGGCGTCAACGCCGACGGATCGCCCATCGTGACCCGGGCGCTGTGGAACGCCTATACCTGGATTTTTGTAAGCACGTTGCTGTCGCTGCCGTTCCTGAAGATGAAAAAGGGCATGCTGAACGATTCCCTCAAAACGTGGGTAAAGCGGGCCATGCGCCCCACCTTTGCGGCCTCCATCTTCTTTGCCATCGGCACCGTCATGCAGACCGCCGGGTATGACATGGCCACCCAAACCTTCCAGGTGGACAGCATGGTGAAAACCCTGGCCAACGTTTCCGCCGATGCGTTGCAGGGGGCCTACCGATATATTGCGGCCTTTATCGGCCTTTTGGGCGGCTTCATCACAGGCAGCGAGGCCTCCACCGTGGGCATGTTTGGCACCTATGTGCTGACCAGCGCGCAAAAGCTGGGCTTTGGAACCAAGGAGATCGTGTTTATCGCGGCGGTACTGGCCTTTGGCGGCGGGCTGGCCAGCATCATTTCCCCCGCCAAACTGCAAAACGCCGCCGCTTCCATCGACAGGATCGGCGAGGAACAGCAGGTGATTCGCACGGCCTTTGTGTTTGCCCTGCTGTTCACCGGGGTGGTGGCGGTGTTTACCGGGTTTGTGCTGGCCACCGGGCTGGGCATATAAGTTGTTTTTACGGCAGCAGCAGCTGGTACGCCTTGCGCTCGCCGTTGGGAATGGGAATGTCGATTAGCCCTTTATATACAAAGCCAACAGAAAGAATCACTTTCTGCATGGCTTTGTTTTGCTCGTGGGTGTCAATGCGGATGTCACGGTACCCCAGCGCCCTGGAGGCGATAACCAGCTCCCGCAAAAACGGCTTTGCCAGTCCCTGGCCACGAACAGAGGCGTCCAGGGCCATCCGGTGTACGGTAAGATAGTTGCCTGCGGAATCATCCCAGGCGCCTTCCCGAATGCGAAGGTAATTTTCCTCCACGCCGCTGGCCAAAGCCGCATAACCGCATAGCTTGCCCGCGAAAAGCAGCACATAGCCCTCCTTGCGGGCCAGGTCGCGCTCCACTTCGGCCTGCCCCGGCCCGTGGCCCTCTTGCCACTGGGGCGAACCCTGTTCCGCCAAATATTCTTTTGCCTGGGTCAAAATGCGCAGGATCATGGTCAAATTGTGCGGTTTTGCGGAAAGAAGGGCTAAATCCATTTGATGGGCCTCCTTCACAATGCTATTTGTCACTATATCACAAAACGATCCCGCAATACAATCGATCCTCAGGGACAAAAGAAGATTTTTTGTGATATAATCAATCCATCCATTCCCAAAGAGGAGGTACCCCATTGCGTACTCGAATTACACAGATCCTGTTGACCCCGGGGGCCACAGGGGAAGCTCATCTTTCTTTTATCCCGGACGCGGAAGTGCATATCGACGGCAACCGCATCGTATACGCCGGAAAGCGGGAAACCGCGCCGCAATTTGAGGCCGACGAAACCATCGACGGAAACGGGGCGCTGGCCATGCCCGGCCTTGTGAACCTGCATACCCACACGGCCATGACGCTGCTTCGCAGCGTGGGCAGCGATCTCAAGCTGGACGACTGGCTGGAAAAGGCCATCTTCCCCTTGGAACGGTGCCTGACGGACGAGGCGGTGCGGACGGGAACCGACCTGGGCGTGATGGAAATGCTGCGGTTTGGCACCACATCCTTTTGCGATATGTATATGCATATGGACGCGGTGGCCGAGGGGGTGCGGGACAGCGGCATGCGGGCCCTGCTGGGCCACGGCGTGGTGGACTTTGATGAAAGCTGCGCCGATTTGGAACCCGGGGTGGTATTTGCCAGGAAGTGGCACAAAACCCATGGCGACCGCATCCGGGTCTGTTTGGCGCCCCATTCCGAAGTGGCCACCACCCCGGCGGTTCTGCGCAAGCTGGAACGCTATGCCACGGAGCTCAGCCTGTCCATCCATGTGCACGTCAGCGAAACAAAGCTGGATTTTGATGGCTGCATGATCCGCCACGGCCTTACGCCCCCGGCCTATTTGGATAGCCTGGGCATTTTGGATCATCCGGTGATCGCCGCCCATTGCGTATGGTTTACGGATGAGGACATCGCGCTTTTTGCCAAGCGGGGCAGCGTCATTGCCCATAACCCGGTCAGCAACTTGAAGCTGGCCAGCGGTATCGCGCCCATTCAAAAAATGCTGGACATGGGCTGCAAGGTGGCCCTGGGCACTGACGGGGTGGCCAGCAACAACAGCCTGAACCTGTGGGAGGAAATGAAGCTGATGCCCCTGCTGCAAAAGGGCACCCTTTTGAACCCCACGGTGGTTTCCCCGGCCCAAACCCTGGCCGCCGCCACCACGGTGGGAGCGAAGGCCATGGGCTACGACGACCTGGGGCTTTTGCAGGAAGGTTATCTGGCGGATTTGATTTTGGTGGATACAAAAAGGCCCAATCTGGTGCCCGCCAACGACTGGGAAAACAACCTGGTTTACGCCGTGCAGGGAAGCGATGTGGCGCTGACCATGGTGGACGGCAAGGTGCTATACCGAAACGGCGCCTATGCCACCTTGGACGGGAAACAGACCCTTGTCCGGGCCCAGGCGGCGGCCACCCGGCTTGCGGAAAAAGCCCACGCGGCAAAAAACGCCTGATGGAGCGGCCTTGTTTATGAAAGTTTTGGTGGTTTGCCAGCACTATGCCCCGGAGCCCTTTCGCGTCACGGAAATTTGCGAGGAACTGGCGGCCCGTGGCCATTCCGTCACGGCGGTGGTGGGCCTGCCCAACTATCCATCGGGCATCGTACCCAAGGAATACCGCTGGTTTCGCAAGCGCAGGGAAACGAAAAACGGCGTGGATGTTCGCCGTTGCTTTGAAGTAGGCCGGAAAAATACCAAGCTTGGGCTTGCCGTCAACTATGTCAGCTACATGGTTTCAGCCTGCTGGAAGGTTCTTTGGCTAAAGCGGGAGTACGATGTGATCTACGCCTATTCCACCTCCCCGGTGCTGATGTCTTTGCCCGCCGCCCTTTTGCGCTGTTTCACCCGCAAAAGGCTGCTGATCTATGTGCTGGACATTTGGCCCGCCTGTTTGGCCGCCATGAACGTATACGAAGGCTCGTTTTTGTATGCCTTCATGAAGCGGGTCAGCAAGTGGGTGTACCAAAAGGCCGATATCCTGCTGATTTCCTCCAAGCGTTTTCAGGGATACCTGAAAACGGTGCACGGCCTTCAGGTGGACGATGCGTATTATCTGCCGCAGTTTGCGGACAGCCAGTTCAACCAACTGCCGGAGGTTCCCAAGGGGGACGGGTTCCAGTTGGTGTTCGCGGGGAACATCGGCCAGGTGCAGGGGCTAGAAACCCTCATCCAGGCCGCCGCGCTGCTTCGGGAGGAACCGGTGCGCTGGCACATTCTGGGGGATGGGTCCAATTACAGGGCCTGTGTGGAGCTGGCGCAGTCTTTAGGGCTGGAGGGGCAAGTTACCTTTTACGGCCGCCAGCCCCTGTCCAGCATGCCCGGTTACTACGCCATGGCCGACGCTTTGCTGGTAAGCATGCGCAACGACATCAGCGTGAACGATACGCTTCCAGGGAAGGTGCAAAGCTATATGGCGGCAGGGAAGCCCATCCTGGGCTCCATTACGGGGGAAACGCCCTACATTGTGGAGCAGGCGGCCTGCGGCCTGTGCGCCGCCCCGGAGGACCCGGAGGCTTTCGCAAACGTGGTGCGCCGGTTTATGGCCATGCCGGAAGCGGAACGGGCAAAAATGGGGGAGAACGCCAAGGCGTATAACCTTGCCCATTTTACGAAGAAAAAGCATATGGACAGGCTGGAAGAGCTTCTTTTGCGGCTATCCAAAGAGGGGGCGTAGCGGTGCGCGTTTTTCAGCTGAACACCTTTTGCGGCGTTAAAAGCACGGGGCGCATCGCCACCGACATTGCCAAGCTGCTGGAAAAGGAGGGGCACGAGTGCCGCGTGGGCTTTGGCGCGGAGGATGCGCCTTCAGAATACGGGCGCTTTGCCGTCCGGGTGGGTGGGCCTGTGGAAAGAAAGCTGCACGGGGCCCTTCGCAAGCTGCTGGACGGGGAGGGCTACGGCAGCCATGTGGGTACCCTGGCCCTGATCCGGAAAATGAAGCGTTTCCAGCCTGATGTGGTGCATTTGCATAACATCCATGGCTGCTATTTGAACTTCCGGCTGCTGTTTGGCTATCTGCGGCGGGAAGGCATCCCCGTGGTGTGGACCTTTCATGATTGCTGGCCCTTCACCGGACATTGCGCCTATTTTGACTACGCGCAATGCGAAAAATGGAAAACCCGCTGCCATGCCTGCCCGCAGCAGCGCAGCTACCCTGTCTGCATTGGCCTGGACGGCTCCAGGCGGAACCACCGCCACAAGCAAAAGCTGTTTACGGAGCTGAAAAGCCTCACCATCGTTACCCCTTGCCATTGGCTGAAAGGGTATGTCCAATGCTCCCTGTTTGAGGGGGTTCCGGTGCGGGTTGTGTATAACGGCGTAGACCCCGGCGTTTTTCATCCCGTGGATGGTTCGCCCCTGCGGGCGCGATATGGCCTTGACGCGCCCTATGTGGTGCTGGCGGTGGCGGCGGCCTGGGACGAGCGCAAAGGGCTTACGTATCTGCTGGAAGCCGCCAACGCGCTGGGGCCGGAGTACCAGGTGGTTGTGCTGGGCCTCAGCCCGGAGCAGCTGCGCGGCTTGCCCTCAAGCGTGCGGGGCCTTCCCGCCACAGGCAGCGTGGCAGAACTGGCCCAGTGGTACTCGCTGGCCAGTTGCCTGGCAAACCCCACCATGGAGGACAACATGCCCATGGTGAACCTGGAGGCGTTGGCCTGCGGTACGCCTGTGGCCGTGTTCAAAACAGGCGGCTGCGTGGAAGCGGTGGACGAAACCTGCGGCAGGCTGGTGGAGCAGGGGAGCGCCGCCGGGCTGGCCCAGGCCATTTTGGAACTGGCGCCTCAAAAAGCGGCGCTTGAAAAGGCCTGCGTGGAGCGTTCCCAAAGGTTTTTGGCAAGCGACTGCTACCGGCAATACCTGGCGCTGTACAAGGAGCTGTGCCCGTGAATATTTTGTTTTTGACCCTGATGTACCACCCCGGTGCGGTAGAGGAAACCGCTCGCCTGTCCCGCAGCGGCCTGCAAAACCAAATCAACAGCTATCAGCACGCCTTTGCGGATGGGCTGAAGCAGAACTTGGCCCCCGGGGAAGCGCTTTCCATTTTGAACGCATTGCCCGTGGGGGTGTTTCCGGTTCATTACCGCAGGCTGTTTTTGCGGAACCGCCGTTTTGGTGTGAATTTTGAGGAAATCGGCTCGCTGAACCTGCCGCTGATCAAGCAGCGGCAAAGAAGCCGCAAAGCCTGCCGCGCCATTTTGGAGTGGACAAAAAAAAGCCCGGAAAACCGGTGCCTTTTGGTGTATTCGCTGTATTTGCCCTATATGCAAGCCGTGGAAATGGCCAAGAAAAAATGCCCTGGGCTGAGGGCCACGGTCATCGTGACAGACCTGCCAAACGAGCTTGGCATTGCCTCCGGGCGCAGGGGGCTTTTGAAGCGGGCCGAGTACGCCATGGGGGACCGGCGGGTGGCGCTTTGCCGGGCTTTTGACGGCTTTGTGCTGCTCACCCGGCACATGGCGGAAGCCTTGCCGGTGCAGGGGAAAAAGCAGCTGGTGATGGAAGGCCTCATCCTGCCGGAAGCCCCGATGGCGGCGGAACAAATGGAACAAGCGGAAGAAAGGGCGGAAGAAAAAACGATGGCAGGGACGGCGGAGGCTTCCGCCTTGCCCGCCGTGCTGTATACCGGCACGCTGAACCGGGAGCTTGGCATTGGCGAATTGCTGAAAGCCTTTGAAGGCATGGGAAATTGCCAGCTTTGGCTTTGTGGAAAAGGGGACATGGAAGAAGAGGCGCGGCGGGCGGCCGAGGCATGCCCCAACATCCGCTATTTCGGCTTTGTAAGCCAAAGGGAAGCCTTATCGCTGCAAAAAAAAGCCGATATCCTCATCAACCCCAGAAGCCCCCAGGGCGTGTATACAAGGTACTCGTTTCCCTCCAAGACGCTGGAATACATGCGCTCCGGCAAGGCTGTGCTTTGCTATCCGCTGGAGGGCATTCCGGCCGAGTACGACGAGCACCTTGTATACATCACCGGGGAAGGGGCGCGGGGGATTCAGGAGGCGGTTGCGTCGCTGCTGAAACAGCCCAGGGAGCAGCGGGAACAATTGGGAGGGGAAGCCCGGCGTTTTGTGCTGGAAAACAAAAACGCGCGGGCGCAAGGCCGAAAGCTGCTGGCGTTTTTGCGGCAGCCCTAGGTGGCTATCGCATCAATGTGCGGGCTGGAACTGGTTGGCTTGCTTGCCCGCGTCTTTCATGCGGCGGATGACCGCGTCATATTGCTTGTGGTTGGTTTTTTGAAAGGATTGCACGGCTTGGCGGTTGGCTTCGGCCATTTGCTGCATGGGCGATTTGCCGGCCGGCTCGGGGGCCCGGTTCATGCGCGGCGCGTCTTGCATGCGGGAAGACGCGCCGCGTTTTTCGTTGCGGGCGTCGGTCATGTAATCGTCAAGAAGGGTTTTGTCCGCGCCTGTGTCAAATTCCCCCCGGATGTAAGGCAGTTTTGAATTTTGGAACTCCAACCAACGCTCCTGCTGCTGTCTGCTGCTGAGACCGGCAAAAGGAGAATGCTGTCGACTCATCTTGATTCCCTCCTTAGGAATGTGTTCACAACCAAGATACGCAGTTTTGCCCAAAGGGTGAGGCGAAATGTATGAAAATCCCGTTTTTGCCTCATACTGGAAGCAAGAAAGCATAAGGGGTGGGCGTGATGATGAGGGCCGCGCTGGAATACAGGCGACAAAAAAAAGCGAGCCGCAGGCGGCTCCGCGGACTTTTTTGGAACCACTGGCGCAACACGCTTCTGTACCGGGAAAAAAAGCATTGGTGGGAACAATAAAGGGCGTGCCCCTTGCCGTTTTACATCATTACCAAATGACCGGCGCGCAAAGCGCCCGGGTCAAACTCCACCTTACCGTAACAGTCCGGCTCGTTGGGGTAAAACTCCAGCACATCCGCCCGCTGGTTGCATGATTGCAGAAAGATATCCGCCAAATACCGGCGCACATCGTCGGTGGCGTCAGCCCAAAACAGCACTTCCACAGCATACTGCTCTTTGCATAGCACCTCACTGTGCCCGGTCTCCAGATCCACCCGCCGCCTTTCAATGGAAAAGACGGACGCGGCCCTGGCAACCTGCCTTTCCTTGAAGCAGTCCGTTTTGGTTTGCAGCTTTACCATCTCTTCCGGCGCTTGGCCAGACACCTTTTCGATGGTCAGGCGCAGGTCGAAGGGCCCTACCTGGTATTGGGCCATGTTCTCCTTAAAATTGGCGATCAGGCCCTCCATGTACATCTCATTCAGGCAGGTTCCGTTGTGGAATCTGCCGTTCTGGTAAATGCGCCGAACCTGAAAGTCGTGCCATATTCCATGTTTTTCGCTCATTGTTGTCACCACTTTATCATTTGAATGGGCGGCGTTGCCGCTGATGAGAATGAAGTGTCGGCGCGTCCGGACAGGGCACGCGGCGGTATGGGTGCGGTCGAGCGTTTTGAGAAGAGAGAGAAAAGGCTTTTGTTACCGGCTTTGCGCGCAGAGGGCTTTGGCGATGGCCGCCCCGAGCCTGGCGTTGTTCAGCACCAGTTGAATGTTGGCTTGCAACGATTTTCCTTCGGTAAGGGTCTTGATTTTATCCAGCAGGAACGGGGTGATTTCTTTTCCCTTCACGCCGTTTTCCTGGGCGGCGCGCACGGCCTGGTCGATGCAGGCGCCCATGGCTTCTTCCGGCATGGCGGCCGCTTCGGGAATGGGGTTGGCGATCAGCATGCCCCCCGCTAGGCCGCATGCTTCCTTGGCCCGGATCGCCGCCGCGATCTCCTCGGGGGTATCCAGCCGGTAGTCCACCGGAAAGCCGCTTTTGCGGCAGTAAAACGCGGGCAGTTCCGCGGTTTGGTAGCCAATCACAGGCACGCCTTTGGTTTCCAGGTATTCCAGCGTCAGCCCCAGGTCCAGAATGGACTTGGCCCCGGCGCAGACGACGGATACGTTGGTGCGGCCTAATTCTTCCAGGTCGGCGGAAATGTCCATGGTGGTTTCCGCCCCCCGGTGCACGCCGCCAATGCCGCCTGTGGCAAAAATTTTGACCCCGGCCAGGGCGGCGGCGATCATGGTGGTGGCCACGGTGGTGGCCCCGTCCGCGCCGCTGGACAAAAGCACCGGCAAATCCCGGCGGCTTGCCTTGGTAACGGCAAGGCCCTTTTTGCCCAAATATTCAATTTCTTCCGGCGAAATGCCCACGCACATTTTTCCGTGCAAAAGGGCGATGGTGGCTGGCACCGCGCCGTTTTCGCGCACGGTTTTTTCCACCAGCAGGGCGGTTTCCACGTTTTGCGGATAGGGCATGCCGTGGGAGATGATGGTGGATTCCAGGGCGACCACAGGCTTTCCTTCCTGAACGGCGCTTTGCACCTCGGCGGAAACCTGCAAATAATCAGCAAGAGCCATGAATAGCAACCTCCTCGCGTACTTGTTCCATGCGCCGGGCAATGGCCTCCGGGCTGATGGCGGGGGACACGGCGCAGGGGTCCTCGGCGCAAATGGCCGCCGCGACCAGCCCCTGGCGCAGCACCGCCTCGCTGTTTCCGCCGTCCAGCAATGCGCACAAAGCGCCAGCGAAAAAGGCGTCCCCGCAGCCGGTGGTGCTTACCAGCCGTTTTGCCAGGGTGGGCATGCTGGCGCATTCTTGCCCCAGGGAAACAAAGGCCCCCAGGCTGCCCAGGGTAATGAATACCACCTTGATGCCCATCCGGTGAAAGGCCCGGGCGGCGAGCTTTGCGTCTTCCGGGGTTCGCACCTCTTGCCTTGTCAGCAGTTCCGCCTCGTACCGGTTGGTTTTGATGCCCGTCAGCCGGCCCAACATGCCCCGCAGCTTTTCCGCCTTTTTGGTAGACACGGTATCCACAAACAGGGGCGCGGTGCAGCGGTTTCCAAGATAAGCAAGGGTTTCTTCCGGAAGATTGGCGTCCAGCACCACCGCTTCGGCTGCGTTTAGCGCATCTAGCTTGTCCTTGATAAACGCCGGGGTCAGCAGGCCGCAAACCTCCATGTCGTTAATGGCCACGGCCATTTCGCCGTCCGGCTGGTTCACGCAGATGTACAGAGAACTGGAAACATCCTTGGCGCACAGGCTTTGGGATATGTCCAGGCCCAGTTCCCCGGCTTGCGCTTGAAGGGACAGGGTAAAGGGGTCGTCGCCATAGGCGGTGATGAAACGGATTTGCTGGTCCATCCGGGCCAGGTTTTCGGCGATGTTCCGGCCCACGCCGCCAAAGCCGGTGCGCACCCGGCCGGGATTGGAGTCGCTTTCGATGAGCGGCGCGCCGGAGGTTGCGATGATGTCCACGTTGCTTGCGCCCACCACGGTCATTTGATGCCGAGCCATACACGGCCTCCCCGGTTATGTGTTGCGGGTTCGAATACCCTGGATATTGGCGTGCTCGGAAAGCTTGGAGACGATGTCCCGGTAGCTGGTTTTTCCTTGCATATCCAAGGTATAAATGTTGGTATAGAGGTTGAACTTTCCTTTGTTCTCCACGTGAAAATCCACGTCCAGCACCCGCACGCCCACGCTTTGAAAATAGTCGTTGATAAAGGCCAGGGTCTCCATGCGGTGGATGAATTTGATCTCCACATGCTTCATGGCGTTGACCTTTACCAGGCGCTGCAAAAGGCTGAGGGTCAGGATAACGATGCCGCACCCGGCAATGGCCACCAGATAATAGCCCATTCCCGTGGCCAGCCCAAGGCATGCCACATTCCACAAGGAGGCGGCGGTGGTCAGGCCGCCCACCTTTTTTTGACTGACGAAAATGGTGCCGGCACCCAAAAACCCGATGCCGCTGACCACCTGGGCGCTGATGCGGCCATAGCTGAGCGTCACGCCGGTCGATGCTTCGCCAAGGTTCAGGGCCATAGTATCGGCAATCATCAGCCGCTCTATGATGGCGATCATCGCCGCGCCCAAACAAACCAACACATGGGTCCGCATGCCGGCGGGCCGGTTTTTGCGTTCCCGGTCAATGCCGATCGCACAGCCCACAACAACCGCCAAAAGCAAACGGAGGCAAGCTTCCCACCAGGCCAACCAACATCCTCCTTGCAAAAGTGGGGGAATCGAAAGGAGAGGGGAGCATTACATTTTTCGGTATAGGGAAACCACCTTGCCCAAAATAGTCACTTCCGTGGCAAAAATAGGCTGCATGCTCCGGTTTTCGGGTTGTAGGCGGAACATGCCGTTTTCCCGGTAATACCGCTTTACGGTGGCCTCATCCTCAATCATGGCCACGACGATATCCCCATTGTATGCGGTGGGCTGCTTTTTCACCACCACATAGTCGCCGCTTAAAATGCCAGCGTCGATCATGCTTTCGCCCCGCACCCGCAGCACATAGTGCTCGCCTTCGCCAAGCATGGTTTGGGGCAGCGCCACATATTCCTCAATGTTTTCCGCAGCCAGAATGGGCGCGCCCGCGGCGACATAGCCAACCACGGGAACAGGGGTGGCGTCGGTGTCCTGGGCCGCCGGGGAGGTGGGCACGGAAATGGCCCTGGGCTTCATGGAATCGCGGTTAAGCAGCCCCTTTTTTTGCAGGCGGAGCAGATGCCCATGCACGGTAGACGTGGACTTGAGCCCCGTGGCGTCGCAAATTTCACGCACAGAAGGGGGATATCCCTTTTCTTTGGTGGCTTTCTGGATGTATTCCAAAATGCGGGCCTGGCTGTCGCCCCGTGGGTTGCTCATGGCATTCACATCCTTGGATCAAATTCTATTGATAGAATAGCACAGCATTTGTTGTTTTGCAAGACTTTCCGACACAAAAACGAACAAATGTTTCTACAAATTTGACGGCGAGGGCTCCATGCCGTTATTTTCATCCTCCGGTTTTTTTACATCGGCAGGCCCGGCAGGGGAGGAGGGCAAATGAACGTTTTGGGCCGCTTCCCTGCGCCTGCGGTCGCTCATGGCCGCGTAATGCTTGCGGGTGGTGTTCACGTCGGAATGGCCCAGGGCTTCGGCCACCAGGTAAATGTCCTCGGTTTCCTGGTACAAATGGGTGGCGTAGGTGCTGCGAAGCTTGTGCGGGCTCATTTTCTTCTTCAAGGGCACCGCCAACAGGCTATATTTTTTCACCATCAGCTGCACGGCCCGCTGGGTCATTCGCCGGTTTTGCATGGACAAAAATAGCGCGTTTTCCTCGCCTTTTTGGGGCGAAAGCTCGCTTCGCTTGGCCAAATAGGCCTCAAGCGCATCGGCCACCTCTCTGGGAAAGTACAAAATCACCTGGTTTCCGCCCTTGCGGGTCACCAAAAGCGCCATGGCTTCAAAATCGAGATCCTCCACATTCAGGCCCACGCATTCGCTGACCCGGATGCCCGTGCCCAAGAAAAGCATCAGCATGGCGTAATCCCGTAAATAGGTTATGCGATGATACCGCTTTTGCGTGGGCGATAGATTTTCGCCCAGGAAAGCGGCATCCAAAAGGCGGCTGACTTCTTCGCCTTGCAAATGCAAAATGGGTTTTTCATGCAGCTTTGGCAAAGCAATGAGCGACGCCACGTTGCCGCCGACCCGTTCGGCCCGGTACAAATAATCGAAAAAGGAGCGCAAGGTGGAAAGTTTGCGCATCACGCCGCTTTCATGGTTGCGCAAAATCTTCTGCTGGTCCAGCAGGCCTTTTTCGCCGTCGTCTTTATAGTACAGCGTCAAATAATCCGCAAAGCCCTGAATGTCCCTGGGAGTGACCCGGTCCAAATCCGCGTCGGCGATCTCCTGGACCGTTTTGGAGGCAAAATAGGGTTGTTCCCTGGTTAGGTAGTCGAAAAACGCCCCTAAATCGATCGTGTACGCCATGCGGGTGAGCGGGCTGGTGGTCATGGCGATGCTGCGGATAAAATCGGAACAGGCCGACGGCAGGGTTTTGAGCATGTCCCGAACCTTGGCGGTACGCTCCAGGGCAATTTGTTCCTGATAGGAAAGTTTGGATGCAGGCATAGGCGAACCATCCTTTTCAAGTCCATACTATTCGTAAAAGTGTTCTTTAGCGAATAGTATGGATTTATTTTAGCACAGGAAAGCAACCCTGTCAAGGCTTTTCCATCAGGCTTTTACCGTTCCCCCTATTTCGTTCTGCTGTTCGCCCGGAAACATAAAAACCCACACCACAGCAACACAAAGCGACGCCTTCTTTTCGCAAAGAAAGCGCCGCCAAGCCAGGCATTTTATCAGACCAATCAAACCATTCCGGGCTTCATTTCCGCCGTCGTTACAGCCCCCGCCACCGGCGACGAGGCAGCCGTTTCTTCTTCCTCTTCCCCGTTCATCCGGCGGTATTCCCGGATGGCCGCCCTGGCCAGTTCATCACAGCGGTTGTTCTCGGGATGGTCGGAATGGCCTTTTACCTTATGAAAGGTTACGGCCTTCTGTTTTTTGATCAAAATCAGCAGCAATTTCCATAAATCGCTGTTTTCCACGGGCTTTTTGGCGCTGGTCAGCCATCCGTTTTTCTGCCAGTTGCCGATCCAGTCGTCATTGAAGGCGTTTACGGTATAGCTGGAATCGGAATACACCTCTACCACGCAAGGCTCCTTCAAGGCCCCCAGCGCGCTGATCACCGCGAAAAGCTCCATGCGGTTGTTGGTGGTGTTGGGCATGTGCCCGGACATCTCCTTGGTTTTGCCCTGAAAGCTGAGGATCGCGCCCCATCCCCCGGGCCCCGGATTGCCGGAGCAGGCTCCGTCCGTGTAGATTTGTACGGTTTTGCTTCCTTCCGCCATTGAATGCCTCACGCCTTCTGTTGATCGTCCGCCATTTGGCGGCTCTTTTGCCCGCAAGCCTCCATGGCCGCAAGCACCGCGCCCCGCAGGCCCTTGCGCTCCAACATGTCCACAGCCTCGATGGTAGTTCCCCCGGGGGAACAAACGTCGTCTTTCAGCTTGCCGGGGTGTTCCCCCGTTTCCAGCACCATTTTCGCGGCCCCAAGCACCGCCTGGGCCGCCGCGCGGTAGGCATCCTTTCGGGGCATGCCCAGCTTTACGGCGCCGTCCGCCATGGCCTCCATAAACATGTACACGTAGGCCGGGCTGCTGCCGCTTACCGCAATCACCGCGTCAAACAGCCGTTCCGGAAACACCTGGGTCTCCCCCAGGGTTTGAAATAGACGGTTCACCCAGTCAAAGGTGGCCTCGTCCAAGGTATGCTCGGCGCAAAAGGCCGTGTACCCCTCCCCGATCATGGCCGGCGTGTTGGGCATTACCCGCAGCACCTGCGCGCCGCTCACCTCGTCCAAAAGGTTGGTCAGCATATGGGTGGTCCAGCCTGCGGCGATGGAAACCACCTTTTTGCCTTGGACAAAGGGCCGCACTTCCATCAGCACCTGTTTCAGATACACAGGCTTCACCGCCAGCACAATCACGTCGCAGGCTTCCACCAGCGACGGATTGCTTTCGGCCACCCGCACCTGAAACCGCTCTTGCAGCTTTGCGGAGACAGCCTCGTTCACATCGTAGACCATCACCTGGTCTGCCGGCAAAAATCCGCTTTCCACAACGCCTTTCACAATGGCCCCCGCCATGTTGCCCGCGCCGATAAATCCCAGTTTCATCGCAGCCATCCCTTTTTACTCCTTTGCCGTTTCCGCCGCCCGGGCCGGAATGGCAGGTTCCGTAAAATCGGTTCCGATCTTCGCGTTGGCGTCCCGCACATGCTCCCGCACCCGCATGGTAATGCAGTGCTGCGGGCATTTGGGCGCGCAAGCGCCGCAGCCTGTACAGGCGGCTGTTACCTCGTGGGCGGTCTTGCGCTCGCCGGAAATGGCCGCAAACTGGCAGATTTTTTTGCAAATACCGCAGCCGATGCATTCCTTGCGGTCGATCCGCGCAATCTTGCGGTGGTCGTAATCCGCCCAGATCGCGCCGGTGGGACACACATCCGCGCACACCATGCAGCCCACGCACTTGCTCATGTCAAACTTGGGCAGGTTGCCTTCCATGGTAATGGCCCCGAATTTGCACTGCTTGGCGCAAATTTCGCAGCCCACGCAGCCAATTTTGCAGTTGTCCCCCACCAGATAGCCTTCCTCGGCGGCCCGGCAAAGCAGCCGCACGGGAACCGTTTCCGGTTGCAGGCTCAGCACATGCTTGGGGCACGCCGCGACGCACGCGCCGCAACTTTGGCATTTTTCGGGGTCCACCACGGCAATTTTCATCCGTTCGTCCATATGGATAGCGCCAAACTGGCAGGTTTTCGCGCAGGTGCCAAGGCCCAGGCAGGCATAGCGGCAGGCCCGGTTTCCGTCGTTCACCAGCGTGGCCGCCACGCAATCGGAAATGCCGCTGTAATCAAACTTATTTTTGCAGCGGTCCAGCGCGCCCTGGCAAACCACCGTGGCCACATTGCGCACCTGTTCCGGGGTTTTTTCCATGCCCAAAATGGCGGCAATCTGATCCGCCACGGCGCTCCCCCCCACCGGGCAGGCGCCGATGGGGGCCAACCCTTCCACGATGGCGTCCGCCAAAGCGTCGCAGCCCGCATACCCGCAGCCGCCGCAGTTGGCGCCGGGCAAAGCGGCCCGCACGTCCTCCAGTTGTGGATTCACCGGCACGGCAAACACCTTGCTGATCCAGGTCAACAAAAGCCCAAAGATCAATCCCAGCGAGCCCAAAACGCCCGCCCCGATCAAAATTCCTTGCATCAGGATGCCCTGCCTTTCTTAGTG
>JAVBTE010000192.1:0-4287 GCA_031556335.1 Eubacteriales bacterium | reverse complement strand
GGCACGGTGTAGCGGTCCATTTCACCAATGACCCGGTGATGGGCCGGATTGGTGATGTCGATGATGACGAAGTTCTCCGTGGCGGCGCTTCGGAGGCTGATGTCGCCGGCGGGGAAGTCCTCCTCCATCCAGTAATACTTGTGGTCCACATTTCGCAAAATGTTGCTTTCCGTCAGGAACTGCAAAAACTGCTCCGTGTCCGCCACGTCGCCGAACAGCTCGCCTTCCTCAAAGGGAAGCTCGTAGGCCGCGCACTTGATGTGGGACAGCAGCACATACAGGTTGTTGGGCTGGAGCAGCGCGTGTTCCGGCGACCGGGCCAGGAAATATTCGGGATGGTTGATGATGTATTGGTCGATGGCGGCGGAAGAAGCCACGAGGATGGTGAGGGCCGTATCCTTCCGGCGGCCCGCGCGGCCTGCCTGCTGCCAGGTGCTGGCCACCGTGCCGGGATATCCGCACAGCACGCAGGCGGTCAGCGAACCGATATCAATGCCCAGTTCCAGCGCGTTGGTGGAAACGACCATGTCAATTTCGCCCGCCCGCAGGCCCCGCTCAATCTCCCGGCGTTCGCTGGGCAAATACCCGCCCCGGTACCCCCGCACCCGGCCCGAAAAGCCGAAAGGGTCCCGCACATGCTCCTTCATGTAGCGGGTCAGCACCTCCACCTGCAGGCGGCTTTTGGCAAACACGATGGTGGGGATGGCGTTTTTCAAAAGCTCCCCGGCGATTTGCCGGGTTTCCTGCACCACGCCCTTGCGAATGCCAAGCTGTTTGTTCACCACCGGGGGATTGTAAAACACAAAATGCCGTTCGCCCATGGGCGCGCCGTTTTGGTCAATCATGTGCACCGGCCGGCCCGTAAGGCCTTGGGCCAGCTCGGCAGGGTTGGCGATGGTGGCGCTGCACAAAATAAACTGGGGCTTGGCCCCGTAAAAGGCGCACAGGCGCAGCAAACGGCGGAGCACATTGGCAAGGTTGCTGCCAAAAATGCCCCGGTAGGTATGGATTTCGTCGATGACGATGTATTTGAGGTTTTCAAAAAGCTTCACCCATTTGGTGTGATGGGGCAGGATGCTGGAGTGCAGCATATCCGGATTGGTGACCACGATATGCCCGGCCTGGCGGATGGCCTTGCGGGCCGCGCCCTGGGTATCGCCGTCATAGGTGTAGGCCTTGATGTCCACATCTAGGGCTTCGATAAAATGGTACAGGTCGTTCACCTGATCGGCGGAGAGGGCCTTGGTGGGGAACAAGTACAGCGCGCGGGCATCCGGATTTTTCAAAATGGCGGAAATCACGGGCAGGTTATAGCACATGGTTTTGCCGCTGGCCGTGGGGGTTACCACCACAAAATCTTTTTGCGCTTCGGCGGCTGAAAAGCTCTCCGCCTGATGGATATACAGCCGGTGAATGCCCCGGCCCCGCAGCACGTTTGCGATGCGGGGGTCCATGGACGCGGGAAAATCGGCATAGCGGCCTTCCTGGGGAGGCAGGGTTTTCCAGGCGGTGACGCAGCCCATAAAAGAACGGTCTTTTTTCAGCTTGCCAATCAGTTGATCAACGTTCATGCGGTCTCTCCGTTCCTTTGTACCTTGCGTTTGCCTCTTGCGTTTGCGCACGTGGCGGCAAAAATACAGAACATGCGTTTTGCTATGGATATTATACCAGCGCAAAGTGGGGATTGCAATATTTTGAAAAGGGACGCATGAAAAGCCCGGCATTTCCGAAAGCGGATGCCGGGCCCTTTCATGCTCTTCATTTTATCCGTTCACGTTATCCGTTCACGGGGTTTTCCTGCTGGGGATGCTGGGGCTGCGGGGACATATGCTCCGACGCCCCATCCTGGGAAGACGCCTCCAAGACGCCCTCTTCCTTGCGGAAGGTGATCTTCCCTTCCTCCACAGTCAGCCTTACGGCATCCCCCAAGGCGATTTTCCCGGCGATGATCTCCTCGCTGAGGGAGTCCTCCACGGTGCGCTGAATGGTGCGGCGCAGGGGGCGGGCGCCGTAGTTGGCGTCGTAGCCTTCCCGGGCCAGCAGCCTTATTACCTCGTCGTCGTAGCGCAGGGTCATGCCGCGTTCTTTCAGGCGTTTGGCTACGCTGCCCAGCATCAGCCCGGCAATCTGCTGAATGTCGCTTTCATCCAGCGCGTGGAACACGATCAGGTCGTCCACCCGGTTCAAAAACTCAGGGCGGAAAATGTCCTTCACTTCGGCCATGACCCGTTCCTTCATGGCCTCGTAGTCGCGCACGGTTTCCACGGCGGTGCCAAACCCAAGGGAACGCTTGGAGGTAATGGTGTGGGCCCCGGCGTTGGAGGTCATCACGATGATGGTGTTTTTGAAGTTCACCACCCGGCCCGTGGAGTCGGTCAGGCGGCCGTCGTCCAGGATTTGCAAAAGAATGTTGAACACATCCGGATGGGCCTTTTCCACCTCGTCAAACAGCACCACGCTGTAAGGCTTGTTGCGCACCTTCTGGGTGAGCTGGCCGCCCTCGTCGTGGCCCACATAGCCGGGAGGGGAGCCCACCATGCGGGAAACGGAGTGCTTTTCCATATATTCGCTCATGTCGATGCGGATCAGGGCGTTTTCATCGTCGAACATCACTTCGCCCAGGGCGCGGCATAGCTCGGTTTTGCCCACGCCGGTGGGGCCCAGAAAGATGAAGGAACCAATGGGACGCTTGGGGTCCTGCAGGCCTGCCCGGGCCCGGCGCAGGGCGCGGCTGACGGCGCTGATGGCCTCGTCCTGGCCAATGACCCGCTTGTGCAGCAGCTCTTCCATGTGCAAAAGCCGCTCGCTTTCGTCCTCGGTCATTTTTTTCACGGGCACGCCGGTCCAACTGGCCACAATTTGGGCAATGTCCTCCTCCGTCACCACGTCGTGGGAGGAGGATTTGCGTTGCTCCCAGGCGCTGCGCTTTTCGCCGATGGCTTTTTTCAGGTTCCGCTCCTCGTCCCGAAGGCCCGCAGCCTTTTCAAAATCCTGATGGGCAATGGCTTCTTTCTTTTCGTTTTCCAGGGCTTTTAAGCGTTCTTCCTGCTCCTTCACATCCGGGGGCGCGGTAAAGGAGCGCAGGCGTACCCGGGAGGCCGCCTCGTCCATCAAATCGATGGCCTTGTCCGGCAAAAACCGGTCGCTGATATACCGGTCGCTGAGGGTGACGGCTGCTTTCAGCGCGTCGTCGGTGATTTCCACCTTGTGGTGGGCCTCGTACCGGTCCCGCAGGCCCCGAAGGATGTCGATGGCTTCCTCCGGGGAGGGTTCGCCCACCTTCACGGGCTGGAAGCGGCGCTCCAGCGCGGCGTCCTTTTCGATGTTCTTGCGGTATTCGTCCAGGGTGGTGGCCCCAATGCACTGCAATTCGCCCCGGGCCAGGGCGGGCTTTAAGATGTTGGCGGCGTCCATGCTGCCCTCCGCTTTGCCCGCGCCTACCAGTGTGTGGAACTCGTCAATAAACAGGATGATGTTGCCCTGTTTTTGAATCTCTTTCACCGTTTCTTTGAGCCGCTCCTCAAATTCGCCCCGGTATTTGCTGCCCGCAATCATGCTGCCCAGATCCAGCATCAAAAGCCGTTTTCCCGTGATGGTTTCCGGCACTTTCCCCGCCACAATCAGCTGGGCCAGCCCTTCGGCCACGGCACTTTTGCCCACGCCGGGCTCGCCGATTAAAACCGGGTTGTTCTTGGTGCGCCGGCTTAAAATTTGGATGATTCGCTCAATTTCGGTATCCCGGCCAATGACCGGGTCCAATTCGCCATCGATGGCCGCCTTGTTTAGGTCGCGGCAGTATTTTTCCAGCACCGAGCCACCTTTGCTTTCCGGGCCGCCGGCGCTTTCCTCCTGGTTGTCGGGCTGGGAGTTTTGCATGCTTTCCAGCAGCTTTTGCTGAAACGCCGGAATATCCACCCCCAGCTCCTTTAAAAGGCTGATGGCCACGCCTTCGCCTTCCCGCAGCAGGGAAAGCCAAAAATGCTCCGTGCCCACAAAGCTGTGGTGCAGGCGCTTGCTTTCCATAATGCTGCCTTCCAGAATTTTTTTGCTGCGGGGGGTCAGCTCCAGCATGCCGCCCTCGTACTTTTCTTCGCCTTCCACCAGTTCGGAAACCTTGTCAAACACCGCGTCGTAGGTGAGGGTGTCCGGCAAAAGCGCCGCCACCATGGGGCCGGGCTCTTTCAAAAGGCCCAAAAGAATGTGTTCGGTGCCCACATAGGGCTGGTGCAGGGCCACGGCCGCCTGCTGGGCGGCGGTAATGGCCTGCTGGGCGCGTTGGGTAAATCG
>JAVBTE010000093.1:0-28168 GCA_031556335.1 Eubacteriales bacterium | reverse complement strand
GCTGGGTGTTTTGGGGGGGTTGCGGGGGCGTGCCCCGGGGTTGGGTTTTTGGGTCTCCCTCCCCCACGTCCCCGTCCTCCGTCCCCATCCCCGTCTCACCCCAAATACGTCCTCAGTTTCTCCACCATGTCCTCAAAATCGATGGGCTTGCCCATGTGGTCGTTCATGCCCGCGGCCAGGCACTTCTCGATGTCCTCGCGGAACACGTTGGCGGTCATGGCGATGATGGGGATCTTTTTGGCCTTGGGGGCGTTCATGGCGCGAATCCTGCGGGTGGCCTCATAGCCGTCCACAATGGGCATTTGCACGTCCATCAGAATCAGGTCATAGTCGCTCATGTTGTTTTCAAACATCTCGCAGGCCGTGGCGCCGTTCTCGGCGCAGTCAATGGCAAGGCCGGACTCTTCCAGCAGGGACAGCACAATTTCCCGGTTGATTTCCACGTCCTCCACCAGCATGATGCGCTTGCCCTGAAACAGGCCTTTCACGGCCACGGGCGGCCTTTGCTCCACCAGCAGTTTGTCCTTCGTGCCCATGCAGCGGGAAATGCACTCCGCCACGTCCGAGGTAAACAGGGGCTTGGGCATAAAGCGGTCCACCCCGGCCCGGACAGCCTCGCTTTCGATCTGGCTCCACTCGGTGGCGGAAATCATGATGACAATGGTGCTGGCCCCGCACTTTTCCTTGATGCGCTTGGTCAGCTCAATGCCGTCCATCTCCGGCATCATCCAGTCCACAAAGATGATCTGGTAGGGTTTTGCGGCCTTTTCGATCATTTCCAGGGCGGCTTTGCCGCTGCCGGCCACATCGCAGCTCAGGCCCAGGGACGCGCCGATGCTCTCGAAGTATTCCAGCACGTCCTTGGCGTCGTCCACGGCCAGCACGCGAATCTTGTCCCAGTCCGGCGCGTCGGGAAGCAGCGCGTCGCCGGGAATTTCGTCGCCAGCCTTGCGCACCCATACGTCAAAGGTGAAGCAGGAGCCCTTCTCCGGTTCCGATTCCACGTCGATATGGCCGTTCATCATCTCCACGATGCTTTTGGAAATGGCGAGGCCCAGCCCGGTGCCCCCAAACTTGCGGGACACCCCGCTGTCCGCCTGCTCAAAGGAGCGGAACAGCTTGGCCTGCTGGGCCTGGGTCAGCCCGATGCCGTTGTCCTGCACGGAAATTTTCAGATGAACCTGGTTCCCCGCCTCTTCCAGCTTTTGAGCGGCAAGGGAGATTTGCCCGCCCTCGGGGGTAAACTTCACCGCGTTGGACAACAGGTTGGTAATCACCTGGGCCAGGCGCTGCTCGTCCGCCAGGATGGTATAGGGAATGTCCCGGTCCACCCGCACGGAAAAGCGCTGCTTGCGCTCCTCAATGCGGAAGTTGAGCACATTGGCCACTTTGCTGAGCATTTTCTCAAACACGAAGGGAATGGGGCACAGCTCCAGCTTGCCCGCTTCAATTTTGGACATGTCCAGAATATCGTTGATCACGCCCAGCAGATGGGTGGAGGCGTGGTCGATCTTGTCGATGCAATAGCGCATTTTGTCCATGTCGCCGGCGTTTTTGGCAATGCTGGACATGCCGATGATGGCGTTCATGGGCGTGCGCATCTCATGGGACATGTTGGAGAGGAAGTTGGTTTTGGACAGGTTGGCCGCCTCGGCTTGCTCCTTGGCCTTGAGCAGTTCCGTAATGTCGTGCATCAGGGCCATGGAGCCCTCCATGTTGCCGTTGGCGTCCAGCATGGGGGTGAAATGGATTTGGTAATGGCGGGGGTTGCCCTGTCCGCCAATGTCGTAGATGGCCGTGGTGGTGTAATTGAGGCCTTCCTGGATGGACTTGCGGAAGATTTCGTCGGTGCGCTCGGCCCCGTCCCCCACCCCGTAATTGTCAAACACCTCACGGTAAAACCGGCCGTTGATCAGCCCGAAGCTTGGAATATTGGCTTTTTTCAAAAAAGAATCGGTGCAGTACACAAACCGGCCATTCTGGTCAAACAGAAGAATGATGTCCGGACTGTTTTCCAAAAGCAGCCGCATGTATTTTTCCTGCTTTTGGCGTTCCTCCGCGAGGATGCTGTCCACCTTCGCCTTGCCCTGGAGCACCTCTTTGTTGCGAATCTGAATTTCCTGCAAATTTTTAATCTGGCGGTGCATCCGCCGAACCTCACGTTCCAGCTGCGCCACCCGCTCCTCGGGACGCACGCGGTCGTTCATATCAAAATCCTGGGCCATTGTTCCCACCCTTCCCTTTCGCGGCCTTAGAAAACACAAATCACCATGGTGAAGCTGTGGAAACGGTTGTGCAGCTTTCCAGCCTCGTCATACACCGGACAGATTTCCCCGGCGGAATATCCCCACATGAAGGGCAGCTCCCCGGGCATCAGCTCCAGCGCGATCTCCTTTTGCTGCTGGGCATTGATCCCCATGGTCAGAAAATGGGATACGCAGGGGAACATGATGCAGCCCTCCCGCTTGCCCGAGGCCAGCGCGGCCTTCATGGCCTCTTCGGTCATGCGCAGCACGTCGCTCTCCTCCACAGTGCCAATGGCCAAGGTGCCGTTTAAGGGCATCAGGCCGCTGCAAAAGGCGAAGCCCTCCTCGGTTACGGTGTGGATGCCCCGGGCCACGGGCCGGGTGCCGTCGTTGTAGTTCACAATGAAGGGCACCCCCGCCAGTTCCTGGGCCCCGTTTCCGGACACGCCGATGTTTTCCAGGTATTGGATAAAGGGCATGTCGTTGACTTCTTCCAGCAAATTCTCGTGAGACTTGGTGATAATGGCGCGCTGCTTTTGCACATATTTTTCCGACATGGTGGTGGTGTAAAAGCTGGGGTTCACATCGCCCCACAAAAGGAGGGCGGCCATGCCGGTCTTGCTCATTTCTCCGTTGCGAAGGGTGTAGCACCGGGACAGGTCCGTGGTATGGTCCACCGATACGGCGCCGAAAATGGGCGCGCCTCCAGTCAGCTCGTCCAGGTGCATCAGCAGGGTTTCCACGCCCACGTAAATTTTCATGGGCACCAGGGTAAAGATGAGGCCCGGTGCCCCGTCCCTGCCCCTGGCGGCTTCCACATAGCCCCGGGTAAGGGCCTCCCGCTGCTCCAGCCCGTCGGCGAACAGGGACGTAAACTCCACATCGTCGCTGGTAAACACGCTGATGGACAGCATCAAAGGATCGTCCAGCCCGCTTACCATGTTGGCCAGCAGGGTGGTACCGATCACATCAAAGGGCAACTGATCGGCAATCGACTGCGCCACGCCGCTTTCCATGAAATCGGGGTGGCAAAACAGCATGCCGGCCGAATGGGCCTTCAGGTTTTTTTCCGGCTCCAGCTGCCGTAGGATGTCGTTCAGGGCAAACGCGGCGTCGTCCGCTTCCAGGGTATAGGCCGTAAGCATGGTAAGCATTTGTGTTCCTCCGTTTGATTGCGATCCTTTGTCAATTTTCCGCCTGCCCTTGCCATGGCAAACGGTTACATCAGCGGGTACATTTCTTCCGGCCGCGTTTTTCGCCGGTTTCGAGTCATGGAGCTTTTCATATCAAGAGATCTAGGGCTGAACGGTCTGCTTGAGAGGTCCTTCCAAAACATTTCTCATTCTACCATAAAAACCCATTTTCGTATATAGGAATCGACAAATAAGCCTTTTGCGAAGCGGTTAAATTTTGGTTACACGCGCCACAATCGTTTCATGGCCCCGAAACACCGTGCATAGGTGACAAAATCGTCCTCCGACCCGGCATAGAACTCGTTATCCAAAATGGTGTCCAGTTCCATGGCCGCCGAAGGCGCCAAGGCGATGCCCTTTGATTGGGCCTTGTCGAACACGTCCGGCATCAGGCGCTCCGCCGCCTGGGGGAAGGCGGAGGCGAAGCGGACGAGGAACGAGCGCATCATTTGGCCGTGATAGCCGTGGTCCCCAAAGGGCTGGGGCGACTCCCGAAACCCGTCCTCGCCGTGAATGGCGCTGCGCATGCGCTGCTCATCGCTGAGAAGGCCAATGGCCACCTCCTGCTTGGGGTGGCGGCTTTGCACCAGCATCAATTCCCGCACGGGATGGCCCTGGCCCAGGGCTTGCAGGGCCATGCGGCAGAGCTTCGCCCTGGTTTCATTGTCAAAGGCTTTTAAAAGCTGGCCGCCGTTGCCCGCGATGCAGATTTCCATTCGGGGATGCAGATGCCCGCGCGCCTTGTCATCCTGCCAGGAACGGTTCACCAGCTCGCCGCACAGGTGGAACAGAAAGCCGATGTTCAGCAGCAGCAGGCTTTCCACATAGCTGATGCGGCCGTCGGAGCGCACCTGGGCCATCATCTTCCAGATGTCCCGGTCGTAATCGGCGAAGAAATCGTCCAGCAGGAACATGCTCTTCTGCCGGCCCCGGGTGGAGACCAGGCTGGCGGAAAGGGTTTGGGTCACGGCCTTCACCACGGCCTTCATCCGGTCGCCGCTTTGTTCAAAGTCCTGCTGGAAGGCGTCCAGGTGCCGGGCGGACACCGAATCGAACAGCATTTGCCGGCAACCCAGCATGAGGGAGGTTTCCAGGGTGGCCCGCTGGGCATTGTTCAGCCACAGGCTGATGTCCGTGGTACCGCCGCCAATGTCCATGTTGATATAGCCGCTGCGGACGTTCACCTCGTTGCGGCTGCGGAAATAGAGGCCGTCGGCCTGGTTTTCCGTGGCATAGAGCACATTGGGGATATCTGCGGTGAGCAGCATGCCCGTTTCCACCGCCACCTCCAGGGAAAGGCCCCGCATCATTTCCAGGTAGGCCTCCTGCCGGGGCAGGGGCATGGCGCTGGGCATGGAAATGCGCCAGGAAAGGGACGGCGCGCCGCAAAGCCTTGCGCTGAGGGATGCCTGTACCATCACCTGCTTCAAAAAAAGGCGCATGCAATGGAGAATGTAGGGCTCCTCCCCCCATTTCATGTCGTAGTAGAGGGCGCTTTCGTTTTTGCGCATCAAATCGTCCAGGGTGCCCCGGTAATAGATGTGTCCGTCCCGAAGCACGCCCCGCCACTTTTGGTGCTCGTCGGTGAACATGTCCATCACGCTGTAAAAGGTGCTTTCCCGCTCGTTCTGGCTGAGGTTTTCGGCGTTGGGCAGCAGCGCGTCCATGGGCAGCAGTTCGTCGGTAAGGAAATTTTCGTCCCCCTCCCGGGTGTGTAGCAGCGCCCCGTGAAGGCATTTGGGGAAGGTGGCGGGCTGCACCTTGTCGCCCTGGCGCAGCATCACCGTGGTGGCAATGCTGCCAAAATCGATGCTGACCACGGCTGCGGGCTCGTGTTTCAACTGCTCCCGCACCGCGTCGTTCACCAGGGCCCCCATGGAAAGCGGGCCTCTTTTCAGCGCCACATAGGCCGGGTAGCGATCGCTGACGGCGGTTTGCCAGGCGCGCAGCTTGGTTTGGCTCCCTTCGCCGGTATCCAGAGCCTGGCGAACGGCGCCCTGGCCCCAGCCCTCTCCCTGGCGCACCCAGGTCTCCAGCGCCTCGGGCCGGTGGGTGTACACAAAATATTGCTTCCACAACCCCCGGGAAAGCCGGGTGTTGGGCCAGGCCAGCACGAAGGGCATTTCGTCGGCGGCGGCGGTTACCACGCCCCCCGCGCAATCCTTGCCCCGGTAGGTGCGGGAAAAGGTGACGGTATTGGTGAGCAGGGCGTCGTCCCCGGGCTTTTTGCAAACGATGCGGAAGCTGGCCCGAATGGCGTCCCCCTCTTCCCGCTGAAAGCTGAGGCTGTCCACCTTCAGGCGGGGCGCGTAGGCGTCGTCACGCTCCGACTGGTCCATCAGCCAGCCCGCCAGCCAGGGCGACAGGGGCGGCACCGCGTATTCCACCACCTTGCCCGGGCCCTGCACCCGGCACACGGCATTCAATTCCGGGTTTTGAAAAGGCGGACGGTCGTTGCAGACCATCACCAGCAGACAATCGGAAAACGCCCCGCAAATCCCCTTCACGTCCGAGGCCCCGATCAGGTCGTCCATCAGCAGCCCCAGGGTTTGGGGGTGCCCCTCCACAGGGAAATACAGCGTCAGGTTCGCGTCCCGCTGGGCCGGATAGGCGGCGTGCTTGCGCTGCCACTCTTTCAGCAGGCTCAGCACCACGGGGTGAACCCCCACCCGCTGCTTCATTTGATCGTACAGGGCCCCAAAGCACCGGGCCATGTCCGCGTTCCACTGGCCGCTGTACTCGCAGAGCAGCGCCTCCTCCTGGCCCAGGCGGCTGAGGGCGTCTTTTTCGGCGGCGTGGTTGGTGGGTTCCAGCAGCCAGTTGGCCGAGGCCTTGGCAAAGGGAACGCCGCTCAATAAATACTGGGTTTGCTGCACATCGTCGATCACCCCGGGAACGCCTGCCCCCTCCGGCATCAGCTGCCGGATCAACGGGTTTTGCCACAAGGCGGAGCAGTCCAGCTGCTGCCATTCCTCCGTCAGCCCGTCGATCTTCACCTGGGTGGCCCCGCCCCGAAGGCCGTACACCGCCAGGGTGCGAACGTAAAACTCCCGCACGGCTTCCTCGTCCCGCCGGGCCAGCTTGTCGCGCCAGGCGCTGCGAAAATTCTGCAAGTCGTCAATGAAACGCTCCAGGGGACTGCACAGGGAAGCCTCCGGGGCGTACAGGTAGCTGCCCATCTCCTTTTGCTCGTTCATGCATTGCAAAAGGCGCAGCTGCAGCGTAAGCCGGGCCCGGTCGCTCTCCTCCAAAAAGGGGCAGGGGTCCAGGAAGCGCTTGCGCTTGCGGTCGTACCAGCGAATTTGGGGCGGCAGAAGGTGGCTCAAATCCCCGGGGTTGGCCGCAGGCATCACGATCACCGACCGGGACACCATGCAAAACGGGCGCTTTTCCGGCTTTTGGTCCACAAATTTGGTAAGGGCGAACACCTTGAGCCCGTCGGCCACCCGCTCCCGGGTCAGCGCGGCGGACACGGTCTTTTGAAAGGCCATGGCCCCCCGCATGCTTTCCTCAGTCAGGTAATCCTCAAAGGACATTTCCGGCCAGGTTTCGTCCTTCTCCCAGGCGTCCCACAAAAGCAACACCGCCAGGGTGGCCCGCCAGTTCACCATTTCCTGGTGGCGGATGGCCTCCTCGTGGGGCAGCCGAATCAGGCGGCGCATTTGCTGCTCCCCCGCCAGCACATCCGGGATGGAATAGCCCACGTCCTCGCCCTGGGTTTGCATGTATTTGGCCATGTTTTCCAGCCATTCGTGGGGCTTTTGGTTGGTGTCGTTCACAATGCCGGGCCGGGGCTGGTAGCCGATATGGAACCCCTCGTCCATATGGGGCAAAAGGGTCAGGTAGGTGGTTTGCAGGTCCAGCTCCGCTTTTTCGGCCGCGGGCCTGCGCAAAGCGGTGGGGGCGCTTCTTGGGAAAAGCCGCTTTTTCATACGTTCTCCTCCTCCAGCGACGCGCCAAGCAGCGCGGCCCAAAAGCCCGCCAGCATGGCGTCCGGCGTGCGGGCCGGGGTTCCGCCGCCGCCCACCCCCGCGATGATGCGGGTCATGTCCATCCGGTCGGGCACCCGCTGGGCAATAAGGCGGGTGATGTTCCGCTGCAACTGCTCGCACAGCTGCTCCATGCGGCGAAGGTCCCTGGCCTCATATTTGTAGCCGTAAAAGGTGAGCAGCTCGTGAAGTAGGGTCAGCGTTTCCGCGTCAAACAGGTCGTTTTCCGGCAGCTCCCGTCCCATCTCTTCCTCAAACTGGGCCTGGATGGACACGATGTTCTCCCGGATGGCGGCCTCGATGTCCTCGCCGATTTTCTTTTGCCTCTGCCGCATCGTTTCCAGCACCCGCTCCATGGCGGAGACGCGCTCCTGCTCCTGGCGCAGGGTTTGGTTGTCGATGAGGTGGCTGTCCTCGCCCTGCCAGCCTGCAATGCGCTGGGAAAGCTCGGCAATGGCGCTTTCCTGGGCGGCTATCTTTTCCCTTTGCAGCGTTTGGGCGTTTTTCAAAATTTCCAGCTGCATGCTGCCGCCAATGCGCCGCACCTTTTGCTGCTGCTCTTTCAGCATTTCGCCGTATTCGGCCTCCAGCTGCTGGTTCGCCGCCAACTCCGCCTTGCGGCCCTCCGCGCCCAGGGTGCGGCCCCGCTCCCTCAGCAGCACATGGCGGTCCACCACCTGGCCGTATAGCTCCGCCGCCTCCCTGGCGGCTTCCTCGGTCACCCGGTCCTTGCGCAGGGTGGGGGGCAGGGTATGCACCAGCTGAATCATCCAGTTGCCATAAAAGGCCAGGCAGTGGTACAGCGCGTCCAGGTCCTTTTCCAGCCGGGCCCGCTCCGGCCCGGTGAACTTTTTGGCATGGTAAAACCAGGCCGAGTAATAATTGACCGGGTCCCGGCCCACCTTGCCCTCCCCGGCAATGCGGGCCCGCAAGTAGGGGTAGCACTCCGCGAAAAAGGCCGTAGCGGCTTTCAGCAGCCCCCCAAAGCCCACCCGGTACAGGTCCGCCTCGTCGTCAAAGCTTTCCCAGGAAAAGCTGCGGGAGTGCAGCTGGTAATAGTAGCAATCGATGTTGTGGCTGTCCTCGCCCCGGAAGCCCGTGCGAAAGAACCGGGCCACGCAGCGCATGGCCAGCCATTCCAGCATGTGGGCGTCGTTTTCCTGGCTTTGGGAACCCGTGGAATAGATGCGGGTGGTGATGAAGGCCTCCGGCGGCAGGCCCAGCAGGTATACCGCGTCATACACGCCCACGGGGTCGCTTTCCCCGGAGCGGATCATGTTTTCCATGCCGTAGTATTGCAGGGCCGTGCGGGCCTTGTCCAAAAAGGTGGAACTTTTCACCACAATTTCCAATTCCTCGTTTTGGGAAGAGGCGGGCACCTTGTAATAGGGCAGCATCAAGACGGAGGCCAGCTCAAACAAATCGCTGTATTCCTCAAACCGCTTGCGCAGGTACTGGGAAATGGAGGGAATGCCGCTGGCCCCGGTGCCGCCGAAGATGGAGCCGCACAGCATCACTTTAACAGTCTCCCCCATGTCCATTTCCGCCTGCATTTCCCGAAGCACCCGCACCATCTCGTCCGGCTGGCCGGTTCTCTCCGCGGTTTCCAGCTCCGCCAGCAGATCGGCAAAAAACAGCACCCCCAGGTCCGGGTGGCCCCGGAACCCCTCGCTGTATTCCAGCGAGGCCTCGGTCTGGTCGAACAGCGTGCGGGCCAAAAGCTGATCCTGCTTGTGGTTTTGCACCATGCGCTCCACGGAGGTGGCCCGTTTGGACAGGTTCATGTTCCAGCGGTCCACCCGCAGCTCCGTGTGAAAGCCCCGGCGGCTGACGGGGTTGGACAGAAAGGTTTGCCGCACCCGCTCGTAATGCTCCGCCGCCTGCTTGGCCCGGGTGGTGTTGCCGCAGGCCGCGTCCACGTCCACGGCCAGCAGCCGAATCATAGGCAGGGGCGTGCGGCCGGTCTTGCCCCCGGCCTGGTAAAACGCGTCCATGCAAGCGCCGTAGACGATGCTTTCCAATATTTTATTGCCCGTGCCGCCCACGGCGATGACGTAATAGCCCATAGGCCCTCCTCAGGGCTGCGCCCTGAACCCTTCATTAGTTCCGCCTGTCGCGGGAAAACCGCGCTTTACAGCCGCTTGAAAAACGAATGCTTACCCGAAAGGGTCGGGGGCGCGGCCAGCCGAAAGCACAGGAAGGCCGCCAGCCCGTTCAGGCCAAAGCCGCCCATGTACAAAAGCCAATCCCAAACCGTGCGCCCCCCAATGAACTGCACCCCCAGCAAATAAACCAGCAGCCCGCCCAGGGCGTTTACCAGCCCAATGAGCAGCATGGTCATGCGGTAGGCCCGAATGGCCCGGCGGGTGGCTTTGGCCACCCCCAGGGGATGATGGAACAGCCACCGCCACGCCAGCTGCAAAATGAGGCTGACAAGCCAGCACGCCGCAAAGCAACCGCCCACAAAGGTTCGCCACTCCGCATCCCTTGCCTGCATCGCGCTTGCGACGGCCTGGGGCGTCATGGTGTCCAAAAGGGCGGTGGCCTCCAATTGGGTTTGCAAAACCGGGGCCAAAAAGGGCAGCGCCGTGGTCAGGTTTTGGGCCACCGCCGGCGCGGTGCCCACCAGCTTGTAGGGATACACCCAAACAAGGCCCGCCAGCGGCACGGCAAGGGCCAGGGCCCAGGCGATTCCGTAGCAAAGCAGCACCTTGGTTTTGTTTGTATAGCGGATCTTCATCCGTTTTCGCGGACGGGGAGACGGTTTTTTCTCCGCCTGCCATTCCAGGGGCGCATATTCTTGCATGAGGCGGGATTCCTCCTTGGTTTTTTACGGAAAAGGGGCGCTTCGTTTTTTGGCAAAGGCGGGTCGCCGCCGGCCTTTATTCCCCTGCCACCGCCGTCGGCATCAGGCTTCCGTTGTCCACAAACACGTCCACCACATAGCGCACAAAGGCGCTTTTTTCCGCCGTGGCCGCCTCCCGCAGCTGGGACGCCAGCTCCGCAAGCCCAAAGGCCCTCTCCACGGGGGGGCACTCCGGAATTTGCACCCCATTGTAGGGTTTGGTGGTATAGGACCCCCAGGCGTGCTGCAAACTGCGGGGCACGCCGCCCTTGCCCCGTTCCTTCTCGGCCAGAAAGGCGGTGAAGCTTTCCCAGCGCACGATGTCCTCGTTGCTGATGGCGACCCCGATGGCCTGCCCCCCGTCAATCCAGTCCACGGGCAGCCAATCCACTTCCTCGTCCGTCAGGTCGGCGGACAGGCGCAGGCGGTAGTAGCCTTCCTTCAGGCTGTCGCCCGCAACGGCGATCTCCGCCACCAACTCCCGGCCATCCTGGCTGGGGCCGATGCTCTTGAGCAAAAAGGGCATATCCGGCCCTGTCAGGGGGCCCTCCTTGCGGGTGTATACATACAGCCGGTCCCGCAGGGGCACGATTTGCTCGCCCTGCCCCGCTTCCCGCTGGTTTTCCCTGGTGTTTGGCAGGGTCTGGGTTAGCAGCAACGCGCTGACCACCTCCACCCCGGCCCCTTGCAGCTTGCTCAGGTCCATGGTGGCCCCGCTGTCCTCCTGGCCCAGGGGAAAGCGCAGGGTCAGCGTCCGGTTGCCCTGCTTGCCGTTTTCCCCGGGGGACAACAGGGCGGTTTGCAGGCCGTGCACCCGTTCCACGGTCCCCAATCCTTCCGCAAGGCTCAGGGCGACCCCGTCGGTATGCTGACTGTACAGCCCCGCGCTGGGACGGCCGATGACGGTTTGCCAATAGGCGAAGCCAAAGGGCTGCTGGGTCACGGTCTGCCCGGCCCGGGCATAGGTCAGCTCCCCCTCCTGGGGGCCCCGCAGCCCGCCAAGCACCGGGTCCCTGTCCAGCTTGCCGGAGAACTCCGCCATGTAGCCGTCCACCTGATCCGGAACGCCCACCACCAGGCCCATCAAAATTCGGGGCATGCCAGCGATGTATTTGATCTCCCGCTTTTTTTCGTTATAAATGGGCTTTCCCCAAATGAGGGGTTCCGTCAGGTTGGCGGGCCCAATGGTGGCCATTTGCCCGCAATAGTCCAACCGGAAGGCGTACAGCCCCGCGCAGAGGCCTTTTTCAAACACGCCCCGGCTTCGCAGCAATTCTTCTATATACTGAACCGGCTTGCCGTCGTTATCGGTGCCCGCCATGCGGCGCAGCCCGGCGGGGTCAAAGGTGATGACGCTCAGCCGGGACAAATCGATGTTTTGCAGGGCGTAGATCAGCGGAAAATCGCTGTCCGAACGGGTTTTGGGCACTCCAAACTGCCCGGGGGAGCCGGCGGCAAAGGCCGCCACTTCCTTGTCCAGCAGGTTGCTCATGCCGGATACCTGGCCGGGGTTTTCCAGCTCCGCCCCGCCGTCCGCCGCAAACTGGGCCATCTGGTTCAGCTGGGGGCTGCCCAGGGCATAGTAGCTGCCCGCCATATCCTCGGCGGACATGCCGGCAAACAAAGACGGCAGCGGGTTTACCGCGTAGGTGAGCAAATCCCGCCGAAGGGAGGAAAGGCGCTCGGCCCCGTCGTCTTTTCCGGCCAGGCCCTGGGAAACCAGCGCGCTGTCCGGGATGCGCTCATTGCCAAAGCGAAGCACCCGCACCTGGGAACCGTCCGCGGCCCCCAGCAGGTTTCTCAGCACGTTTTCATACCAACCCGTGGCGTTTTTCAGGCGGTAGTGGAAACCCCCCTCCCGGTACTTTCGCCCGGTATGGGGGTAAATGCTGTCCGGGTCCGGATTGATGCCGCCCATCACCTGGGAGGCGTCCAGCCACAAATCCACCCGCAAATAGGAATGGCCGGTTCCCGCCCCCGCGCTTGCCGAAGGCTCCGCCTGATAGGGCTCCATTTGCAAAAGCCCCAGGTTGGGCACGGCGGCCACCGGGTCCCCCTTCAGCGAGAGCACCGTGCAGCCCGCCAGCGTCCATCCCGCTACCGCCAGCAAAAGCAAAAGCAGCACCGTTTTCTTCCCGCGCATGCGCACACCGCCCCTTCGCTTCGTCCCGGCACCTGGCCATGGGCAAATTTCTTCAAATTTTCAATATTCGACCAAAAACCGCTTTTCCCTGCAAAAAAGCGCTCCGCTCCTTCCCCGGGCAAAAAGCAGTTGACAATTTCCATCGCAAACGATATGGTAAAGACAGGGCTATGAATGCCTTTTTGAGCGCTGTATGGCTGCAAGACCGACCGCACACTCAAGGAGGGCACCAAAAATGAAAATCGCGATCCTGGGCGCAGGCAACGGCGGAAGCGCCGTCGCCGCCGACCTTTCCCTGGGGGGGCATAAAGTGACGCTCATCAAAACCACCCCCCAACTGCGAAGCCCGCACTTTGACCATCTCATGGCAACGGGCGGGCGCATCACCCTTTGGGAAAAGGGCGACTTTCGGGAAACCCACATCGCCCACGTCACCACAGACCTGGAGCAGCTGGCCGAGGCGGAACTGGTCATCGTCTACATCCAAACCAACTACCACGAAGCCCTGATCCAGCGCATGCTGGCCCACCTGCGGCCCGGACAAATCGTGCTGCTGAACCCCGGCTATCTTTCCACCGCGTATTTTTTGAAACATGGCATGCCGGCGGGCCTGACGGTGGTGGAAGCGGAAAGCTCCTTCATCGACTGCCGCATCATGGAACCCGGGGTGATCAAAGCGGGTTTCCGCAACGTGCGCAATCCCCTGGGGGTATATCCCCTGGCGCGCCTGGAGGCGACAAAGGCAAAGCTGTCCCAGGTGGGCTTCCCCTTCACGTACCTCTCCTCCGTGGTGGAGGCGGCGCTGCACAACCCCAACCTCATCGTCCACACGGTGGGCGCCATCATGAGCATTCCCCGCATCGAAAAAACCGGCGGAGACTACTGCATGTATCATGAAGTGTTCACCCCCAGCGTATGGAAGCTGTTGGAGGCGCTGGACGGGGAAAAGATGAACGTGCTTGAAAAGCTGGGCTTTGAGCGAATGTCCTATGCCCAGGCCTGCCGCTTCCGCAACAGCGCCGACCTGTCCCTGCACGCCAAGGCGGTGTTTGAAGCTTACGCCGCCATGCCCACCCGGGCCAAAGGCCCCGTGACCGTAGACTCCCGCTACATCACCGAGGATGTGCCTCAGGGCCTGGTGCTGCTGGAAACCCTGGCGGAAAGCCTCAGCGTTCCAACGCCAATATGCACTGCCCTCATCGACATCGCCGGCGCGGCCCTTGGAAGGAACTTCCGGCCGGAAGGCCGCACCCTGGACAACCTGGGGCGGGACAACGTGCGCCTCATTCTTTCCGAAAGCCGCATGGCCTAGGCGGGCACGAAAACCCGGGCCCATCACAGCCCCAGCATTTCCTCATACAGGCGTACATAGTCCGAAAAGCGCTCCCGCTTGTCGTACCACTCCGCGTGAAGGCGGCAGGCAGCGGCGCTTTTTGGCGCGTCGCACAGGCGAACCACTTCCTCCGCCACGGCCTGAATGTTCCCCATGGGCACCGCGCTGCCCACCTCCGGCGTGACGCTTTCGGGAAGCGCCGTGGTGTCGTAGCATAGCACCTGGGTGCCGCAGGCCATGGCCTCAATCAGGGTCATGCCCATGGTTTCCTCATGGCTGAGGGTGATGTACAAATCGGCGGCGGTATACAGCACGCACAGTTCCTTCAGGTTCCGGGTCCGGGGAATGCCCAGCAGGCCCTCCGGCAGGTGTTCCCGCTGCCACTCCGTCAGGCCCACCAGCAAGATGAGGTAGTCATCGCCCAGGCACTGGGACAGCTCCCACAAATCCTGCATGCCCTTGCGTTCGTCCCAGGTGCTGGCCACGCTCAGCAGCAGGCGCTTCTCTCCCATTGTATGCAGCTTGTGGGCTTTGGCCACATCCTCCAAATATTCCGCGTCCTCGCTGGGCCGGAACACATTCAGGTCGATGCCGTTGGGAATGACCCAAACCGGATACTCCCTGAGAAAGGACTTTTGCACTTCCCGGGCCAGCCAGTGGGACGGGGTCGCCAGCGTCACCTGGGGCAACCCGGTCATCAGGGCGCGCTTTTCATGCCAGTTTCGGGCGCTTTGGTCCATCCAGAAGCTGGCGGGATAGGCGTGCTTCTCCGGGCAATGGCCGCAGCCGCTTTTCCACCGGCCACAGCCTCGGGTGGTCAGCCGCCGGTGAGTGCGGCCTTCCTGGCGAGAGGCCTCGCCCTTGGCCATGGTATAATAGGCACAGTGCCCGGTGTAGGCCCAGGAATCGTGCAGGGTCCACACCACGGGCACCCCTGTTTTTTTCAGGAACCCAAACAGCGTAGGCAAATGCAGATAATACCCGTGCAGGTTATGCAGGTGCACCAGGTCCGGACGGTAGGCTTTCAGCTGCCTGACCAGCTTTTGGGTGGCCCGGCGGCCGGAAAACCCCGCCCGGTCCAAAAGCCGGGCGCAGACGGCGTGCCACAGCACATCCGCCCGGCTGCCAATCTTCACCCATGGGATTTCCGTGGGGGGATATCCCCTGGAAAAGGCCATCAGCGCCTTGTGCCCCTGCTCTGAAAGCACCCGGCAGATCTCCACGGCGATGCGCCCCGTGCTCAGGGTCGCCGTTACATTGATGTGCACCACCCGCATGTTTGCATCCTCCGTATACGGAAAGGGGCTGCGTAGAAGGGTTTCGCGTTCCCGCTCGGCCCTGCCCGCAGCCCGCCTGCCCGCTTGCCAGAATCAGTAGTTTTGCGCCCGCAGCTGGAAATACGCCCGGGGGTGCTTGCACACCGGGCACAGCTCCGGCGCCTTTGGCCCCACCACGATGTGGCCGCAGTTGCGGCATTCCCAAATCGCGTCCCCGTCGCGGCTGAACACCAGGTTACCCTGGATGTTGCTGAGCAGCTTGCGGTAGCGCTCCTCGTGGGTCTTTTCAATGGCGGCCACTTCGGCGAACTGGGTCGCGATGGCCTCGAAGCCTTCCTGTCTGGCTTCCTCGGCGAACTTGGCGTACATGTCCGTCCACTCATAGTTTTCGCCGTCGGCCGCGTCTTTCAGGTTCACGTCGGTGGGGGGAACCTCGCCGCCATGCAGCAGCTTGAACCAGAGCTTGGCATGCTCTTTTTCGTTGTTGGCCGTGTCCTCAAACAGGTTGGCAATCTGCTCGTACCCGTCTTTGCGCGCCTTGGAGGCATAGTAGGTATACTTGTTGCGCGCCTGGCTCTCGCCGGCAAACGCCGCCATCAAGTTGGCCTCGGTCCGTGTTCCCTTCAATTCTTTCATACAAAACCCTCCTATTGAAATTGAAATTTGCGGATTGTTACGCATTCCGGCTTGATGAATCACATCCATGGAATGGGCATACCCGCCTTGTTCCCCTTTGAAACATTATTGCCAGGACTGGCAGAACCCAAACACCGACCAGTGATCCGTATGGAGCGCGTACTGGGGCAGGGGGTCCGCCCGGTCCTCCTCCGGCACCTCGCTCATGTTCCATTGCAGTTTCAGGCCTTTTTCCGTCCCCACCAGGTGATTGTCCAAATTGCTGTCGTACACATAGCAGTAGCTTTTCACGGTGTTGCTCATGTTGCCCTCCACCGTGGTGACCCGGTACTTCCCCTCCCCAAGGGGCAGCGCCTCCACCACAATGCCGACGTGGGTGGTGCGGTACCCGTTGCTCATGTCCGCGTAAATCACCAGATACCCTTCCCGGGGCACCCCCGAAAAACGGTCCAGGGCGAAGAAACCGTCGTACTGGTTCCCCACCTGGCCCTCCCGAAGGTACAAAACGTCACTTTCCGGCCATTCTTTCGCGTCCTTCTTTTTGACAGGGTCAACCCCGGCGGCGTTGGCGCACCAGATGGTGAACACCGAGCACCAGCCCACCTCGTTTTTCTTGCCGTAATACCACTTTGCATACTCGTTGTACTTGGGCATCCGGCCTCGTTTGTTTTTGTAAAATTCCCGGCGGGCCACATACGCCATGTTCTTGGCCAGCTCCGGCGGGGCGTCCCGGCTGACGGTCAGCAAAAAGCTTTCGTCGCCTTGGGGGCCGTGGAAGGTGACCGTGGCCTGGCCTTCGCCCGCCCCGGTCATGCGGCCCTGATCGTCCACAGAAACCACGGACGGGTCGGAGCTTTCAAACGTTCCGTTCACAGCCGGCGGCGCCAGGGCCGCCTGCTCGTCAAACGGCGTAAGGGCCGGGGCCACGGAAGGCACAAAGGCCATATCCCCCAGGCGCAGCGCATAGGCGTGGGTATCCAGCCCCGCCTGGGCCGGCGTTTTCAGCCCGGCGGCGGCCTGGTCGAACAGGGCGTTGGTCGCCTCGTCCGCGGCCAGGGCAGGAAGGGTCGCCAACATAAGCGCAAGGACGATTGCAAAGCGGGCCGCGCCGCGAAACCACCGAATGGACTGCACGGGTATCCTCTCCTTTGCCAGGCCGCGCCCGGCTTCCTTGGACTGACGAGGACAGTATACCACAATTTCTACCTTTTGGAAACGTGCCCGCCTTCCCTTGAAGCGCCTCCTTCGCCGTGTTACAATAGGCTTGCTTTTGTGTCCCAGCTTGAAGGGAGGCGTTTTGATGTCCCATTTGCCAGATCCCCAAGGCCTGCTTTTGCATGTTTGCTGCGCGCCCTGTTCCGTGGCCTGCGTGGACGCCCTGCGGGCGGAAGGCCTTTCCCCCACCGGATTTTGGGACAACCCCAACATCCACCCTTTCACGGAATATCGCAGCCGCCGGGACGCCCTGGCGGACTACGCCCGTTCCATTGACCTGCCCCTGGTGCTGCACGGGGAATACGGCCTGCGCCCCTTTGTGAAGGCCGTGGCCGAGGCCCCGGAGGGCCGCTGCGCCTATTGTTACTTCACCCGCATGCGCTCCGCCGCCGAGTACGCCGCCGCCAACGGCTTCACCCATTTTTCCACCACCCTGCTCATCAGCCCCTACCAAAACCACCAGGCCCTGGAAGAAGCGGGCCGGCAGGCTGCCCGGGACGCCGGTGTGACCTTTTTGTACCGGGATTTTCGCCCCCTGTTCCGGCAGGGCCAGGCCAAGGCCCGGGAATTGGGCCTGTACATGCAAAAATACTGCGGCTGCGTTTTCAGCGAGGAAGAACGGTACAGAAAGACGGGGGTGGGGAAGGGGACGGGGACGTGAGGGGCTCTGCCCCTAAGCCCCGCCAGGGGCAAGCCCCTGGACCCTTCATTGGACCGCGTTCCACGCGGTCCAAAATGATCTCTTTTTTGACCCCATGAAATATGGTCAATGAAGGGGTCTGGGGGCATGCCCCCAGGCAGGGTTTTAGGGACGGCAGTCCCTAAACGTTCCTCGTTCCTCGTCTCCGTCCCCCCGCCCGCTGGGCGGGTTTTCTTTTTGCTCTTCCCTGCATATGCTGTGGCGAACGGCAAGGGAGGAGACACCATGGCGTCCAATGCTCTCAAGAGGCAATACATCATGCTCAAGCCCATGGCCACGGGCCTGAGCGGCTTTGCCCGGCTGGAAACCGAGGCGAACGGCATTCTGCTGCAATTGACCTGCAAAAACGCGGCGCCCCACGCCAAAGCCCTTCGGGTGTTTTTGTACGCGGGGGAGGGCTCCGTGCAAGAACTGGGGCGCGCCCCCGTCAACCCCCAAGGGCAAGCCATGCTGACTGTGGACATTCCCCAGCGGCAATGGAGCTTTTCCCCCAGCCGGTTACAAGCCGTGCTGGTTTTGTCCGACGACCGGGAACCCAAGCCCCTTCTGCTGGGCCTGTGCGTGGCCCAAAGCGCCGGGAGCGTGCTGGACGCCAAAAACGCCATGCTGGCCCTTTGCGACAAGCTTGCGTCCAAAACCACCCTGGTTCCTGTGGGGGCGGAGCCCGCCCCCAGGGAGGAGCGCCCTTCGGCGGGCCGCAGCGCCCGGGCCTTACCGCTTCCCCCCGCGTCTCCGTCGCGGGAACCTTCGGCGGGAACACAGCCCCGCCCCCTCACCTCCGCCCCCACCCACTCCCCCTCTATTTTTTTGGAAACCTCCGCTCCCCGCCAGCTTCTGCAGCCCCTGCCCCGGGATACCACGCCCCAGGAAGTTTTTCTTTCCGCCATCGACCCCACGGTGTATATCGCGGCGGAAGGGGAGCGAGTTCCTTTGGGGGACCGGAGCCCGCGGAAAACTGAAAAGGAGGACGCAAAAGACCAGGAAGAAAAGCCCGCGGTCGTCTTTGCCCGCCCGGCGGATTCCCAGGCGGTCACCCGGCTGAGGCCTCTGGAATGGCCCGCCAAGTGGCGGGAACTGGCGCCTCATTTTGCGGGCCGCGTGCCCTTCGCCCCCTTTCAGGCGCCGGGCTGGCGCTTTGTGCGCGTGCCCATGACCCGTGGGGGAAGCTTTGCTATCGGCATCCACTGGGAAGGAATGCGGGTAAGCCGCATCGCCTACGCGGTTCCCGGCGCCCGGGACCAGGTTCCCCCCAAGGAGCTTTCCCGGTACCGCTGGCAGCAGGGCCGGGATGGCCAGGGCTATTGGGTGCTATGGCAAGAGGCCAAGTAATGAACCGGGCTTTGGTAACATAAACAGTTACACGGTTTTGAAACCATGTCAATCTTTTTGTATTAATTTTTCTTTACAGAATTATTACATTGTTTTTGCTGCCGCCGCGCTCCTGCGTTACCACGAAAACCGTTGAGATTTCTTGGTTTTTCAGCTCTCTTTGTCCTGTTTGTAACCGCAACTTGTGACCGACGGCAACAGCTTTCCCCGCGCCGGCCAGGAACGGGGTTGCCTGCCAGCTTGCCGCTATCCTCTTTCCTTGTCGCCGCCGTTGCGGATGGACTTTTTCAGCAGACTTTTGGAAGCTTTTTTGCCCCATGAAACGCGACAAGAAAATGGAACCAGGGCAAAGCCCTGGTTTGGACCGCAGGGGCAAAGCCCTGGTAGCGTTCGCGGCGCAGAAAACCGCCCGGCTGCTGCCGGGCGGTGTAAAAATCTTTGTTTGTCATGTAGGGCTTCTTAGTACACATCCACCACAACGCGCCAGTACCACATCGCGTTTTCCTGATCCAGGGTGAAATGGTAGGAGGTGCCATCGTTCTGGCCGGGGGCCGACGCCCAGTCGTTCACGCCATCGGGGCTGCACTGCCAGGTGATGGTGTAGATCGCGCCCTGGAAACCGTTCAGCATGGCCTCCATGTTCACCGTGTCGCCATACTGGAAACTGCCGGGATCGCCGTAAAGCACCACATACACGCTGCGATCGGGCACCTGGGTGGGATCAATGGTCGGGTCAATGGTGGGGTCCAGGGTCGGATCAAGCGTAGGGTCGAGGGTGGGGTCCAGAGTGGGGTCCAAGGTAGGATCTCCGGTGGCGGGCACGTGGGTGGGATCGTTGCTGGCGCCGGGGGTGGCGGTGGCGGGTTCAGCGGTCGGATCTTCCACGGCGGGGGTGGCCGTCACAGGCGCGGCGGTCACCGGCACGGGGGTAGCCGGGTCCGGCGTGGCCGGCGCGGCAGTCACCGGGGGGGGCGTCACCGGAACGGGCGTAGCGATATGAACCTCCTGGGGAGGATTTTCTATGGCGTCCTCGGCGCTGGCGACCGGCGCAATGCTGAACAAAAGCATCGCTGCGATCATCAGGCTCCATACTTTCTTCGTCATCTTCATCATCTATTCCCTCCGGATTCGTTTTCCAAATACTGGAAGAAGATTCCTCATCTTCGTTTCTCATTCTATCCGATCATGGTTACACGGGCGGTTGCATGGACAAGTTTTTCCAAAGTATTTTCTTTTCTTTCAGAAAACCTTGTACAAGCCCACTTTTTCGCGCATCCAAGGATATGTAGTGTACCATGCCTGAATTTTGGTTACTTCGCCACGACATGTAGTAATGAAAAGCCCGCGCCACCGGCCTTACGCCTCCAGCTGGCTGGTGCAGTGGGCGCAACGGGTGGCCTCGTCGTCAATATCCCCTTTGCAGTAGGGGCACTTGCGGGCCTCCTTCTTGGGCTCGTCCTTTTTGGGCATCAGCTTGGCCATCAGCCGTATGATCAGGAAAATGCAAAACGCCATGATCAGGAAATTCAAAACGGCCTGCAGAAACATGCCGTAATTCAGCGTGCCCACACCGGCGGCCTTGGCGGCGTCGATGGAGGGGTAGCTTTGAAAATCCAGGGCCAGGAACAGGCCCGAAAAGTTCACGCCGCCGGTAATCAGCCCGATGATGGGCATGAGCATATCGTTCACCAGCGAGGTGACGATGCCGCCGAATGCGCCGCCAATCATCACGCCGACGGCCAGGTCAAGGATATTGCCCCGCATGCAGAACTGCTTGAAATCGTTTAAAAACTTCTTCATTTGTTCCATTTCCTTCCGTAGATCCTATGAGATGACGCGCAGGCGGCGATCCGTAACCGCATGGGAAGATTGTACCAGCATTTGATACTTTTCACAAGATGGTGATTGCAACTTGCGCGGTTATTACCATCCTATTATAATAAAAAAGAACGGCGCAGGCAATACCGGGGAGGCAAAGATGTACAAAATCATGATTGTGGAAGACGACCAAACCATCGGCTCGCTGCTTTGCGACCATCTGTGCCGCTGGGGGTACGACGCTTTTTGCTGCCGGCATTTGGACGATGTGCTGGGTGAATTTGCCCAGGCCTCCCCCCATTTGGTGCTGATGGATATTTCCCTGCCCTTTTTTAGCGGATATTATTGGTGCGAAAAAATCCGGCAGGTTTCCACCGTGCCTATTTTGTTCCTTTCCTCCCGCACCGGCAGCATGGACCTGGTCATGGCCGTCAGCATGGGCGGGGATGATTTTCTGACCAAGCCCTTTGATTTGGAGGTGGCCGTGGCCAAGGTGAACGCCCTGCTCCGGCGCGCCTACGATTTTACGGGTACCCAAAGCGTTTTGGAGCACCGGGGCGCGGTGCTGGACATTGGCCAGGGAAGCGTTACCTATGAAGGAACCCGCCTGGAACTGACCAAAAACGAAAGCCGCATTTTGCAAATGCTGCTGGAAAACAAAGGAAATACCGTCAGCCGGGACGCCCTCATGGCCCGGCTGTGGGACAGCGACCTGTTCGTGGACGACAACACCCTGACCGTGAACGTCACCCGGCTTCGGAAGAAGCTGGAAGAAATCGGTCTTGCGGGCTTCATCGCCACCCAGCGCGGAGAGGGCTACCGGGTGCAAGCGCCATGAACGGGCTGCGAGGGTTCTTTCGCCTGCTTTGGGGGTACCTGCGCCTGTATCTGGCGCGGACCGCCTTTTGCCTGCTCCTTTGCGCGGTGTTTTGCGGGCTGCACTGGCTGGGCATGGGGGCCATCCGGGAGCTTCAATACGCGGTGATGGTCGCCGCGCTCCTTTTCTTGCTTGCTTTCCTGGTGACCTTTTTTCGGTACGCGGCCCGGCAAAAGGCTCTTTGGCGTGCCCTTGGCCAACTGCCGCCGGAGCCGGGCTCCCTGCCGGAGGCCTACGGCCCCCTGGAGGAAGGCTTTCGCGACCTGGCCGTGGCCTACGGCAAGGAAAGCCGCAGACAGGCGGACGAGGCCGCCGCCCGGGACGCGGAGCGCACCGATTATTACACCCTTTGGGTGCACCAGGTCAAAACCCCCATCGCGGCCCTGAACCTGATTGCCCAAAGCGAAAAGCCCATCGACCGGGAGCAGCTGAAACAGGAGATTTACAAAATCGAGCAATATGCCGACGTGGCCCTTTCCTACCAACGCCTTTCCAGCCTCCACAACGACCTGATGCTGGGCGACGTGGCCCTGTATCCCTTGTGCTGCAAGGTGGTCAAAAAGCTGCGGCCCCTGTTTGCCTTCCGCAAAATCCGGCTTGTGATGGAACCCTTTGCCTGCGTGGCGCTGACCGACGCCAAGTGGCTTTCCATGGCCATGGAGCAGGTGTTAACCAACGCGCTGAAATACACCCCCGAGGGCGGCCAGATCGAGATCTCCTTGCCGGAACCCTTTCTGCTGCGCATTTCGGATACGGGCATCGGCATCCGACCCGAGGACATCCCCCGGGTGTTTGACCGGGGCTTTACGGGGCACACGGGCCACAGCGGGGCCAAAAGCACGGGCATCGGCTTGTATTTGTGCAAGCAGGCCTGCCGACATTTGGGCCACGGGCTTTCCCTTTCCTCGGCCGTGGGCCGGGGCACCACCGTCACCTTCGATTTGCGCCGGGAGGACATCGAGGCGTTTTAGGCGAAGCCGCCGGTCGGAAAGCTTACAAAAATGTAAGCCGTTTTCCCCCAGGCGTAAGCAAGGCACAAGGCAACGCCGGCCTTTTCGCGCTATACTTTTCCTGCGCCCCAAAAAGGGCCGGCGGGACGGCGGTCGCCGTCCGCTTCGCGAAAAGAGAGGATGTGCTTCATGGCGCTTTTGGAAGTCAAGAACCTGAAAAAAATCTACACCACCCGCTTTGGGGGCCAGAAGGTGCAGGCTTTGTCCGACGTCAGCTTCTCGGTGGAAAGCGGCGAGTTTGTGGCCATCATGGGGGAAAGCGGCAGCGGGAAAACCACACTGCTCAACATTTTGGCCGCGCTGGACCAGCCCACCGGCGGCGCGGTGCTGCTGGAGGGCAAAAGCTTTTCGGAGATTCCCGAAAGCGAAAAGGCGGCCTTCCGCCGGGACAACCTGGGCTTTGTGTTCCAGGATTTCAATCTGCTGGACACCTTTTCCATCAAGGACAACATCCTGCTTCCCCTGGTGCTGCAAAGCCGCCCGGTGGCGGAAATGGCCGCCCGGCTGGACCCCCTTTGCGAAAAGCTGGCCCTGTCCGGCCTGCTTTCCAAATTCCCCTACGAGGTTTCCGGCGGCCAAAAGCAGCGGGCCGCCGTGGCCCGGGCGCTAATCACCAGCCCCCGCATCGTGCTGGCCGACGAACCCACCGGGGCCCTGGACAGCAAAGCCGCCACCAGGCTGATGCGCATGTTCTCCGGCATCCACCAGGCCGGGCAAACCCTGTTGATGGTCACCCACAGCCCCCAGGCTGCCAGCTACGCGTCCCGGGTGCTGTTCATCAAAGACGGCCAGGTTTTCAACCAAATGTATTGCGGCGAGAACACCCGGGAGCAATTTTTCCAGAAAATTCTCGCCACCCTCACCGCCCTGGCCGACGGAGGTGAGGCCGGTGACTAAGCTTTTATACTGGCGGCTGGCCCGGGTCAACCTTTGGAAAAACCGGCAAACCTACCTGCCCTTTCTGTTTGCCAGCGTCATGCTGACCTTTACCACATACAGCTTTTCCTGCATCGGTTTTGACAAGGGAACCCAAAAGCTGCCGGGGGCGACCCTGTTTATTCTCATGCTGATGCTGGGCCTTGTTATCATTTGCCTCTTTTCCGCCATCTTTCTGTTTTACGCCAACAGCTTCCTGATCAAGCGGCGCAAAAAGGAAATGGGGCTTTACGCCATCCTGGGCATGGAGAAAAAGCACATCTCCCGGGTTTTGAAGCACGAGCTGACCCTGTGCTACCTCCTTTCCATGGCGCTGGGCCTGGGGCTTGGCGTGCTGCTGAGCCGCCTTTTGTTTCTGCTGGTACGGCTGGCGATCCAGGTGGAGGTGCCCCTGACGGGCTCCCTCAGCCTGCCGTCGCTGTTGATTACCGCCGGGGTGTTCGCCGTGCTCTTCTTCCTGCTAAAAATTTACAATTCCCTGCAGGTGCGCTCCGTCAGCCCCATGGCCCTGCTTCAGGGCGGCCAGGTGGGCGAAAGGGAGCCCAAGGCCCGCTGGGTGCTGACCGTGCTGGGCGCTGCCGCCATGCTGGCCGGGTATGTCATCGCCAACACCGTTTCCAACGGGATCTCCGCCATCATCCTGTTTTTTGTGGCGGTGTTGCTGGTCATCCTCGGCACCTATTGCCTGTTTACCGCCGCCACGCTGACGGTTTTGAAAACCCTGAAAGCAAACCCCCGCTTTTACTACCAGCCTCGGCATTTTATTACCGTTTCCGGTATGCTGTACCGCATGAAGCAAAACGCCGCCGGGCTGGCCAGCATTGCCATTTTGTGCAGCATGGCCATGATCACTGTGGGCACCACCGTGGCGCTGTACACGGGAACCGAAAAAATGCTGGACAACATGTACCCCAGCCAGCTGACAGTAGAAACCTCCACCCCGGAAAAGCTTGCGGAGGCCCAGGCCGCCGCCCAGGCCTGCGCCAGGGAAAACGGCGTCACCCTGACGGGGGTACATGCCTTTCAAAGCGCGGAAACCGGGTTCGCCGTGGAAGGCGGCCAGGTAAAGCCCGCCCAGGCCATTTCCATGGCCAACATGGGGGATTTGGGCAAGCTGGTGGACGCCAGCGTGTTTACGGAAAGCGAATTCAACCGCTTGCAGGGAAGCGTCCTGGGGCTTAACACCCAGGAAATCGCCTGGTATTCCGACAGCGTGGACGCGCCCAAAACCTTTTCCCTGGACGGGCAGCCCTACGCCGTGCGCAAGCTTGCCTCCCTGCCCTTCCGCCCCGCCTTTGCCCATGCCTCCACCCTCAGCAGCGCGTATCTGGTGATGCCGGACGAGGCGGCCCGCACCGCCCTTTTCAAGGCCTACGGCGAAAAGCTGGAGAGAGACGGCCCTGGCAGGCGCTATTTGCTGCAGCTGGATTATTCCGCGCCCCCCGCTCAGGACAAGGCCTTTTATGAGGCTTTTCGGGCGCAGTACCAGGGCGAGCTCGGTTCCCTGTTCCACAAGGCCACCCTGAGAGGCGAGCTGTACAACCTTTTTGGGGGCATCCTGTTCGTGGGCCTTTTCCTGGGCGCGCTGTTCATGATGGCCACGGCCCTCATCATTTACTTCAAGCAGATCAGCGAGGGCTATCAGGACCAGGACCGGTTCATTCTGCTGCAAAAGGTGGGCATGAACAAAAAGGAGGTGCGGGCCACCATCCGGGCCCAAATCCTGACCGTGTTCTTTCTGCCGCTTTTGGTGGCCATCTGCCATGTGGCCGGCTCCCTGCACATGATCACCCTGATTTTGGGGCTCATGCGCCTGACCGACGCTGGCTATATCGCCCTGACCACCTTCCTGGCCGCGGGGGGCATCGGCCTTTTGTATGGAGGTTTTTACCTGAAAACCGCCAAAACCTATTATCACCTGGTTCGGTTCTGATTTTTCTCCCCTTTCCCCAAAACCCGCCCTTGGTTGACAGCCATCGGCGGGTTTTGTATACTTAGGAAACGAAAAATGCCGGTGTGAATGTTGCTTGGAACGCGGGGGAAAGAACATGCAAAAAAAAGGAACGGGGTTCCTGGCCGCCTGTTTTATGGGAGCGGGCCTGCTCTTTTGCCTCTGCGGGCACGCCGGGGCAAAGGCGCTTCCCACCGTCAGCTATGTGGCCGACGCCTATGTAAAGACGCCCACGGTGATCTACGCCCAAAACCTGGAGGGAACCACCTCCGTGTTTCTGCCCCCCCGGGGAGACGGCTTGCCACGGGACACGGTGGTGCGCGCCCAAAACCGGGACGACCGGATCTATCTTTTTCTGCCCTCTTCGGCGAATCTCTCGGCCTTGACCCTGCGTTTTGACCTTCCGGGGGATGCTTTGTTCCTGGCGGCGGAAAGCGCACCGGAAAAAACCCTGGCCGTTCAAACAGGGCAGCCCTTTGACCTGCTCGGCCTTTTTCCAAACGGCCCCGAGGGGGACGGCTATCCGCTCCTTCTTTCCAGCCAGGGAACGGACGCGCCCTTCGCCTTTACCCTCATGCGCTCCGAAAACCAGGGGTCGCTCTATATCACCAGCGACGACCCGGAAACCCAGGGCCGGGAATGGCTGGAAAGTTTTAAATCGCACCTCAGTGAAACCACGGGCAAAGCCGCGCTGCTGAACGCCGACGGTTCCGTCGTCTACGACGGCGGCCTGAAACAGCTGCGGGGCCGGGGCAACACCACCTGGGGCTGGAGCACAAAAAAGCCTTATCAAATCAAACTTTCCCAGCAGACCAACCTGCTGGAAGGGCCCGCGCCCGAGGACCGGGACGGAACCTGGTTGCTTCTTTCCGACGCCTTTGACGCCACCTTGCTTCACAACACCGTCACCCTGCGCCTGGCCCAAGAGCTGGGCCTGGCCTTCACCCCCGATTTTCGGGCCGTGGACCTGTACTACGACGGCGAATATCGGGGGCGCTATCTGCTTACCGAAAAAGTGCAGGTGGCCCCGGGCCGGGTGGACATCCTTGACTACGGCAAGTATATCGAGCGGCTGTACGGCAAAAAGCTGGGGGTGCTGGACACCTTCCCCACCGCCCAGGCCGCCAACGCCTACGGCCATACCTACCAGTATGTGGACGGCGTGCAGGCCCAACTGCGGGAGAAGGGCGCCTATCTGGTGGAGGTGGACCCCTATAACGCCCGAAAGGAAAAAAGCTGGTTTTCCACCGGTGGGGGCCTGCTTTACGAGGTCCACAGCCCCGCGTATGCCTCCATGGCCGATGTGGACTACCTCAGCTGCCTTTTCCAGGAAATTGAGGACACCGTCGCAAACCACGGCGTTCATCCCGTCACCGGCAAAACCATCTCCGACTATATCGACCTGCCCTCCGTGGCCAAATACTTTCTGACCATCGAATACGCCAAAATCTGCGATTTCTGGTCCACCTCTACCTTTTTCTACATTCCCGAGGGCGCGAACAAAATCTACGGGGGCCCGGTATGGGATTGCGACATCGCCTATGCCATGCGGGACACCAAGCCCTACGAAGGCGGCGTAGACGGCTATGTTCCTGAAAAAGGCTGGTTCCGGGACCTGATGACCCTGCCGGCCTTCCAGGAGGAAGTGGCCCGGTGCTACGCGGAGGACTTTGAGCCCATCCTGCAAAACGTGTTGCTGGGCGACGAAAACGCCCGGGGCCAAAGGCTTCTATCCCTGGATGGATATTTGAAGCGGAGCCAGGCCTCCCGAAAGATGAACAACATTCTGTGGCCTTTGGGCGGCAACTATAACAACATCAACCACGACACCCTCTACCCCACCTATGAGGAGAACGTCGACTATTTCCGCAACTACCTCACCGGGCGCAAGGAGTGGATGACCCAGGACATCGCCCAGTGGGCCGGCCACGAGATCCAAAACGTCTGGGTGGACGTGTCCTATCAAAACGCCGACATCACCGGGCATGCCTCCGTGGCCGTTCACAACCCCTACAACAACTGCGCCATTACAGACGTCGCCTGGGACGCCCAGGCGGACCCCGACACCCCCTACCATACCTTTTACACCGCCACCGTCACCCTTCAGGCCAATGTGGGCAGCGCCTTTGCCGATTCCCCGGCCCTTTTCGTCAACGGCCATCCGGTGGCGCTGCTTTCCAAGGACAAGGAGCGCTGCACATTTGCGTACCGCTTTGTGGGCCCCACCTTCGCCCCGGCGGTTTTCGAGGATGTGGACTACGCCCTTTTGTACAACTATGACTACTTCCTGGAGCAAAACCCCGACGTGGCGGACGAGGTGGGCGACGACCCCGCCGACGTGCTGGAATACTACGTATCCTACGGCATGGCCGACGGCCTCATCGCCATTGAAACCTTTGACCCTGAAGTGTTCATCGCCAACTACGAAAAGAAAATGGAGGAGTATTACATGCTCGACGTGGGCATGTGTACCACCCATTACCTGGAGCATTGCCACGACGAAAACCTGCTGGGCATGGAAGCCCCTGTGTACCCGGAGCCTGTGGAGTAAGGGAACGGGGCGGGGATGGGGGACGGGGGACGGGGGACGGCGGAAGGGGGACGGGGGGGGGGGTGGCCCCCGCGCACCAACCCCCGCGGTGGCCAGGGCCCGAATTAGGCCCCCGTGTC
>JAVBTE010000137.1:0-5865 GCA_031556335.1 Eubacteriales bacterium | reverse complement strand
TCCCTGCGCTATTTTGTGACCGCGTGAAACGCGGTCACGTGAGGGGTCCAGGGCATAGCCCTGGCGGGGTCTGGGGCGGAGCCCCAGTGTTACTGCCCCCGTCCCCCCAGCCTCGCCCGCCGTACCGCCGGCAACAGGGCCAGCGCAATCAGAACGCCGCTGACGCCCTGAACGGCGTTGCCAGGCACGTTGGCCCAGGCCCCCGCCGCGCCGTAGCCCAGCAGCAGCCACTCCGCAAGGAAATATCCGGCCACCATGGCGCCCTCGGCGGCCAGCAGCAAAAGCGTTCGCCAGGGCAGCCGCGTTTGCCGGGCCGCCAGCACCGCCACCGCCGCCACGCAGCCTTTGATGACCAGCGTGGGCAGGGCGTAGGGGGCATAACCAAGAAGCAGGTCGGCCAGCAGGCTGCCCACCGCCGCAGCGGGCACGGCCATCCAGCCAAGAAGCGACGCGCCCAGCAAAATCAGGCCGTCGCCCAGGTGCACATAGCCGCTGGTCATGGGCACGGGCAGCTTGATGAAATAGGTGGCCACAAAAACCAGCGCGGCAAGCATGCCGCACAGGGTAAGGGAAAGCGTATCAAAACGCCGCAGGGACCCCCGGGGGCCAGACCCGGGCGAAGAGGGAACCGGCATGGCACGCGCCTTCTTTCTTTGGTGAGGATGAACGCAAACCGTGGATCAGGCCCCCGCGCCCCGCAGCCGCAACAGAAGTTCCGCCAAATGCCGGGCTTCCTCGTCGGCAATGCCCAGCAGAACGGTCTTGCTTTCCTCGTCCCGGCAATCCGCCGCAAAGGCCCGGTAGGTTTGCTGGGCCTTTTCCTCGGCATCGGCGGCAAGGCGAAGCATGCTTTCCACATCGCTGAGAAGCCCGCTGCGCACGGCCCCCATCAGGCCGCCCTCAAACAGCACGCCGTCCGCCACGGCGGAAAGCATCAGCCGCCGCTCCACCGGTTCCTCCAGGCCCAGATAAAGGCTTTGGAATTGCGCCAGGTGGCGTTCTTCGTCCGCTTGCATCGCCGCGATGCTTTGATAGAGCGGGTCGTTTTTTCGGCCCAAATCCCGCAGCAGCATCAGAGCGCGCTCATAAAGCCGAGCCGCCCCGCGCTCCATTTCGCAGGCCAGAAACAGCGCTTCTTGTGCGGATTGTACTTGCATGGGTGCCTACTTTCCACAGGTTTTCCATGGGTTTTTCCAGTTTTCCACATTTTCGAGCGGGTCCGGAAAGCCTGTTTTTGTCTGTGGTTTGCGAGCAATACTTGTAAATATCAAGCTTTTTCGGCAAAAAACGAGTTTAATTTTTCCACAAGCGCGTCTGCATCCGCGCCGTGGGCCGCGCAGGCGTCCGCAAGGGACTCTGCGGTGGCATGGGGGCAGCCCAGGCAGTGCATGCCAAAAGCCATAAAAATGCTGGCAGTACCCCGGTTCAGGTTCAGGACCTCGCCAATGGACATCTCTTTGTTGACCGTCGCCATGGTGTTTCTTTTCCTCCTTTTTCGGCCTCGTCGCGGGCTTTGCCCGTGCCGAGGCTACGCGGCTGCACACTCGCTGCGCTCGTTTTTCGCCGCTAGTCGGGGCGATGCCCCTCCCTCCTTTTTCGGCCTCGTCGCGGGCTTTGCCCGTGCCGAGGCTACGCGGCTGCACACTCGCTGCGCTGGTTGCTGTGTGCCTATTATCTTACCATTGCGCATTCTCGATGTCAAACCAAACCCGCGCTTTTCCGGCCTTTTGGCCACCCGCCATTGACAACCGTGGCTTGGGGGAGTAGCATTTGGATATGCTGGCGAAAGCCGATGAGGAGGGCGGAAATGATTCAGTTTCAGTGCGACTATTTGGAGGGCGCCGACCCCCGGGTACTGCGGGCCTTGACGGAAACCAACGAAGCGCAATCCGTGGGTTATGGCGAGGATGAGCATTGCGAGCGGGCCAAGGCCCTCATTCGCGGTTTGGCGGCCAGCCCGGAGGCGGCCGTGCACTTTGTGGTGGGCGGCACCCAGGCCAATTTGACGGTGATCTCCACCGCGCTTCGCCCCTGGGAAGGCGTGCTGTGCCCGGACACGGCCCATATCAACGTGCACGAAACCGGCGCCATCGAGGCCACGGGGCACAAGGTGCTGGCCCTGCCCCAAAAGGATGGGAAGATCACGGCCGCCCAGGTGGAAGCGGCTTTCCGGGCCCACCAGGCGGACACCACCCATGAGCACATTGTGAAGCCCGCTATGGTATACATCAGTCATCCCACGGAACTGGGCACTTTATACTCCCAATCGGAGCTGATGGCTCTCTCCGGGGTCTGCCGGGAAAACGGGCTGCTGCTGTTTTTGGACGGCGCGCGGCTGGGCTATGGCCTGGCGGCGGACCCGCAGGTGGATTTGCCCTTCCTGGCCCGGGTTTGCGATGCCTTCACCATCGGCGGCACCAAGGCGGGGCTTTTGTTCGGCGAGGCCATCGTGCTGACCGGCGAAGGGTTGAAGGATTGCTTCCGCTACGCCATCAAGCAGCGGGGTGGCATGCTGGCCAAGGGCCGGCTGTTGGGGGTGCAGTTTGAGGCGCTTTTGAAGGACGGCTATTATGTGGAGGCCTGCGGAAGGGCCAACGCCCTGGCGGCGCGCATCAAAAAAGCGTGCCTGGCAAAAGGGTTTCCCCTGCTGGCGGACACGGTCACCAACCAGGTGTTTCCCATTTTGCCCAACGCCCTGATGGAAGCGCTTCAAAAGCATTTTTCTTTTTCCCTATGGCAGCGGGTGGACGAAACCCATACGGCCATTCGGTTTTGCGCCAGCGTCACCACCCCGGAGGCGTCCGTTGAAATGCTGGAAAAAGAAATCGCCGCGCTGTAAGGGCCGGTTTGGGGCCGGGCTACGGCGCGCAATGGTAATATCGGTAAAAATTGGATGAGAAACCGCAAAGAAGTTAGAAAATCGCCTTGACAATGTAATAAAATTGTAATATTATGGGCATGATGACAGTGGGAATATTTCGTCTTATGAAATAGAGCCTACTTGGCCACCCCATGAACTTGACGACGACGACAGACGGAGGACGTGCACGCGATGAAAACGAAACAGGTAAGGGTCGGGGCATATACGAAGGAGTTGCGGAAAATTCTTTCGCTGCTGCTGATGGCGTGTATGTTGACGGCGTGGCTTCCTTTGGCAATGGCGTCGGAAGCGGAGCTTGCCGGCGCAGGGGCAGACAAGGGAGGCAGCGCGCCCAGCAGCATTTCTCCTTCCGCCACCAAGGTGTATGTGCGGCTTTCCAGCGACACCAACATTTTCAAAAGCGCGGAGGTATCCACGGGCAGCACGGCCAAGGCGGGGTCGGTTTTGCAGCTGGTGGCCAACAAGTATTATTCCGTGAACAACGTCAACTATTATTGCCTCTATTACAACAACACCGTTTGGAACGTTCAGGCCGCTGATGTATATAACGACATCATGAGCACCTCGGACCTTTCCACCTACATCACCGGAACCCTGTGGAGCGCCACCAGCTTTAACTCGCTAAAGCGGGAGTTGAACCTGGTGGGCGATGTGCGGGTCCACGGCCTGCAGCTGGCCTTGAAGGTGATGGGCTATTATAACGGCGCCATGGACGGCAACTTTGGGTCCGGTACGGAGTCGGCTGTGAAGGCCTTCCAACGGGCCAACAAGCTGGATGTGGACGGCCGGGCAGGCCCCCTCACCCAGGCGGCGCTGTATCCCATGGCCCTGGGCGGCGGAAGCGGTAGTGGCAGCGGAAGCGGCAGTGGCAGCGGCGGCACGGTCAGCGATACCGGCACGCTGGTGACCACCGACAGCGTGAACCTGCGCAAAAGCACCTCCACCAGTTCCGCCCGGCTGAACGTGGTCCCCAGGGGCACCACCCTCAACTATGTGGACGCGGCCACCGTGGGCGGCGTTACCTGGTACAAGGTGGTTTATAACGGCCTCACCGGCTGGCTGATGGGCACTTTCGTCAGCGCCAACGGCGGCAGCTCCGGCGGTTCCGGCGGCGGCACCCAGGTGGGCTCGGGGACCAGTACCATGCCCAGCACCCGGGTGCGGAAAACCCCGGGTGGCGACAAAACCGGCATTGTGCTGGCCAAGGGCAGCGTGGTGCCCATGATGGGCCCCTCCAAAACATCCGGGGGCTATACCTGGTATTACATCCAAACCTCCAACGGCGTGTACGGCTATGTGCGCGGCGATTGCGCCAAGGTATCCGCCGACAGTGGAAGCGGTAGCGGAAGTGGAAGTGGCAGCGGCAGCGGCGGGGTTTTGCCCTCCTCTACCAAAACCTACGTGCAGCTTTCAAACTCCCTCAGCGTGTTCACCAGCAGGGAGCAGTCCGGCACAGGCGGCGCGACCATTTCCTCCGGCAGGGTGATTCAGATGGTGAGCCCCACCACCTACACGGAAAACGGAGTGGAATATTGCAGCGTTTACTACAACAACAAGACCTATAACGCCGTATACAGCGATTTGAAGAGCGATATCATGTCCGCTTCCGAGGCCGGCAGCTATATGACCGACGTGATCTGGAAAGCGCCCTACACCGACTCCCTGAAGCAGGAAATGAACCTGGTGGGCGATGTGCGGGTGCACGCGGCGCAGCTGGCGCTGAGCGTGATGGGCTATTACTCCGGCGCGCTGGACGGGAACTTTGGCGGAGGCACCGCCAGCGCGGTGCGCAACTTCCAGCGGGCCAGCAAGCTGGATGTGGACGGCAGCATCGGCCCCAAGACCTGGGCAAAGCTCTTCCCCATGGCCATTGCGGCGTTCTCGGGCGGCACCTGGGTGGACGGCGGCACGGGCGATACCGGCGGCACCGTGACGGGCGACTTTGGCACCATCAGGAGCATTGAAAAGGCGAGCTGGTCCACCGTGGACGGCGGCAGCGTCAGCCTGTTCAAAAAGGGCACCACCGCCACCGTGCTGGATACCCAGACGGGCATGGTCTATACCATCTACCGCTGGTCCGGCGGCAACCACGCCGACTGCGTGCCCAACACCTCTGCGGATACCCGCACGATGTGCAACATTGTGGGCTTCCCCTACAACAGCGCCGCGCCCAGCAGCAGCCAGCTGAGCAAAATCAAGGCCGACACCGGCAACAACAACGCCACCTATGCCTGGCCTGACTTTAACAACTCCTTTGGCGGGGCCAGGGACATCGGCAGCGGCTGGGACCGCCGCCCCGCCCTTTTGAACGTGGACGGCCGCGTATTCTGCGTCAGTATTTTCGGCTGGCCTCACGGGTTCAACGGCAAGGACAGCTTCAGCCTTTCCAAGTTTAGCAACGGGTCTTACTTCTACGCCCAGAACAACTACTACGGCATGATGTGCGTCCACTTCGTGAACAGCAAAACCCATACCGGCAGTTCTGTGGACACGGGCCACCAAAACGCCATCGACCAGGCGTACAACTACGCCAAGTCCCACTGGCCGTCGCTGTGCAAGTAAGATGGGGCACGTTTAGGGGCTGCCGGTTCAGCTTTGGGTCGCTAGCGGCTACGCCGCTGTGCCCACCGGGCACACGCTTCCCTTCGCGCCCCTAAAACCCCGCCTGGGGGCAAGGCCCCCAGACCCCATCATGGACCGCGCTGCGCGCGGTCCAAAGAAAAGAATAGGACAGAAGAACCAATAACCCACCGGCACATACACGCCGGTGGGTTTGCCATATATGCCTTTTATGCTTTGTATTCCCCTCCGACCGCATGCAATGCGGTCGGATCAGGGTCCAGGGCGATAGCCCTGGGCAGGGTATTAGGGGCGGCAGCCCCTAACGTCCCCCGGCCGTGCCCCCCGCCCCCCCGAGCCCCCCACGACGAAATGCGCACCCGTCGGAAGTGTGAGCCCGGGGGCTGAGTTTTGAGTAAGGAGCA
>JAVBTE010000065.1:0-3964 GCA_031556335.1 Eubacteriales bacterium | reverse complement strand
GGGGGATGTCCCCCTTCACAGGCTCATAATTCTCAAACACCGCGCTCATCACGCCCTCGCCCCGGGTGTCGGTCATAAACTCGCTGCGGTACCCAAAAAGCCCCCGGGAGGGAACCAGAAACTCCAGCCGAACCCTGTCCAGCCCATGCATGCCCGCCAGCACCCCCCGGCGACGGCCGATCTTTTCAATCACCGCGCCTGCGTAGGCCTGGGGGACATCCGCCACCATCCGTTCCACGGGCTCGCATTTCACGCCGTCCTGTTCCTTATACAGCACCTGAGGCTTGCTCACCTGAAACTCATAGCCCTGGCGGCGCATGTTCTCGATCAGGATGCTCAGGTGCAACTCGCCCCGGCCCCTCACCTCAAAGGCGTCCGGCGTTTCCGTTTCGTTCACCCGCAGGCTCACATCCGTTTGCAGTTCCTTCATCAGCCGGGCCCGCAGGTGGCGGCTGGTCACATAGTCGCCTTCCCTGCCCGCAAAGGGGCTGTTGTTCACGCTGAAGGTCATCACCACCGTGGGCTCGGAAATGCTCACAAAGGGCAGCGCCTCCACCGCCTCGGGAGCGCAAACCGTGTCTCCGATGGACAAGTCCTCAATGCCCGACATGGCCACGATGTCCCCCATGCTCACTTCCGTGGCGGGCAGCCGCTTCAAGCCGTCAAAGCAATACAGCGCAGACAGGCGCAGGGCCTGGCTGCTCTCTTGGGTATCGTAGTTGGTTTTCACCGCCTGCATGCCCTCGGTGAGCTTGCCCCGGGTGATGCGGCCAATACCGATGCGGCCCACATATTCGCTGTAATCAATGGTGGAGATCAGCACCTGGGCCGGGCCGTCCATGTCTCCTTCCGGCGCAGGGATGTATTCCAAAATGGTATCAAACAGAGGCTGGAGGCTTGTCCCTTCCTGGCTGAGATCCAGCGTCGCCACGCCCTTGCGGGCAGACGCATAGATGATGGGCCGGTCCAGGGCGGTTTCGTCCGCACCAAGCTCGATAAACAGATCCAGCACTTCGCCGATGACCTCGTCGCAACGGGCGTCTGGCCTGTCGATTTTGTTCACCACCACCAGCACCGGAAGTTTCAGGCTCAGGGCCTTTTTCAGCACAAAGCGGGTTTGGGGCATGGGACCTTCAAAGCTGTCTACCAGGAGCAGCACACCGTCCACCATCTTGAGTACCCGCTCCACTTCGCCGCCAAAATCGGCATGGCCCGGAGTGTCCACAATGTTGATCTTGATATCGCCATAATGTACCGCCGTATTTTTCGCCAAAATGGTGATGCCCCGTTCCCGCTCGATGTCGTTGGAGTCCATCACCCGCTCCGCCACCTGCTGGTTTTCCCGGAAAACGCCTCCCTGTTTAAGCATCTCATCCACCAAAGTGGTCTTGCCGTGATCCACATGGGCAATAATGGCAATGTTGCGAATATCGTTACGAACCATGGATTCAGTCCTTTCTTGCGTATGCCAAGGCGCATCGCTTGGATGCCACCCCGGCCCCCTTTTCACTCGTCACTCGTACATCGTTCCATAGGCGGTGTCCGCCAGTTCAAGTCCCTCGTTGTTCTCCTGGGCCAGGCGGATGGACCACTCGTTTTCAAAAAGCAGCACGTCCCGCTCCTCACTGTCGAAGGCGCGTCCGCTGGTGGAGGTCAGTTTCAGTTTGTCGATGGGGATGGGGCTTTTGGTCACCCAGCGCACAAAGCGAAAGGGCAGGTGATCCATCATCATGGTGACCCCGTACTCGGTTTTCAGGCGATGCTCCAGCACTTCAAACTGCAGCACGCCCACCACGCCCACCAAAAACTCTTCCCGGCCGGTCTCTGTGCGGCGGAAGGTCTGGATGGCGCCTTCCTCCGCCAATTGCCAGATCCCCTTTTGGAACTGCTTGCGCTTCATGCTATCCTCGGGGCGCACCCGGGCAAAATGCTCCGGGGCGAACACGGGAATGGCGCTAAAGCGCAGCTTGGGCCCGGCGGAAAGGCTGTCGCCCAGATGGAAACACCCGGGGTCAAACAGGCCAATGATATCGCCTGCATAGGCAAACTGCACGGCCTCCCGCTCGTCCGCCATAAACTGTTGGGGCTGCTTTAATTGCATCTGCTTGTCCGTGCCGCTGTGGTAAACGGTCATGCCCTTTTCAAACTGGCCGCTGACAATGCGCACAAAGGCCAGGCGGTCCCGATGGGCAGGGTTCATGTTGGCCTGGATCTTAAAGATGAAACCACTGAAAAAGTCCAGCCTAGGCTGAATTTCGCCGATATCACTCATGCGGGGCAGAGGCGGCGGCGTTATGGACAGGAACGCTTCCAAGAAGGGTTCCACGCCAAAGTTGGTTACCGCCGAGCCAAAAAACAGCGGGGTGATTTGCCCCTGGAGCACTGCCTGTTTATCAAAGGCGTCTCCCGCCACATCCAGCAGCTCAATTTCCTCAGCAAGGCGCTTGCGATAATGTGCCGCCAGCGCCTTTTCCGCCTCGGGGCTTTGCAGCGGCACCGTGCGCTCCTCCGCCATGCTCATGCCATGGTTGCCGCCGCTATACAGCAGCACATCACCGCTTTCCCGGCGGTACACGCCCTGGAAATCCCCGTCCACGCCAATGGGCCAGTTCATGGGACAAGCGCGGATGCCCAGCACCTGCTCCAGCTCCTCCATCAAGGAAAAGGGATCCTTGGCAGCCCGGTCCATTTTATTAACGAACGTGAAAATGGGAATATTGCGCAGGCGGCAAACCTTAAACAGCTTGATGGTCTGTTCCTCCACGCCCTTGGCCGCGTCGATGAGCATCACCGCAGCGTCCGCCGCCACCAGCACCCGGTAGGTATCTTCGCTGAAATCCTGATGGCCGGGGGTGTCCAGAATGTTGATGCGAAAACCATCATACTCAAATTGCATGGCGCTGGACGTTACGGAAATACCGCGCTGCTTTTCAATCTCCATCCAGTCGCTGGTGGCGTGCCTTTCCGCCTTGCGTGCCTTCACGCTGCCTGCCTGGCGGATGGCTCCGCCGTAGAGCAACAGCTTTTCGGTCAAGGTGGTTTTGCCGGCGTCCGGGAGACTGATAATGGCAAAAGTGCGGCGGCGCTCGATTTCGTGACAAACGCTCTTCGGCGCTGTGGAAAGGGTTTGGGTCATGAGGGCAGGTTCCTCCGCTTCACATGCAATAAAAAAGGGGTTCAAACAAATTATTGTACAATGGTAAAGCAAAGAATGTCAAGTGTTGTGGCTGCTTTGGTTGTTGGGGCCTTGTTTCATTTGTGGGGCGCTCTGTTGGTGTGGAAAATAAAATCTATACAATGCCAGGGTAAAAGTTTGGAAGGGATGGTTGTGCGAAGGAATGGGATGACAGGTAGAGGCAGGGCCATGACCTATACCACCATGACCAAAAGGCAATGAAAATCGGTCATGAATCCCATCAGGGCCAACAGGACAAGACCGAGCCGCCCTGCATTTTCACCCCCATCCTCTTGCACAGCAGATGCAGGATGAGGCTGAGCCTTACATGGAATATATGAAGCACATCAAGGAAAGCGGCAGTTCCACTGCCATTGCCGTCAAACTGGCCGATTTGCGGCGCAATTTGCATCAGGCCCGGGTGGATGCGAGCGAGATGGTGAGAGTACAAAGCGGCGATTGCTTTGCTAGAAAGCCAAGAATAGGAAGGCTGTGGAGTTTTGCGTAAAGAGTACGCCTCTTCAGACGCTTCCTTCCGATTTTCCAGGTAGAGGTGTTGGGGGGACTGGGGTACACGCTGCAGGGACTTTTCCCGCCCTCCAAGCCAAGATAAAAAGAAAAAACCCTTACCATTCAAGGGTTTTTTCTTGGTGGCGCAGATGCGCTCATGGATGAACAAAATTCTGCGTTGTTTGCCTCGATTTCATCCAGCAGGATGTCATCAATCACAAGAGGTTTGTCCCCACCGTTGAAGATCAACGTCATTCTATCATCCCACAAGTAAACCGC
>JAVBTE010000104.1:0-19099 GCA_031556335.1 Eubacteriales bacterium | reverse complement strand
ACGGTTTGAATGAGGCTGTCGCCGCTGACCAGGGTGGGAAAGCGAATGTCCAGGGTGGCGTACAGGCCGTTTTCGTCATAGCGGAGAATGCCCAGGTTGCAGGTCAGCGACCCGCTGGTTTCGTCGCTGCACCGCACGTTCAGGCCCATGCCGTCCGATTCCATACCCACGCGGTCAGCCAAGGTTTTGAGCGGGCCGGAGACCCCCAGGGCCCGCAGCATCAGCAGAAGCTGGCCAATGGCGTTGCGGGCCATGTCCGGAAAGGCGGAGTGGCCGGGAATGCCGGTGGAAACCAGCTTGATCAGGCCCTCTTCCCCGCACTCGGCTTCCACCTGCAGGTGCATGTCGCTGGCCAGTCGGTTGATTTTCTCGCAAAGCTGGGCGTTGCCTTCAATCAGGGCCTCCGCCAGGCCGGGGATGACGTTGGGCCGCTCGCCCACGTGGATGCGAAGCACCCTCAGCCCATCCGAAGCCGCATCGGCCCTCAGTTCCAGCTGCAAAAGCCCCTTTTCCGTATTGATCACCGGAAAGCTGGCGTCCGGGCTGAAACCGGTCTTGGGCAGATCAAAATGCTCGTCGTAATACTTGATGTCCTCCATGCCGGTTTCCTCGTCGCAGCCCAAAATCAGCCGCACTTCCCGGCGCAGGGGGATGCCCGCCTGTTTCACGGCGTACATGGCGTACATGGCGGCCACGGCGGGGCCTTTGTCGTCGCTGGTGCCCCGGCCATAGATGCGGTCCCCCTCAATGGTGGCGGTAAAAGGATCGGTCACCCAGCCGTCCCCGGCGGGCACGATATCCAAATGGGCCAGAATGCCCAAGGGATCGGTTCCCAGCGGGCCCATGCGCAAATCCCCCGCATAGCCGTCGATGTCCCGGGTGTCAAAGCCCAACCGCCGGCCATCCTCCAGGGCCATGTCCAGCGCCCGCCGAACCTCCGGGCCAAAGGGCGCCTGGCCTCCGCCCACGGCCTTCAGGCTTGGCACGGCAATCCAGCGTTTGAGCGTATCCACCAGATCTTCCCGCAAATCCTCAATGGTGTGGATGAGTTCTTCCATGATGGTTCCTCCTGTCGGATGATCAATCGAAATTGGGCCAACCGTATTTGGGTTCAAAAAGATAAATCGCCCTTGATGGCTATTTCCAGGCGGCGGATGGCTTCCCGGACCTGGGCGTGGGGACAGGCGCATACCACCCGCAAAAACCCTTCCCCCGCCTCCTTGCCAAAAAAGGTACCCTCGGTGAAGGCCACGTCCTTGGCGTGGGTGCGCCGCATCAGTTCCTGGGTGGAAAAGCCGTAGGCCCGCAGGTCGATCCAGCCCACATAGGTGGCCTCTATGGGGGAGAGAATGGCCTTGGGCAGACGTTCGGCCAGTTCCTCCCGAAGCACAGCCCGGGACTGCCCCAAATAGTCCATCAGCCCGTCCAGCCAGGCGTCGCCGTAGCGATAGGCGGCCTCGGTGGCCACCAGGGCAAAGATGTTGCCCGCGATGTTCCCCGTTTTTTGCAGCTCATCGGCAACGGCCCGCATCATGCCCGGATTGCGGCAAAACAGAACGGACTGCTGCAAACCCGCCAGGTTGAAGGTTTTGCTGGCGCTGGTCAGCACGGCGATTTCGGCCTCTTTTCCCTGGGCGGCAGGCAGGGCCAGCACGGAAGTGAAGGCATCCTTTTCATACACAAAGTCCCAGTGGATTTCGTCCGACAGCAGGGCGACGCGGTACCGGGCCAAAATCTCCAACAGCCGGGTCAGTTCTTCCCTGGTCCACACCCGGCATGCCGGGTTATGGGGGTTGCAGAGCAACATCAGCTTCGCGCCGGCCTTGCACAGCCGCTCCAGGCCGTCAAAATCCATGGTATAGCGGCCCTGCTCGTCCCTTTGCAGCGGGTTTTCCGCCAGCACGCGCCCGTTCAGCTCTGTGGAAGCGGAAAAGGGACCGTACACCGGCGGCTGGATGATCACCTTGTCGCCCGGCCGGGTCAAGGCCCGGATGCCGGCTTTCAGGCCGGTCACCACGCAGGACATGATCAGCTGCTCGTCCTTGGCAAGGGAAATGCCGTGGCGGCGCTTCACAAAGCCCAGCATGGCCTCCAGGTTGCTATCCGTTTCGTAGGTGTAGCCATACACCGGATGGGCCGCGCGGGCCTGCAACGCTTGCGTAATTTCCTCCGCACAGCGAAAGTCCATATCCGCCACCCACATGGGCAGCACGCCCGCGCCTTCCCGACCGCGAAGGCCGTCCCACTTCTCGCTGGCGGTTCCCATGCGGTCGATGGGCGTGTCGAAAAAGGTAGGGTCATAGTGCATGGGAGTCATTCCTTTCGTGTTTCGCCATTCATTCCGCTTCGCGGAATTTCCGTGGCTCGTCGGGCCTTTGCCCGACCTTGTTATTCGCCCGCCTTCGTTGCGCCGTGGGGCGAAGCGCATCGCAAAATCCAATACCCGGCCTTTTTTTCCACGGCCTCCACCTGGCCAAACAGCGTGCGCAGGTAGGTCATGGCCGAAGGCGCGCCCTGCTGTTTGCGGATCACCAGCCACAACTGGCCTTCCGGGGGCAGGGCTTTGGCGCCGTCCGCGAACATGGCGTAAATGACCTGTTTACCTGCCCGGATAGGCGGGTTTTGCACGATCCAGTCAAACCGGCGGCCCGCCAGCAATTCATAGCCGTCGCTTTGCAGGGTTTCGGCCACAACGCCGTTTTGGCGGGCGTTGCCCGCCGCCAGGTCCACCGCTCGCTGGTTGACGTCCGCCATGGTCACCCGGCATTGGGGGTAGGCCTTGCCCAGGGCGCACCCCAGCGCGCCATAACCGCAGCCCATGTCCAGCAGGGTTCCTTCCAGGCCATCGGGCAAGGCGTTCAGCAGCAGCTCCGTGCCCTTGTCGATCTCCAGGCGTGAAAAAACGCCGCTGTCCGTGTCAAAGGCCAGCCTGTGCCCGCGATAGGAATGCTCCACCCGGGCGGGCTTATGGTCACTTTGGGGCAATGGCGTGTAATAATGATCTGGCATAACGCAGTCCTTATCGTTTTTCTTGGGCACAACCAAGTCCGCTTCCTTTTCCGACAGCGCCTGGCCTACTGCCCTGCTTCCATTCCGGCGGCCTGCCGGAGGGCCTGAATTTCCGAAGGGGTCAGCGCCCGGTATTCACCGGGGCCCAGCCCCGCCGGCAGGCGAAGGGGGCCAAAGGCGACCCGGTGCAAGGCCACCACCGGATGGTGAACAGCCCCGAACATCCGCTTCACCTGATGAAACTTTCCCTCCGCCAGCCAAACAACGGCTTTGCTTTGGTCGTCTCCGGCCTCCACAATTTCCATTTCCGCGGGCAGGGCCGTAAAGTCCTTCAGCGGCACCCCCCGGGCAAAGGTTTCCACATCCAGCTGGCAAAGCCGGCCTTCCACCAGGGCATGGTATTCCTTGCGCACATGCCGCTTGGGCGACAACAGCCGGTGGGCCAGCTCGCCGTCGTTGGTGAGCAGCAGCAACCCCGTGGTGTCCTTATCCAGCCGCCCCACAGGCAACACGCTACGCCTTTGCAGGGCCTCCGGCACCAGCGACATCACGGTCGCAGCCCGGGCGTCCCGGGCGGCGGTCAGCAGCCCGGCGGGCTTATGGAGCAATACATACTGGAACCGCTCTTCGCCCACAGGTTCCCCGGACAGGGTGATTTCATCCCGCTCGGGGTCCGCCTTGAAGCCGGGGTCCCGCTGAGGCGCGCCGTTCACCCGCACCAAGCCCTGCCGCAAAAGCCGCGCCGCGTCGCTGCGGGTTCGCTCCCCGCTCTGGGCCAGCAGCTTGTCCAGCCTGATTCGTGCCAAGGCTTACAGCCCGATGGTGAAGGTCGAAGCATCCACATCCTGCCGGGGCGCGGCGGACGCTTCGCCGGATTCCTCGGCGGCAGCCCCCTGGGGCTCGTCCGCTTCGGCAGCGTCAGGCACGACAGCACCGGCGCCGAAGGAGGGGGTGGGATCGTAAGCGGGTTCAGGCTCTTGGGCAGGTGTGGGGTCGTAGGAAGGAATGGGCTGCGCTTCGTAAGAAGGCGAGGGCTCCTCCTCGTAGACAGGCTTCGTTTCATACACAGGCGCGGGCTCATAAGAAGGCGCGGGCTCCTCTTCATATACAGGCTTCGTTTCATACACAGGCGCGGGCTTATAAGAAGGCGCGGGCTCCTCTTCATACGCAGGCTTGGTTTCGTATACGGGTGCGGGTTCCTGGGGCGCGGGGGTATAGGCAGGGGAAGGATAGGCAGCCGCCTGATTCTGTCCCTCCAGACCGGCGTTTTGCGCCGCCGCCACCGGGGCCGCGGGGGTCGCGGGGTACTGGGGCTGAACCGCCGGCTTTGGGGCAGCCGCATGGCGCAGGCCCTTGGCGGCAAAGAAGGCCGTCAGATACCGGCGCACGGGTAAAAGCGGCAGGTACAGCACGAAGAACGCGAACAGCAGCGGCGCCACGGCGGAGGTCATGTCCGGAAGGTCCAATTTGCCTGCCGCGGCAGACATCATCAGCGTGGTAAAGGTGTCCGCGAGGGTCACTTTCAGGGTGGTGAACACCACCACCAGGAAAGGGGTCCACAGCGCCAGGTTCAAAAGCGCCACCAGCAGCTGGCGGAACCGGCGTCCGTGCAGGCGACGGCGGGTTTCAGTGCGCAGGTTTCCCTCGCCATGGGCAACCATGGCCCAAATGTAGCGGGTGGCGCTGTTGCGTACGGCGCCCAGCAGAAGAATCAGCAAGCCCAGGCCCAAAATGCCCGCGATGGTATACAGGCCGGCGGTCATGTCCCCGCCGCTGGCAGGGGTCATCTCCTGAAGACTGCCAAACAGGCGCAGGAAGAAATTGGCGATTCCGTTCCAAACGTTTGTAACGCTCGCGCCCAGCTTGGAAACGGAGCCGATCAAAGTCAGCGCGTCCACGCCGCTTTGGAAGCTGGTATAGTAAATGTAAAACAGCATGCCCGCCAACGGAATGCCCCATTTCAGCACGCTGAGGGCATGGAGCAGGCCCCTGCCCAGCTTTTCAAAGTAGCGGCGCGTGCTCAGCGCCGTGTCCAGCGAAAAATAGCGGCCGTGGGGAGGCTGCACCAGCGCGTCGGCAAAGGAAAACCGGAAGGGCAGCAAGAAGAAAATGAAAAGCACAGGGCACAGCAACGAAAGATAGCGAAGCGGGGATTCCGCCGGGAACACCGCCAACGCGACCAGCGGGGCGAAGGTAATGGCGCGCATGAGCAGCGCGATGAACACATACAACAAGGTACGCAAATAGAAGGTGACCGGGGTTTGTTTTTTAGGGGCTCCGGCGGTATTTTGCATGGTTTCGTCCTCCTGCAAGGCTTCGGATGAGTTCAAATACGATTTCACTCGTTTGCGTCTTTTGTCTTAAGACCGGGGCCGCGCCTCGGTCTTTTTCCTATTATAGTGCATTTATGGCCTGGATGCAACGTTTTGTTCCCAATCGCGGGGAAAGCCTCCAAAAATGGGCGTTTTCGCAAAGGCCAGAAACCTCTTGACAACCCTTTCTTTCGGTGCTATCCTACCTTTTAAGGCCGAACATTGTTTTGGCCTTTCCTGAACGACGCGGAACGCGCCGTTGCAATGCCAGCCAAAGAGACCGCCGCCATGGCTGAAAGCGGTGGGCAGGCACGCAACCGGACACCATCCGCCGACAGGCGCGAGGCGCGCGATAAAGCGCCATGAATGAGTGGAAGCCTTGGGGCTTCTAAGCAGGGTGGAACCGCGAACGAAACATTCGTCCGTCCCCGCATGTGAATGTGGGGGCGGTTTTTGTATTCAAAAAGCTTGTCCCCAGGCCATCCCTAGAAGGCAGGACGAAGCCGACAAAATAAGGAGGAAAAGAGAATGCAGCTGGTTTTGCTTGGAAAATCCTACGAGGTGGCGGAGGGCAGCTCCGTGGGCGATCTGCTCAAGGCCCAGGATGCGGAAAACTTCAAAAAGTATCTGGCGGTGCGGCTGGAGGACGGCACGCTGTGCGACCTGTTCGCCCCCATTCACAAATCCCAGACGGCGGAAGCCCTGACCTTTCAGGACGAGGCCGGCAAAAAGGTATTCTTTCACAGCGCCAGCCATCTGATGGCCATGGCCGTGAAAAAGCTGTTCCCCTCCGCCCGGCTGGCCATTGGCCCCGCCATTGAAAACGGCTTCTACTACGATTTTGACCTGGACGAAGCCTTTACGGCGGAGGACCTTCTAAAAATCGAAAAAGAAATGCTGTCCCTGGCGAAAAAGTCCATCCGCCCGGTTCGCTTCACCCTGCCCAGGCAGGAGGCCATCGCCAAAATGGAAGCCCTGGGAGAGCCCTACAAGGTGGAGCTGATCCGCGACCTGCCCGAGGGCGAGACGCTCTCCTTCTACCAAATGGACGATTTTGTGGACCTTTGCGTAGGGCCCCATCTGCCCAACCTCAGCTATATCAAGGCCTTTAAGCTGACCCAGCTGGCGGGGGCCTACTGGCGTGGCAGCGAAAAAAACAAGATGTTGCGCCGCATCTACGGCACGGCCTTCCCCAGCAAGGAGGAGCTAAGCGCCCACCTGGAACGGCTGGAGGACATGAAGCGGCGGGATCACAACAAAATCGGCCGCGATCTGGAATTTTTCACCACTGTGGACTATATCGGCCAGGGCCTGCCCATTTTGCTGCCCAAGGGCGCCAAGGTCATCCAGATTTTGGAGCGTTTTGTGGAGGACGAGGAAGAACGCCGGGGTTATGTCCGCACCAAAACCCCCTTCATGGCCAAACGGGACCTATACAAGGTCAGCGGCCATTGGGACCACTACCGGGACGGCATGTTTGTGATGGGCAACGCCGACGACGAAGAGGCGGAGGTGTTCGCCCTTCGGCCCATGACCTGCCCCTTCCAGTTTCAGGTATACCTGAACCGCACCCGCAGCTACCGCGACCTGCCCATGCGGCTGGGCGAAACCAGCACGCTGTTCCGCAACGAAAGTAGCGGTGAAATGCACGGCCTGATCCGGGTGCGGCAATTTACCATCAGCGAGGGCCACATCGCCTGCACCCCAGACCAGGTGGAAACCGAATTCCGGGGCTGCCTGGAGCTGGCCCAATACCTGCTTGAACTGCTGGGCCTGGACGACGACGTCAGCTACCGTTTCAGCAAGTGGGACGAAAACAACCCGGACAAATAGATCGGCAACCCGGAGGATTGGGAAAGCAGCCAGAACGAAATGCGCAAAATTCTGGACGACATCGGCATCGATTATTCCGAGGCCGACGGCGAGGCGGCTTTCTACGGCCCCAAGCTGGACATCCAGATTCGCAACGTCCACGGCAAAGAGGATACCCTCATCACCATCCAGATCGACTTCCAACTGGCGGAGCGCTTCGGCATGGTGTACACCGACAAGGATGGGGAGAAGAAATTCCCCATCGTGCTGCACCGCACCTCCATCGGCTGCTACGAGCGCACCCTGGCCCTGCTTTTGGAAAAGTACGCGGGCGCGCTGCCCACCTGGCTCAGCCCCACCCAGGTGCGGGTTTTGACCATCACAGACCGCCAGGACGCCTTTGCCAAAGAAGTGGAGGCCGCCCTGCGGCAGGCGAGCCTGCGGGCCGAGTGCGACCTGCGCAATGAAAAGATTGGCTTCAAGGTGCGGGAGGCCCAGATGGAAAAAATCCCCTTCATGCTGGTGATGGGTGACCGGGAGGCCGAAGAACGCACCGTGACCGTGCGCAACCGCAAGGGCGACAACGTGGGTACCCTTCCCCTGCACGAGGCTGTGGCCCTCATCAAGCAGGTAAACGACAGCAAGGCGAAGGAGTAAGGGACGGGGCCGGAGTCGGGGGACGTTTGCAGGGGCTTTGCCCCTGCACCCCACCAGGGCTTCGCCCTGGACCCCACTTTTGGCGATCGCTTTTGACCGCGTGAAACGCGGTCAAACCAATGGTTCAGGGCATAGCCCGCCGGGGTTTTAGGGGCGGCAGCCCCTAAGCGGACCTTTTCATCAGGCGAGCCCCCTTCTTTTGCAAAAAGAAGGGGGCTCGCTAATGTATCTTTAATTCATTCCTGTATTACACAAACCGAATCCCCGACTCCGTCTGCTTGTCATGGTACCGCGCCAGCAAGTTCCGGATGCGGTCATAGGGGTTCAACAGCCCGCTCAGGCTGCGGTCATGGTTCAGCGACGCCACGATGTAGGAAATATACTTGCTCATGTCCGCCTCAATAAACCAGGGGGCGGCCATCAATTCCGGGGTACGGTAGGTGAGGTTGGTGGCGATCACCCGGCTGATGAGCCCTTCCTCATAGGCCTTGTGGAAGGGTTCCAGGCCGCTGGTAAACAGGGCGAAGGTGGCGCTGGCAAAGATGCGGGCCGCGTTGCGCTTTTTCAGCTCCCGGGCCAAATCCAGCATGCTTTCCCCGGAGGCCAGGATGTCGTCGGCCACGAAAATGTCCTTGCCATCCACGGAATCGCCCAGGTATTCGTGGGCGACGATGGGGTTGCGGCCGTTCTCGATGCGGGTCTAGTCCCTGCGCTTGTAGAACATGCCCATGTCCAGGCCCAGCACGGCGCTGTAAAAAATGTTTCGGTCAATGGCGCCCTCGTCCGGGCTGACGATCATCAGGTGATCCCGGTCGATGTGAAGGTCCATTTCCGTGCGGAACAGGGCTTTCAAAATCTGGTAGGAGGGCTTCACGCTGTCAAACCCGATGAGGGGAATGGCGTTTTGCACCCGGGGGTCGTGGGCGTCAAAGGTGATGATGTTGGAAACGCCCATGCGTTCCAGCTCCTGCAGGGCCAGGGCGCAGTCCAGGCTTTCCCGGCTGGTGCGTCGGTGCTGGCGGCCTTCATACAGCATAGGCATGATCACGTTCACCCGTTTGGCCCGGCCCCCAATGGCGGAAATGACCCGCTTCAGGTCCTGGTAGTGGTCGTCGGGGGACATGGGCACTTCCTTGCCGTACATTTTGTAGGTCACGTTGTACGCGCCCACATCGGAAATGATGTAGATGTCATACCCGCGGACGCTGCTTTTCAGCATGCCCTTGCCTTCGCCGGTTCCAAACCGGGGACAGTAGGCGTCGATCAAAAAATTGTCCCGGTTATGGCCCATCAACGAAAAGAGCGGCGTCTCATCGGACGCCTCCTGCTGTTCGTACCATTTCATCAGCCATGAGTTGATTTTTGCACCCAACTCTTCGCATCCCGGCATGGCGATCAGCCCGAGGGGGGCGAAGGGAACCGTTAAGAGATCGCTGTTCCAGCTGCTCACGAAGTCTGTCACGTTCTTGCTCCTTTGCGGCGTGGGGTTCGGCAATCCATTCGCCATGGATAGTATAGCGCAAAAAAAGGCTTCTGAAAAGACCGAAACGCCAAAAATCCAAACATTTTCTCCCGAATTGTGAAAAACCTCCATCATTTTTCAAAGGGTTTTTATCCTTTTTCAGGCTGTTGCTGCGTAAAGTATGAAAAACGCTGGAAAAACCTGGAGGAAATGGATTGTGGGCGAAGTTTTGATGGCGGTGTGCGTGGGGCTTCTTTTGGTTTTTTCTGGGGACTGCATGGCGGCGGCCCAAACCGGGGCGACCGTGTTTGTGACCGGGGTCATGCCCGCCCTGTTTCCCATGATGGTGCTGGCGGGGTTGCCCCTGGGCCGCCAAGGCGGCGGAACCCGTAGCGCTTCTGTGTTTGCCGTCGCCTTTGGCTTCGCCTCGGGGTCCCCTGCCGGGGCCCGGAAGGTGCGCGCGCTACGGGACGGGGGGCGCATATCGCAGCGCCGGACGGCGGCCCTGTTTGCCGCCGTGGGGGTGATGAGCCCCATGTTTTTCCTGGGCACCCTGGCCCTGTGGACCCGGAACGGCCCCGCTGCGGCGGCCATGCTTTTGTCCCACTGGCTGGCGGCGCTGTGCGTGGGCCTTGCTGTGGAAAAGCTGCCCTGGGGGCGGCGGGCGAACAGGGAGGGGGCCTCGGATGGGCCCGTTCTGGGCGACTCCGCCCTTCTGCCCCGGCCCTCCCTGCTGGCCGCGTTGCCCGAAGCCGTGGCTTCGGCCGCCCGGTCCCTGCTTTCCGTGTGCGGGGCCATGATGCTTTTTTCCATTCTGGCGGCGCTTTTGAAGGCCCTGCTGGGGGTGTGCGCCCCCGCCTTCGTCCAAAACCACGGCACGCTTTGGGCCATTGTCCACGCCCTGCTGGAAATTGGCGGCGGGGCCCACGCGGTGCTTGGGGCCCAGCCCTATGACAGCCCCCACACCTTTGCCTTGCTGGCGGGCCTTTGCAGCTTTGGGGGCCTGTCCATCTGGATGCAGAACCTGGCCTTCGTAGGGCAAAGCATTCGCCCCGCCACGCTGCTCTTTTTGCGAGCGGCGCACGGGGCGCTGGCTTATGGCGTTTGCCGCCTGCTGCTGCTATGCTGGCCTCAGGCGGTGAAAGCGGTCTCCCTTATGGTTCCCCCGCCCCTTCCGGCTTCAGGGTCGTCTCCCCTGCCGGCGCTTGCGGGGCTTCTGGCCCTTGGGCTGCTTTCGGCCCTTTGGCAAAAATCCAAAACTTGCTCACCACATAGTTGAACACCGTCACCAGCACCAGCACGATCAGCTTGTTCACCACGTTGCCCACCCCAAAGTGCGCCAGCAGGCGGAACAGGCCAATTTCAAACACCACCCCGCTGAAAAGCCGGCTGAGTACAAACTGCCCAAATTCCTTGGCGAGGATGGTCAAACTGCCGCCGCTGCGCTGAAACACCATGCGCCGGTTGATCCAAAAGGCGAAGATCACCGAAATGATCCAGGCCACCACCTGGCCCGCCGTGGCCTGGTCGGGGGTGGCGCCGTCCACGGTGTGGTTTCCGGAAACCAGGATACAAAACAGGGAAAAGATGACAAAGCTCAAAAGGGTGGTCAGTCCGCCCGCGATGATATAGCGGATCAGCTCATATTGCTTATCGTGGGTCTCCAGGTACTGTTTGATCTTTTGGATCACAAGGGGGTCCTCCTATTCCTCGCCGTGGTCGCCCCGGGCATAGTCGCAGCTGAGAATGTCCGAAAGGGGCAACGTCACGGGCTCTTTCTTCGCGCCAAGGCGCAGGGTCACCGTTTCTTTTTGAAGGGCCAGCACGGTCACGGTTTTTTGCAGCATTTGCCCATTCAGCAAAAATACCGCCCGAATGGTCCTTTCATGCGCCAGGGAATACCGCAAAAACCGCTGCATCCTCAGCCTTCCTTTCCCGGTTCCTCCGGCACCTCAAAAATGCGGCGGCTGCCGTCCATGGTTTCAAAGGCCAGGGGGAACAAAGCTTCCAGAGCGGTTTCGTCCACCAGCATGCCTTCCCGCTCATAGGGTGAAACATAAATATATTGTACACCATATTTCCGCAAAAGCGAAAGGTTTTCGCCGGGGTTCCCGTAAAAAGCCGCGATTTCCGCCCGTCGCTCCGCGGTGCTGAAGCCGTGAAAGTACAGGTACAAATCCGACGAGCACAAAATGGTGCGCCCCGCCAGGGAGCTGACCGGGTTTAGGTGCTGGTTCCCGGTCACGAACACAGAATGCTCCGGGGTATGCTCCTTTACAAACTCGGCCACCTCGATGTCCTCGCGGTAGTACACCGGAAAATCCGCCACGCACTCCCGGGCCACGGTCAGCCCGGCCGACAGGAAGCAGGTGACCAGAAACAGCGCCGCAATCCCCCGGCGGCCTCCCAGCCCTTTCAGCCGATCAAACAGCAGGAAGGCATAGTCCGCAGCCATGGGCAGGCACAGCAGGAACCACACATAAAACAGCTTGTTGTTGTCATACTCGTTGGGCTGGAACAGCACAAATTCCGCCACCAAATAGATCGTAAAGGCCCCGGCGGCCATCAGGCGGTTTTGGCGGACCCGGGCGGTTTCTTCCGGGTCTGCGGCCTTTTCCCTGGGATAGCGCTGGCACAGGGCCAGCAGGATCAGCAAAAAGGGCAGCCCGATGTTTTTGATGTAGAACCAGAAGTAGGGGTCCACCAGGCCGTTGCCGCCCCGGTTGTTGCACCAGTTGAACTGAAAACGCAGAAAATGGTCGCTGCCCGTGGCCTGTACAAAGGTAAAGCCTACAAGCTGCGGCAGGGCCAGCGTGCCCGTCGCGGCAATGTACAAAAGCCAGGGCGCAAAGGCGGCCCACTTTTGCCCTTTGGGCGCGGTGCACACCACATACAGGCACACCCCGCCGCTGAACAGCGTCAGGGCCAAAAAGCTGTGGGTATGCAGCAGCGGCATGCCCCCCGCAAACAGCGACAGCAGCAAAATCGCCCGAGCGTCGTGCTTCTCCTTGCGAACAAGGGGCGGTATCAGCAGGTTCAGGCAGGGCAGCAGCATGGTCCAGCCGCCCAAAATGCCCCGCTGGGGAATGAGCATATCGCAGATGATGTTGGACCACCGCAGGTTGTTTGGGTCGGGCTGGTTGGTAGGGGTTTGGTAGTACCCCTGCATCACGTTTCTCAGGTTGCTGAGGGCATTGGTCACCACGCCGTTTTCCGCCCTGCCGCTGAGGGTGTAGAAAAACCCCAGCCCGCCGTTGAAAAACAGCAGGCACACCGCCAGAGCCGCCGCCCCTTTTTTCCGGCACAGCTGGCCGCAAAACAGCGTGTACCCGGTAAACACCAGGGCCATCATCAGCGTGCCCGTAAACGCCATGGCCTGGGGCAGGGTCTGCCCCAGCATATACATGGACGTGGCGAAGGAATCGGACAGGTAGGGGTAGGCCATGGTGGCCCCCAGCATCAGGCTGTTTTGCAAAGGAAAGCGGGCGTTGACAATGCTGGTGGTCACCGCCAGGTGCAGGGACAGATCGCCGTAGGTGCTTTGGCCCACGTGGTAGGAGCCGTCCGCCGCCGGGCGGATGCTGTGGGTGTATTGCAAATACGCCGCCAGCAGCGTCATGGGCACCACCAGCACCAGCAGGGTTTTTAAAAGCCGCTTTTCCTCTTCATCAAAGGGCCGGGGGGGGCGCTTGTCCCGAAACAAAAACGCCAGCAACGCAAGCAGCCCCATAACCCCGGCGGCCGCCCAGTGGGCCGTGAGGGTAAAGGCCATGAAATGGGCAGCCAGCACGGGCAGCCACATCAGCAGCAGCAACCCCAGCGACGCCCCCACATACCCCCGCACCAGCGGCCGCAGCCGGGGCAGCAGGCACCGGGCCATCAGGTACCCGCAGGCGAGAAAAAACAGCAAGTAGGCAATGGAAAGCAAGGTAGGCCTCCTTTTTATGCTTGTTCAGAAGAAATGGACGGAAAGAATTACACCGACAGCATTTGCCGGAAGAACTGCACCGCCGTTTGCAGCGACCCGTCGGTCACCACGCACTCGCCCCGCAGGGCCTCCTCCCCGGTCACCAGGAAGGGAGAAAACCGGTATACGTTGCCTTTCAGCCCGGCATAGAACCGCCCGTCCGTCACATAGGGCGACAGGCAGGGCACGATCACCGCCCGGTCAAACAAAATCTCGATGGCGGTTTCCAGCGCGTCCCAGGCCTCGCCCCCCGTGCGGCTCCGGGCGCTGTGCTCCAGCTCGATCTCGATGTCCATCCGCAGGTTTTCGTCCGCGATCTTCTCCCGCAGGCGGTGCTTCCAAGCAGACAGCTTCTTGCCGGGAATGGTGGTTTGCCGAAACGAAAGGGCGGCGCTTTCCGGGCGGTTCACCCCGTCTCCGGCGGCGGTCATGCCCGTCAGCGTGCGCTGGGACATGAAGAACTGCCGCATAATGGCCCGCTTGCGCCACAAAAAGCGCAGCAGCGGGAAGGTGAGCCGGGGCTTTGCCACCAGCAGCCGCTGCAAAAGGGGCGCCCTTTTGCCCAGGGCCACCAGCATTTGTTCGGTGCTTTTGCAAAGCGAAGGCTTTTCCGTCCCCCGGCTGAGCCGGGCGCCGCCCCGCAGCAGGGCGCTTAGGGGCGGGAGGCCGGGCTCCCCGGTTTTCAGAGGGACGGGCTGGGCCTGGACGCCGCCCGTCAGCAGCCCTTTTTCCGAAATACCGATCAGGGCCAGCGGCGCGTTTTTTGGCAAGTAGGTGCAAAAAGCGGAATGGGTGGCATAGCCGCCAAAATCCAGCACAAAGCAGGGGGACACCTTCCGGGCCCGCATATGGGCCGCCATGCCGGCCGCGCCCTGGCCTCCGCTCAGGCCGTCCATAGACAGGGCGATGAGCAGATCCCCGCCCGGGCGGTACCCCTCGGACAGAAGGGCCTCCAGGGCCTCCAGCAGGGCCACCACATGGGCACGCTCCAGGGCCGCGGCCATGGGCCGGCCCTCCGCCAAGAAATCCGTCTTTGGGCAGGGGTGGGCGTCCACATGGCACACAAACACCAGGGGATCGGCCACGTTGGCCCCGGGCATCTCAATCAGCAGGGCCTGCCGGTCAAACATCTTCTGGTCGGTTTTTTGAAAAATCAACGGATAGCTGTCCCGCAAAACCGCGTGAACCCGTCCCGCGCCTTCCTCGTCATACACCGCGTAGCCCGACAGCTTTTTCAGCACGTCCCGGGCCCGTCCGTAATTGATGGGAGCCAAAAATCCGCTCATCCTAGCTCATGCCTCCAAAAGTAATAACATACCATTCTTCGCCGCGAAAGGCATTTCTCCTTCCCAAAGGCGGCCCCTTTCCCCCTTCCACATTGACAGAAACCGGAAAAAACGCTATGATCAAATGCATAGCAGCAAACAATGGCAACCGCCAACTCCGGGAAAAGCGATGCCCGCCCCCAGCGGGCGGCGCTTTCATCCAGTCTGGCCGGGACGGAGGCGACCTCCCTTGAAAGATTTTCTTTTTTCCATCCACACGGTGTTTCCGCTGCTGGTGATCATGGCGGCGGGCTTTGCCGCCCGGCGGCTGAAATGGCTGGACGACCCCGCCACCCGGCAGGTCAACAACTGCGTATACCGCTTGTTTTTGCCCATTCTTTTGTGCCTGAACATCATGGATACGGACCGGCAATCCGCCATCGAGGCCAAAACGCTGATCTTCGCCTTTGTGGGCACGGTTTTTACATTTCTGTTCATGTTTTGGCTGGCCCCACGGCTCACCGGCCAGCGCAGGTCCCGGGGCGTGCTGATTCAGGGCATCGCCCGCAGCAACTACGCCATCTTCGGCATTCCCCTGGTGCTGATGATGTACCCCAACGCCGATACCTCCGTGGCCGCCATGATGGTGGTGGTGGCGGTGCCCGTGTTCAACGTGATGTCCACCGTGGCCCTGATGACCTACGCCGAGCAAAAAACCCGCTTTGTGCAGATCGTAAAGGGCATTGTGCTCAATCCCCTCATACTGGGCACTGCACTGGGTTTTTTGTTTTGGCGGCTTCATGTGCGCTTTCCCGACCTGCTTGATAATCCCCTGCGCAAGCTTGCCAGCGTGGCCACGCCCTTGTCCCTGTTTTTGCTGGGAGCCTCCCTGGATTTTGGCAAGGCCCGGGCCAACATGAAGCTGCTCACCCTCAGCGTGGTGGGCCGACTTTTGATCGTGCCCCTGGTGTTCCTTTCCCTGGCGGTTTTGCTGGGCATTCGGGACGTATCCCTGGCCACGCTCATCGCGCTTTTCGCCTCCCCCACTGCGGTCAGCAGCTATCCCATGGCCCAGCAAATGGGCGGAGACGACGATTTGGCCGCCGGGCAGGTGGTTTTCACCACGGCCTTTTCCATCCTCACCGTGTTTTTCTGGGTATTCCTGCTGAAAAGCCTTGGTTTTCTGGGCTAAACGCCGAGGGCTCCTTTGAACAGTCCAAAAATGTTTTTTCTGGCCGCATTTTTCCCGAAAGCCTCATGTTGCGCTTTTCTTTTCCATATGCCTATGTTACAATAAGGAAAATTGTTCCCAACCGCATCATAAGGAGGAGATTGTATGCCTAAGACCGAGACCAATGCCGCGCCCAAGAAAAAAAGAAACCTTCTGGTCGATCTGCTTTGCATTATGCTCATCGCCGCGCTTGTCTTGGCGGTGATTGGCTTTATCGGCAAGGATAACGCCATCCGCGCCGGGCAGGGTCTCTCCGACGAGCTTGCCAAAACCCAGTCTCTTCTGGCCCAAACCGAAGTGCAGCTGACCAACGCCACCACCGACCTGGAAGCTGCCAACGCAGCCAAGACGGAGCTGGACACCGCCAAAACCGCCGCCGATACCGCGCTGACCGACGCGCAGACCCTGCTTTCCACCCTGCAAGCCGAGTATGACGCCTTCAAAACCCAGGCCGCAACCGACCTGAAAACCGCCAAGGACGAAGCCGCCACCGTGCTGCAAAAGGCCAAGGACGACGCTGCTGCCGCTTTGAAAACGGCCCAGGACGCCGCCGCCACGGAAAAGCAGACCCTGCAAACCGCAGTCGACGACCTGACCCAAAAGCTGCAAAAGGCCACCACGCCTACCGCCACGCCCGCCCCCACCGCTACGCCCAAGCCTACCACAAAGCCGCTTGGCGTGTAAGGGGGAACGTTTGCAGGGGGTTCCCCCGCACCCCGCTCGGGGCTTCGGCTGAACCCATCCTTCCCCGGGTTTCACACGGCGAAATGAAAAATCAATTGGCAATTCAATGAAATATCAATTGGCAATTCATCGTTTAAGCGCCCCTGCCTTCTGGCGGGGGCGCTTAAACGTATCCAAATGCATTCATTCTTTTATTTCTGACCGCGCGCAGCGCGGTCAGGGGAGGGGTTTGGGGGCAAGCGCCCAAACCCCAGAACGCCGACAAACTTGTTTGGAGGCGGGATGAGAGCCTGCTCAAAAAGGTACAGCTGCGAGGAAGCAAGGCGGCATAAGGGGATGAGCGTACACAGAAGTACGTGATTCCCCTTTGCCGCTGCCGCTGACGACGCAGATGGGCCTTTTTCAGCAGGCTGGGGTTTGGGGGCATGCCCCCAAACAGGGTCTTAGGGACGGTAGTCCCTAACCGTTCCTGTCGTTCCCCTGCCGTTCCCCTAAACGTCCCCCTCCGCCCCCAGGGCCTTCCAGGCGGGGTCCACGTCCAGGGTGGCGAAATAATCTTTGGGGGTTTCAGCGCGGCGAATCAGCGCGAAGGTGCCGTCCTGCCGGAAGAGCACCTCTTTGCAGCGCAGCTTGCCGTTGTAGTTGTAGCCCATGCTGAGGCCATGGGCCCCGGTGTCGTGGATCACCAGCAGATCGCCGATGGCCACGGGGGGCAGCATCCTGTCGATGGCGAACTTGTCGTTGTTTTCGCAGAGGCTTCCGGTCACATCCGCCTTCATGGTGTGGGGCAGGCTCTCCTTGCCGGGCACCGTAATGTGGTGATAGGCCCCGTACATGGCCGGGCGCATCAAATCGCAAGCGGAGGCGTCCAAGCCCACATAATGCTTATGAATGTTCTTCTCGTGGGTCACGTGGGTCACCAGCCAGCCGTGAGGGCCCGTCATATAGCGCCCCAGCTCGGTTTTCACAGCAACGCCCCGGATGCCGTTTTGGGTCAGGATTTCGTCATAGGCTTGGCTGACCCCGGCGCCGACGGCCTCCAAATCAGCCTGGGGCTCCTCCGGCCGATAGGGAATACCGATGCCCCCGGAAAGGTTCACAAAGGACAGCTCGAGGCCTGTTTCAGCCATCAATTCCCGTCCCGTTTGAAACAGCAGCCTGGCCAGCGCCGGGTAATAGGCCGCGTCGGTGGTGTTGCTACTGAGGAAGGCATGGAGCCCAAAGCGTTTTACGCCAAGGCTTTTTAGGGCATTGAGCGCCTCGGTCAGCTGAGGCCGGGTCATGCCATATTTGGCGTCCCCCGGGTCGCCCATAATGGCGTTACCCACCACAAAGGCCCCGCCCGGGTTATACCGCAGGCAGATTTCCTCGGGGATGCCTCCGTTTTGCCGCAGAGGCTCGATGTGGGTGATATCGTCCAAGTTGATGAACGCGCCCATGTGGCGGGCCATGGCGAACTCGTGGGGCGGAACGTCGTTGGCGCTGAACATGATGTCTTCGCCCAAAAAGCCGCAGGCCTGTGCCAGCATCAGCTCCGTTTCGCTGGCGCAGTCCACCCCGCAGCCCTCCTCCTTCAGCACCCGCAAAATGCCGGGGGTAGGCAGCGCCTTTACCGCGAAATACTCCCGAAATTCCGGCACCCCGGCAAACGCCGCCTTCAGCCGGCGGGCCGTCTCCCGAATCCCGCTTTCGTCATACAAATGAAACGGTGTGGCATACTGCCGGGCCGCCTCCTGAAACACATCGTCTGTCAGTGAAAAATTGGGCATGGGACACCTTCCTTTGCGCTTGCGCTGCATGCAGCATACAAAATTCAGTCTAGCATACCGCAAAGTTCATTGCAAGGGCGCGATGGGCCGGAAAGTGTATTTCCGCTGTCTCCCGGTTTTGGGGAAGGGGGGATCGGCGCGGCCCGCCGTTGGCATTGCCTTAATTCAAATCGATCAGCTTGGCCGTGGTTCCATCCAACCTGTTCAGGTCCTCCACCAACCTCTCCACCGCGCTTTTGGTTCCGCAAGGCTGCAAAACGATGAGGCCGTTATTGGCGCAGGCATCGTCCCCAGCCTCGTGAAGCCCCAGCCGCGCTTTGATATTGCAGCCGTTTCTCGTCAACGTTTCCTGAAATTTCACCGCGCTGTGTACCCTGTTGTCCAGCCGGACGCCGATAACGTAATGGTCGGGCATGGCTCTACCTCCCTTGATGTGGTGAGGGTAGGATTGCCCGAAGGGAAGAGGAATAGTCAGGGGAGATTTGGTCTGACGAGATTTTTTGTTGCCTGTTGCGTTGTCAGCCTGAGCCAGTTTGCTTATATCATGTAGGCGCTTGGCGACTACGTGCTTGGCATCGCAAACCCGTATTTTCGCTCAAAGCGCGCACATCGTGGAGATCTTTTTTGCTTCGACTTGGGGGCGCGGAGAAAATAGATGCCTCACCTTTTCCCTCTTGGCCTCGTCCAACGCGGTCCATGATGGGGTCTGGGGGCTTGCCCCCAGGCAGGGTCCAGGGGCCGCGGCCCCTGGCGCTTCCCCGTCCCTCTACTCGTCCCCCGGCCATTTGGTGGGATAGTCCTGCACGGCGTATTCCAGCTTCGCCCCGTTGTTCTTCAGCACGGTTACCACGCTTTCCACGTTCTGGTCCTTGGTGTAGGGCGTGGGGGCAAAGTCGTTGTAATCCGTGCGGCTGGAAATGCGGGTGGGAAT
>JAVBTE010000056.1:0-10394 GCA_031556335.1 Eubacteriales bacterium | reverse complement strand
AAGGTATGTCTGCAAGTATGGGGCGAAACCCGCACTATGTCCCTTACTTCGATGGCGCGCGCCGCCTCTTTCATAAACACACAAACCGCCTCCGCCGTCAGTTTCTTCCCAGTCTTGGAAAGAAACAAGTAGGGTTCCGCCCTTTTGCCTTTGAAGTAAAGTGTCCTGATGGACATATACTTCGTAAGCGCGCGCCCTAACGTGGCGGAGATAGGCACAACCCGCTCTTTATCGCCCTTCCCGTGTATCATCAGATAATCCACCATGTTTTGCTCTGGCAGCATCCCAAGGGCTTCCTCGCATCGAATCCCCGTATCAAAAAGCAAGGACAAAAGCGCCCTGTTGCGAATGTCCAGAAAATCCCTGTGGCTGAAATAGTTCAGCATCCCCGCCATTTCTTTTTCGTTAAAGGACGCAATTTTCACCTTAGGTTGTTTTACGTTCTTCACCTTTTCCGATAAAACTTCTTTCGTATATCCTTCTTCATGTACATACTTGCAAAAAGTTTTAATTACTTTTATGTGGTCGTTGATGTACTGCGGTTTTTTGCCTTCTCTTTGAAGCAATACAACGTATCGCTTGATGGCTTGGGTGGTTAGTTCGTCCATTGTGGTAATGAACTCGACTTCCGCAAGATAGCGCAAGAACATATTAGTGAGTTTCTTGTAACCCTCGATTGTCTTGGGTGAGAGCTTCCGCGCTTGGCAGTCAAACAGGTATTCTTCCACCAAATCCCGTAGTGTTACCTTAACACCTTACATAAGAAGTACCCCCTATGCTTTATACTGCGTCTACCGCAATAGCATAAGGGGTACCCCGTTACCATAACAATTCAGGTTTTTACGATGGTAGTCTTGCTTTTTTTTGACTGGAAATCTGGCAAGATATCCATCAAACCCTTACCTTACTTCGCGTCCACCTTGGCCATCCACTCAATCAGGTTGACAACCTTGTTGGAATAACCCCACTCGTTGTCATACCAGGCAACCAGCTTCACAAAGGTGTCTGTCAGGCTGATGCCGGCGGTGGCGTCGAAGATGGAGGTGCGGGCGTCGGTGATGAAGTCGCTGGAAACCACGGCGTCTTCGGTGTAGCCGATGATGCCCTTCCAGCGCTCAGACTCGCTGGCTTCCTTCATGGTCTTTTTGATGTCGGCCATGGTGGCGGGGGTCTTGAGGTTGCAGGTCAGGTCCACCACGGACACATCGGCGGTGGGCACGCGGAAGGACATGCCGGTCAGCTTGCCCTTCAGTTCGGGAATGACCACGCCCACGGCCTTGGCCGCGCCGGTGGAGGAGGGGATGATGTTGAACGCCGCGCCGCGGCCGCCGCGCCAATCCTTGTTGGAGGGGCCATCCACGGTCTTCTGGGTGGCGGTGGTGGCGTGCACGGTGGTCATGAGGCCGTCGGCAATGCCATACTTGTCATTGATGACCTTGGCCAAAGGCGCCAGGCAGTTGGTGGTGCAGCTGGCGTTGGAAACCACCTTCATGTCCTTGGTGTACTTGTCGTTGTTCACGCCCATGACGAACATGGGGGTTTCCGCGTCCTTGGCGGGGGCGGTAATGACAACCTTCTTGGCGCCGCCCTTGAAGTGGGCGCTGGCGCTGGGGGTGTCACAGAAAACGCCGGTGGCCTCGGCAACGTAGTCCGCGCCGGCGCTGGCCCAATTGATTTCGGCGGGGTCTTTGCAGCCGAACACCTTCACCGTTTCGCCGTTGACGATCAGGGCGCTGTTCGCCTCGTCAATTTTGATTTCGCCTTCAAATTGGCCATGAACGGTGTCATAGCGTAGCATGTAAGCCATATAGTCCAGCGGAATGAACGGATCGTTCACAGCAACCACATTCACGTTGGGGTTGAGCATGGCGGCGCGGAAGACCAGGCGACCGATGCGGCCAAAACCGTTGATACCAACCTTAATCATGGATAAGGACCTCCCTAACACTGTTGATGTTTGTTCCACCGTGTATTGTACCCAAATACGGCAGAATTTGCAAGTAAAAAACCCGCCTCCCCAAAACTTTGTGAAAAAAAGTACAAATTCACACAACCCCTTCCAAAACCGGGAAGGATATGCTATACTGAAAACCAAACAAACGTTCTTCATTTTTCATCTGTGAGGAGGCCTCTCCATGCCCGCAAAAGAAACGTATACCTTTGACCAGTTTTTGCAGGATGTTCACCCCGAACATATTCCCTTTGTGATGGAAAACCACGAAACGCTTCTCGGCCAGGGCTACGGCCTGAAGGTGGATCTGGCCAAAAGCGGCTATGTGGTCTCCTACAAAGACCCCAAAAGCAAGAGGGTGCTGCTGAACTATGTGTTCCGCAAAACCGGCATGCTGTTTCGCCTGTACGGCGACCATTTCCCCACCTACCTGGACGTCATCCAGAGCCTTCCCCAGGCCATGGTCAAGCAAATCGGGAAGCAGCCCGACTGTAAGCGCCTGCTGAACCCCGCCTCCTGCAACAGCAGCTGCCCCATGGGCTACGCCTTCGCCATCGGCGACGCTCAATACAAAAAATGCCGGTACAGCTGCTTTCTCTTCCCGGTCAACGCCGAAAACATCCCCTATTTCAAAACCCTGCTGGAAAAAGAAACCGCCGCCCGGGCCGCCGCGTAGCGGGGGCGGGGACGGCGGGGGAAGGATGACGACGCAGGGGTTTCACCCCTGCACCCCACCAGGGACTTGTCCCTGGACCCTTCATTAGACCGCGCGTAGCGCGGTCAAAAGGCTTTTTCTGTGGTTTTTAGGGGAGAGCGCGAGAGGGGACCTTTTTGCAAAAAGGTCTCCTCTCGCACCCGGTCCGTCCCCCGTCCGTCCCCACCCCGTCCTTATCCCTTCAACGCCTCGGGGTTCAGGCCTTTCAAATCCTCCGGAACGAAAAGGCCGTCCTTGCGGATCAGCTCGCCGTCGAAGTACATTTCGCCGCCGCCGCACTCCGGGGTCTGGACGCAGACCAGATCCCAGTGGATGGCGCTTTTGTTGCCATTGGGACACTCGTCGTAGCAAGAGCCGGGGGTAAAATGGAAAGAACCGGCGATTTTTTCGTCGAACAGGGTATCCTTGATGGCCTTGGTGATGTAGGGGTTCACGCCGATGGCGAACTCGCCCACATAGCGGGCGCCTTCGTCCGTGTCAAAAATGGCGTTCATCCGGGCGGTGTCGCTGCTTTCCGCCCGCACGATTTTGCCCCGCTCAAAGGTGAGGCGGACATTTTCAAACACATTGCCCTGGTAAAGGCTGGGGGTGTTGTAGGCGATCACGCCGTTCACGCTGTTCCGGACAGGGGCGGAAAACACCTCGCCGTCCGGAATGTTCAGCTTGCCGTCGCACTTGATGGGGGGCATGCCCTGGATGGAAAAGGTGAGGTCTGTGCCCGGGCCCAAAATATGCACCTGATCCGTCCGGGCCATGCGGCTGACCAGGGGGTCCATGGCCCGGCTCATTTTTGCGTAGTCCAGGGTGCAAACGTCAAAGTAGTGGTCCTCAAAGGCTTCCAGGCTGGTTTCGGCCAGCTGGGCCATGGCGGGCGTGGGAAAACGCAGCACCACCCACCGGGTTTTGGGAATGCGGATGCGGCTGTGCACCGGGGTGCTGTAATGCTTCATATACAGGGCCATTTTGTCCGGGGGCACGTCGGCGGTCTCATAGCTGTTGTTTCCGCCGCGAATGCCGATGTAGGCGTCCACCGCCTCCATACGCTGGCCGTCCAGCTTGGCCTCCCGGTCCCATTTTTCAGCGGTGCCGCCAAGGAGCAGGGCCCGCTGCACGGCGTTGTCCCGCAGGGTCACAATGGGCTCCGCGCCCACGGCGTAGGCTTCCCGAATCAGGGCCGTGACAAATTCCACTTCCACGCCGAAATTCTCAATCAGCACCCGCTGCCCTTTCTTCAGCTCGCAGGAGTACCGGATCAGCTGGCGGCTGAGCGCAAGCAGCCTTGGGTCCTTCATGGTTCTTGTTCCTCCTTCGGTTTTTCCACAGCCTGTTCAAGAGCCTGGCACAGGGCTGCTCCACACCGAAGGTGGCGACCATGGCGGCCAGAATGGACACGCTGAAACATAAAAGCGTATAGGCCTGCTGCTGGGCCAGGGTTTTGTGCAGGGTTTCAATGTCCGGGAAAAAAGCCTTCAGCATCTGGGCCGACAGCACCTGGTGCCACACGTACAGGTTGAAAGAAATGACGGACAAAAACCGCAGCAGCCGGTTGTCCAGCAGCTTTTGCAAAAGGCGGGGCATCAGCGACGCGGAAAGCATGGCGCAGACCATGACCAGGGCCAGGGGCAGCCGAACCGCCAGCTGCGACCTTCGCAGCGCCTCAATGCCCTCCAGGCTGGCCGTGGCCTGGGCCCGAAGCAGCGCACCGATCCCGTAGACGGCCAGGGCAAAAACGGGCACGCTCAAACCGGCGATGAGCCGACGGAGGCCCGCTCCCCCCTCCCTTTGCAAAAGCTTTCGCAGCCGCACATACAGGATGGCCCCCAGCATGCCCAAAGCATACACGTCCAAAAAGGCGGGCATTTGGTTGATCAGCGGCCCAAGGTCCGGGGCTTTGAAGTACACAATTCCCCGGTAGGCAAAGCCCGCCAAAGCCATGGCTCCCAGGGTGGTGACGGGCATTTTTTGCACGCCCCGGGCCAGCAGGGGCACCAGCAGATAAAACTGCATCTCCACGGCCACCGTCCACAGCGCGCCGTTCAGGGGCGTTTGTAGGTAGGTTTCCGTGAAAAAGGTGTAGGTAAAGGTCAGGTGGGTCCAAATGTCCTTGCGCATGGCGGCTGCGTCCCGGTAAGCGCCCTGGGGCAGGGCGAAGAAAAGCAGCACCACCAGCACGGAAAGCAGGTAGGACGGCAGAATGCGAACCAGCCGGTTCCAGTAAAACTGCCCCGCCCTTGGGGCCGGAATGCCCTCCGCCTTTTCCCGGGCATAGGGCAGGTACAGCAAAAAGCCGCTCATCAGCAGCATACCGTCCACAAACAAATAGCTGCCCCGGGCAAAAAAGTCCATGCTGAGCCGGGTTCCAAACCAGTCGATGTACTGGGGCAGCCAGCCCAACTGCCAAATGTGGTAGTTGCACACGGCCAGCACCATCAGCGCGCGAAAACCGTATAAAACGCCAATGGTGAGCTTTTCCGGCGGCGGGGAGGCGGCCGTTTTCTTCGGGGAGGGGGCGGGCTTTGCGGCCCCCGGGCCCGCGCCGGTGGCAAACCGCCGCATGGCCCACGAGGAGATGGCGTTTCCCATGCTATTCCTCCTGCACCAGCATTTCGTCCAGCTCGTTGGGGGTGGCGACCGGGGTGGGGGTCAGCTTGGGCGCGGGGGTCACAAAGGGCACGGGCACGCTTTCGTCCCGGTCAAACTTTGTCACCACGTTCTGGCCGTTGCGCGTATCCCGAATGGTCAGGTTTTCTTTGGTCAGAATGGTCAGCTTGTGGGTGGGCGACAGGGCCTCCTGGGTGGGGCCGGTAAGCAGGTTATAGTTCTCCACCCGGAAAACCAGCTCTTCGCCCATCAGGGAACAGGTGCCGTCCCCCCGGAAGAGGGCCTGCTTTCCCAGGGGGGAGTTCCACGCCCCCAAAATAAGGTAGCAACGGCGTTCCAGTTTCTTGTCCGCCACATCCTTGTAGTCCGGAACCTTCTGGTAATAGGGCAGGGCCTCGTAGGGCTTGTCCTCCGCGTACAGCTTTTCGGCATATTGGTAGCAGGCTTCCCAGTACAGCTCCGGCAGGTCCTGGTAGCGCTGGGGCAGCTCCTCCATGGGGAAGCCCTCCAGGGTTTCGATCACGGTGAGAAAATCGTCCTTTTCAAAGGCAGCCCGGGCCGGGTCGGCCACCACGCCGTAATACTGCTGGTAACAGCTTTCCCCCTGGGCCTGGGCGTCTTTGTAATCGCCAACGGCGAAAAACCGCTCCGCCGCCTCAGGCAGCTGGCCCGCGTCCCGCTTTTGAACGGCCAGCTCGTATTGGCTCTCCCGGTATTTCTCCCCCGCGCCCTGGTATTCGCCCAGGGCCTGGTACAGCCGGGCGGCCCCTTCCAGATCTCCGGCGGCCCGCTTGCCGTCCGCCTCCGCCAGGGTGATGGCGGACAGCTGCTGCTTGGCCTCGTTGCTGTCCGGCAAGGAAGAAAGCAGGGTGACCGCCTGCTGCAGCTCGCCGGAGGTTTGCAGCTGCGCGGCCTTGGCGATGACCGCCTCCGCCCTGCGGGCCGAAGCGTCCTCATAATTGCCCAGGGCTTCAAAGGCCGCCGCCGCCGTGTCATAGTCCTTCTTTTCCAAGGCCTTTTCCGCCAGCCGGTACTGGCTGGCCTTCACCTGGGTGGCGCTGTCGCTGTAATTGCCGAGCGCCGCGAACAGCTGCGCCGCCCGGGCGTCGTCTCCCTCCGCCGAGGCCTTTTGGGCCAGCTGATAGCGCACCTGTTTCAAAATTTTGGCGCTGTCCTCGTAGCCGTTCACCTGGATCAGCAGCCGTTCCGCCTCCGCCAGGTTGCCGTGGGCAAAGGCTTCCATGCCCAGGTGGTACGCGCACTCCCGGGCCCTTTGGGCTGCGTCCTGGTGCTGGGGAATGGTTTCAAACAGCGCCAACGCGGCGGCATAGTCGCCCCTGGTTTCCGCGTCCAGGGCCTGCTGGTACACGCATTCAAAGCCCCGGCTTTCGCTGTCCAAATAGGGCGCGATGCGCTGAAACAGCTCCGCCGCCTTTGCGTAGTCCTGGGCCAGCATTTTCTCGTGGGCCAGCTGGTACAGGCTGTTATTGGCTTTCAGGGCCGCGTCGGCGTAATCTTCGGCCTTCAGGTACAGGTCGCCGGCCTCTTCGTACTGCTCCGCGGCCAGCTTCTGGTCCCCCAGGGCATAGCGGGCGGCCTTTAAAAGCTCCGGCGCGTCCTGATAGTCGCCCGCACTTTCATAATAGGCGATGGCCCCTTCATAATTGGCAACCGCATTGGCCTGGTTCCCCATGGCATATTCGCAGCCAAGGGCCTTGGTTTCCGCGTCGCGGTAGTCCGCAAGCCTTTGAAACAGCGCTTTGGCCGCGATATAGCTTTCGTTTTGGAACAGCTTGTCCGCCTGGCGGTAGGTGGCCTCCTTCATTTGGGTGGCGCTGTCCTCATACTGGCCCAGCTCCTGAAAATGCTCGGCCGCCGCGTCGTAGGCCCCCGCGTCCAGGGCCTGCTTGCCCATGGCGTAGGTGGCTTGCTGCCGCAGGTCCTGGCTGTCCTCAAAATCGCCCAACGCTTGGAACGCGTTGGCGGCCTTTTCCAGGCTCACCCCGTCCCCGGCTTCCATCCAGGCTTTGGCCTCCAGATAGTCGCAGCGGGTCAACTGCTCCGCCGCGTCCCGGTAGTCGCCCATGGCGGCGAAGGCCGCCCGGGCCTCGTCAAACTTGCCGGAGCCCATCAGGGCGTCGGCCTGGTTGTAGCGCAGGGTGGGCGCGCCCCATACGATGCCCACCACCACCACCATCACCAGGCAGGCGGCGGACAGGGAAATTTTGATGATGTTCTTGCGCCGTCTCACCTTGCGGCTTTGTTCCTGCTCCCGCTCCTCGGCCAGGCGGCTGGCGTCCTCCCGGGCCTTTTTGGCGATGTCCCGCAGCTTTTGCTCGTGCACGGCAATCAGCTGGTCCACATTGTGCTTTTGGAAGCTGGCGAAGATGGCCTCGGCCCGGCGGCCGCAGCGGCAGCACCGGTCGCTGGCCTTGGGGTTGGCCCGGCCGCACACGCAGACCCACACATGCTCCTGCTCGCCGGGGTAACCCACGGCGTCGGGCCCGGCCACAAAGCGCAGCTGGTCCAGGCTTCTGCCCGGGAGCAGCGCGTTTGTGGCGTATTCCGTCAGGGGCGCGTTGCCCCGCCGCCAAATGGTGGCGTCGTCGAACCAGACTTTCTCAATCGCCAGATCGATGCCCGCCACATCCTGCCACTGGCTGGGCAGCAGCATCACGCTGAACCGTTCGCCGCCCCCCGCGCTGAGGCCCTGAATCCGCTCGATCTGGCGAAAGACCATTTCCTCCGCCGCGTCATAGCAAACCAGGGTTACCTGCACCGAGGTAACCACCTTGTCGCTGAGGTTGTTCAGCACAAACGTGCATTCAGGCTCGTCCTTCGTGGGCAGGGTATACTGCCACAGCTCCACAGGACAGGTGAGGTCGATCTTCATAAGGCATTCCTCCGCATCGCGTTTACCACGAATAGAGCATGATTTCGGTCAGCGTCTGCCCCTGAAAGGTCAGATACAGGCCGATTTCCCGGGGCTGGCCGTCCGCCCCGGCGACTTGGGCCCCATAGCGCAGGGTGGCGGTGTCGCCTGTGACGGTCAGGGCCCCGTAGGGCGCCGTGGTTCCGTCGCCATACAAAAGGGCTTCGCTGCCCTTGGTTTCGCCGGTTCCGTCGCAGCGGAAGCGGGCCATTACGCCGTCCAGCGGGTCGCCCACCTTCACGCCCCGGGGGCCTTCCCGCTGGCCGGTAAAGCTGAGGATTTCCAGGCGGCTGTTTTGCCGGTTCGCGTCTGCGGCGTAGGTGAGGGAGACGCCCTCCCGCTGCACCACGCGCATCCATTCCGCCCCGTCCTCCACCCAGTTCTCGCTGAGGGGTTCGCCAAAGGCGGCCTTGGCCCCTTCCTCGGTCAGGGTAAGAAAATCGATCTTGGAAAACCGGAGGTCCCCCAGGCCGAACTCCGCCTCGCCGCTTTTTTGGGTCACGCCCTGAACCGCCACGGGCGCGTCCATTTCCCCGGCCTCGTCGCCGCTGATGGCAGCCTGCACCCCGTACACCGCAGACAGATTGCTGCTGACGTCCGCCTGGGAGATGAGCTGGCTCAGGCCGTAGACCACGATGGCGGCGACCGCGCCGTCCTCCACCTGGTAGCGGATGCCCGCGTCGGTGTAGGCGTTGGTGCCCGCCGCCGCGTGCACGGCGCATTGCACGGCGGTCAGCTGGCCCTCCGCGCACTGGGCCCAGGCCCAATAGGCCCCCTTGGGCAATTGGTTCAGCACGTAAAACGCCGCCAAGCCGCCATCCCCCAGCAGGGAGGGGTTTTGCCAGCCATAGGCGCTGATGAGCATCTCTCCCGGGGCCCCCAGGCGAATGCCCCGGGGGGTATCAAAGGCTTCCGCCGTGATGGAAAACCCCTGCAAAACGCTTTGGGCGTCCAGCACCGGTTTATCGTAATACAGCGTAGCAAAGGGATACAGGAAGGCATACCCGTTTTCCGTCAGCGATTCCTCGCCCACCGGGGCGTTTTGGGGCTGAAGCCCGGCGGTTTCCCGAAGCACGGCGGTGACCCACGCCCCCAGCTCCGCCTCGGTCAGCACCCCCGCGTCGTCCGCCAGCGCCGGGCAGGAAAAAAGCCCGGTCATCATCATCACGGCCAGCGCTACGGCAAGGCCGCGAATGGAAATTCTCCGTTTCATGGAATGGCGTCCCCCTTCCAGGCCGGTTTGAACCGTTCCACGCTTTGCCCCTGGCAAAACGGCCAATTTATTACGATTCTGCCATTCTCTATTTTACATGAAAATGGGTATTCTGTATAGCCATTTGCCAATAAAAGTTACCCGCCTTTTGCAAGATTTACAAGGCTTTGTCATATTTTCGCAAAATTTATCTCCGGCGGAAGGAGGCCCCCGCTCCCTTTCCATCCCCTCCGGGCTATGGTATACTGGGAATGTGCAAAGGGGGCGTGGCTCATGTTTTTTCAGCGGGATTACATTTTGCGCATGATTGAAATGATGGGCGATTTGATGCGCCGCATCAAGGAGCTGATGAGCGGCCTTTCGCGCCTCAATCTGCTGGACGAAGCCTGCCGCACCCACTGCGGCCTGCCGCTGGATACTGCGGAAAAGCTGACCATCCCAAGCCTTCACGAGCTTTTGCAGCCCATGCCCCGGCTTTTCATGAGCGAGATCCTCTACATCAAAGCCACCACCCTTTCCCTGTTGCCGACCGAGCAGGAGGCCCTGCTGCACAAAAGCCTCCACCTGCTGGCCTCCCTGTGGGAGGAAGGGCCCCTTTGCGAATTGCGGGCCGATCGGCTGCTGGAGATGAAGGAACGGGTTCGCCCCCTGCTTTCCAGCCCCGAGCTGATGGACTGCGCCCGGTTTTTTCAGGAGGCAGAGCGCTACGACCTGATGGAGGACGCGCTGTTTCAGGCGGTGGAAAAGGCACTGGCCGAAGGGGAACCGGGCTTGGCCCAGGCCCAGGCCGAAACGGGCGCAGCTATGCTGGCCCTGTCCGCCACCGCCGCCACCCAGGCGCTGATTTTTGCCCATACCAGCGGGGAAGAGCTGCTTTCCTCCGCCACGGAACTGCGGAACATGGTCGGGCGGGATTTGCCCCTTTGATGGGTTTCCGTCCGTACCCAAACCCAAAAACATAAAAGGCAAAAGGGGATTTTCA
>JAVBTE010000136.1:0-12826 GCA_031556335.1 Eubacteriales bacterium | reverse complement strand
GGATGAGGCCAATGGCCGCTATATGCTGGTCTGCTCCTTTGAGGACACCACCAGTTTCCTGTACGTAAGGGCTTCGCAACAGCAGATTGCCAGCCGAATCGGCAATACATTGAAGCGGATGCTAAACCTTTCCTGCACCATTGCGGTCAGCGGGCCCATCAGCGGCGGCGCGGCCCTGGAAGGCTGCCTGGGCAGGCTGGAAGCGGTGGCGAAGGTTCGGTTTTACAAAGGAGACGGGCATGTTTTCGACGAGCGGGACACAGCGCCCCTGCGGGCGGTAGAGCAGCGCCACCCGGACAGGGAAAAGCTTGGCGGCTTTTTGCAAAGGCATGATTTGGAAGGCCTGGCGGAGGAATTGCGGCAGAGCTTTCAGTGGTTTGAGCAAAGCCTGGCGGAGCGGCAGGCGGTGGAAGGCTATTGCCTGGAGTTTCACCATGCGGTATCGGCCTTTTTGGAGGCAAGCGGCATTTCGCTGGGGGAGGAGGCCTCCTTTATGCGGATGGGGCAGCTGGAAAGCGCCGTGGAAATGCGGCACAGCCTGGAGGCCTTTTGCGCCGAAGGAATGAAGCGGCTGGCAAAGCTGGAATTCCCGGAGGAATATTCGGAGGTGACGAAGAAGGCCCTTCGCTGCATTGCGATGGGATACGGGGGGGAGTTGTCGCTGGAATCGGTGGCCAGGGAAATGAACATGAACAGCGCCTACGTCAGCCGGATTTTTAAGAAGGACGTACAAAGAGGCTTTGTGGAGTATTTGAACCATTACCGCATCAAAATGGCCTGCGAGATGGTCCTGCGGGATGTGCCGCTGAAGGATGTGGCCCAGAATTGCGGCTTTGCCAGCTATAATTATTTTTTCAAGGTGTTTCGGGAGCAAAAAGGTATGACGCCCCAGGAATACCGAAAGAGCAGCGAAGGATAAAGCGCCGGGGACGAATGGCTCAAAAGTCAAAAAAATAGAATGGATGTCAAAAACGTTCACTTCCGTGCCGAAAGCCCCTGGGATATGATAAAGGCAGCAAATCGTATCCAGGGGAAAAGGAGTGAAGAACGTGGACAAAAAGGACATTTCCGCCACGGAAAAGCTGGTGGAAGGGCTGAATGCGATTCCGCCGTTGAGCCGTGCCCCTCTTGAAAAAAACGGGCCCATTTTTCGCGGGTTACAGAGACGTACCCTTTTCTGGTATGGGCTTGTGTGCCTCATTGGCATTTTGCCCAGCCTTTTCAGCGACTGGGGCGTGATGGCGGTTCCCTGCGGCGTGAAGGCCATGTTTTTAGGGCTTATCATTCCGGGCGGCAGCTTTTTGGCCACGGGGGACCCTGTGCATATGCTGATCGGCCTGGGAATTTGCTTCGTTTATTTCCGCGTGGGCCTGGACCTGAACCGCAGGTTTGGCAACGTTGCCGTGCTGCTGGTCATTTGGCTGGCGGGCATGTTCGGCGGCTTTTGTGCGGGCGGGTGCCACCTGCCCTTTGCGCCCTGGGTCATTTTGGCGTTCGCTGCGCTGGTTTGGTGCGCCCAAGGAAACTATGGCCGCCAGCACCGCAAGGAATGCCTGGAACGCAGGGAAAAGCGGGAAGCCTATTTTGACGCGGCCCTGGAGCGTTTGGAAGCGAACACCCGCGCGCCTGAGGAAGCGGCCGGGCCCCGGGAGGTTAGCCCCGAGGCTTTGCATGATCTGCAATATCTGTTTCAAATGACCCTGCGGGAGGTGGGGGATTTGAGCGGGTATGACAAAGTCACCCAATATGCGGACGCGGCCTACCGCTATCAACTGGATTACATCGGCTATTGCCTTTTGCTGATGCAGTGCCACTATACGCCTAATTTTCACGGCTACCTGAACCGGGCGCTGCGCTTTACCATTGAAAGCCTGACGCTGCCCGAGGTTTGCGGCTATTGGAAGAATGAATACCTGGGCGGGGAACTGAAGTGGAACCCGGACCCCATCGGCCATTCCAACATCATGTTCAGCGGTTGGTCCGGGCTGTTGCCGGTGGCCTATGCCGCCAACACGGGGGACCGGCGCTATGAAGCGCCCGGGGCGCTCCGGTTCAACCCCCATCCCAAGGGCAAAAAGACCTATGATTATGGCAGCGGGGAAATTGTGGAGGCCATCACCCGGCAGTGGGCCCGCTATCCCAGCGTGTTGTTTCCCTGCGAACCCCATATGACCTTTCCCATCTGCAACGCCTACGGCATGACCACCGTGCTTGCCTATGACCGGGACCATGGCACGGACTATGCGGCCAAAATTTATCCACGGTTTTTGGAGGCGCTGGAAAAGGATTTTGTGGAGCCGGACGGCAGCATCACCATTGTCCGCAATACGCTGACGGGCCTTCGGATGATGTCGGTCTTTGTCGGGGATGCGTTCCGAACCCATAACACCACCACGACCCACGTGTTCAGCCCGGTGCACCACGGCCTGGGGTTGCGCAATTACCTATTCATGCGGGAGGAAGTGCTGCGCTGGGAGAACGGGGAGATCGGCTCCTACCTTCCCTGGACGGAAACGCTGGACATTGGCAATTTGAAAAAAGGGCCCGGCTATGCCATTGGCCTGGCCCTGCTGGCCTCCACGGAATACGGAGATGTGAAAACCACGGAAGGCCTGCGCGCGGTGGCGGAAAAATACCTGGAAAAGAGCGATGAGCCGGGGGAAAAGGTGTATCCGAAGGCCTCTGTCATTGCGAACGCCAATATCATTTCCGCCCGGTTGCGCCAAAAGGATGATTGGTACAACCTCATCCACAAAGGCCCTGGGGCCACCGCCTTTACAGGGCCGCTTTTGGCAACGGAAAACTTTCCCGAGGTGTTGGTGGCCAGGGCGGTCAGCAACGATGGAAAAGACCTGGAAATGGTGCTGTACAACGGAAGGCAGCCTGGAACATACCCCGTTTTGCTGGCGCGGCTGGAGCCCGGGGCCGGGTATGTGGCGGAAGGGACGGATCTGCGCTTTGTGGCCGATGCGGATGGAACCGCAGAGATTGCGGTGAAGCTGGATGGGCGCACTCCTTTGCATATCAAACCCGCTCAATAGAAAGGGAGGAACAGCCATGTTGCCGTGTTGTGTGGCCGCCCTGTTGCTGCTGGTGCATGTGATGGCGTGGAAGCGGGGGTTTTTGCGCTTTTTGACCGGAAGAACCCGGGAGGAGGACCGGGAAGAGGAATACTGGACGCCGCCAAAGGTCGCCCTTGGGGAAAAATTCCGCCTCATGGTTCAAAGCAAAAGCCTGTTTTGGGGTTTGGGCGTGGTTTTGGCGGCGGGGGGGCTGCTGGCGCTTGGGCTTTTTGCGGCATAACTGAAATGGCGGCGCTTGGGCGTACCCGGCGCAGCGCGCGCCGACCTGATGCGCCAAGAAGTTGCGGGCCCCCTGGACGGGGCCTGCAACTTCTTTCTTTGCAGCGCCAAAACAGATTGCGGGCGCGAATCCGGAAGAATTGGACGGAATCTTGACATTTTGGGTGTTTTTGTTTTATACTGAAAAATAGGTGAATGTAACCAAAAGCGATTTTTTGGCTTGCAAAGCCGGACGAGCGGGAAAAAACCGGTGGGGTGACGCTATGAAACGTGTGCTGGTCGTTGATGATGGAGCCTTTATGCGAAAGCTGATCAGCGGGATGTTGACCAAAAACGGATATACCATCGTTGGCGAAGCGGAAGACGGCGTGAAAAGCGTTGAAATGTATCAGCAATTGAAGCCGGATCTGGTCACCATGGATATCACCATGCCCAACATGAACGGCATTGACGCGCTGAAAGAAATCATGAAGGTCGATCCTCAGGCCACGGTGGTGATGGTTTCGGCCATGGGGCAGGAACCCTATGTGAAAGAGGCCATCCGCAGCGGAGCCAAAAGCTTTGTTGTCAAGCCCTTTGATGAAATCACACTCATGTCTGTGATTGAAGGCTTTTAAGCCCGCGATCAGGCAGTAAGGATACATTCATGATGAAAATTACAAATGCAGATCTCTCTGAGCTGATCGCCTTTGTGAAGGCGAACTATGGAATCGACCTGACAGCAAAAAAAATGTTTGTGGAACTGCGCCTGCAAAAAAGCATGGCGCAGCATGGGTATACCGATTTTCAAGAGTTTTTTGCGTATGTGTGCGCGGATTATACCGGCGCTACATTGGCGGATTTTATCAGCAATTTGACGGTGAACTATACCCTGTTCAACCGGGAAGCCATGCACTTTGATTTTTTGACCTCCGCGGTGCTGCCGGAGCTTTGCCAGAAAGAGCGGGAGGGCAAGGACCTGCGCATTTGGAGCGCGGGTTGCGCCACGGGGGAGGAGCCCTATACCCTGGCCATGGTGATGCAGGACTATTTTAATATTCAAAAATCTCTATGGGATACGAAAATTCTGGCCACGGACATCTCCACCACGGCGCTGAAAAAGGCCCAGGAGGCCGAATACCCCGTGGAGAGCATCCAAAACCTGAGCCCCAGCTGGGTGAAGCGCTATTTTGTGCAAACCCCGGAGGAGCCCGATGTGGTGCGCATTGCGCCCCTCATCAAAAACGAGATCATCTTCCGCAAGCATAACCTGGTGGGCGCCCCCTACCAGTTTAAAAAAAAGTTCCACGTCATTTTCTGCCGCAACGTGATGATCTATTTCGATGAGAAAACCAAAAATTTGCTGATCAACCGGTTTTATCAGGCGCTGGAGGACGGGGGGTATTTGTTCATCGGCATGTCGGAAACGGTGGACAAAAACGCGTCTCCCTTCGTGTACGTAAAGCCCTCCGTGTACCGAAAGGACCCGGCGAAAGCATGAAAAAAATTGATGTTGTGATCCTGGACGATTCCCTGTTTGTGCGGGAGGCGTTGCAGCAGGAGCTGGAGCGGGACGTGAATATCCGGGTGGTGGGCAAGGCGGCCAACGCCCATGACGCCCGGGATTTGATTGTGGAGCTGACGCCGGATCTGCTGATTTCGGATGTGAACCTGGGGGGCATGAGCGGAACCGAGTTCGTGCGGATTTTGCTGCCCCAGTATTATTTGCCCGTGATTATGATGAGCTCCGACGCAAGCCAGCGTTCCGCCGCCCTCCAGGCCAGCGCGGTGGACTTTGTGCCCAAGCCCGTGAAGGGCGGCAGCGACGAGGCGGCGGCCTTTCACCGGCAGATGCTGGCCGCCGTCAGGGCAGCGGTGAACGGCGACAAACCGCCGCTTGCGGTGGAGCTTGCGGCGGGGCTTTGCATTGCGGTGGGCGCCTCCACCGGCGGCGCGGAAGCCATTGACCTGTTTTTGAAGGACATGCCCTCTTTGATGCCCCCAATGGTGATTGTGCAACATATGCCGGCGGGCTTTACCAAGTCCTTTTCCGAGCGGATGAACCAGCGGGGCCGGCTGTCGGTGAAGGAGGCGGAGGACGGCGACGTGCTGATTCCCGGGCAGGCCTACATTGCGCCCGGCGGCTGTGACGTTCAGGTGCGAAAGCGCCAGAACCGGTTTTGTTTGGCCGTGGCCCCCTCGGTGAACCCCAAAAAGCCCAGCCCCAACATCGACGTCGCGTTTCATTCCGTGGCGGAAACCTTTCGGGGCAACGCCATCGGCGTGCTAATGACCGGCATGGGCAAGGACGGAGCCCAGGGCCTGAAGGCCATCCACGACGCCGGGGCGGCGACCATGGCCCAGGATGAGGAATCTTGCGTGGTGTATGGAATGCCACGGGCCGCCTATGAGATGGGCGCTGTGGATTATCAACTGCCCCCGGGCGTTATGCGGCAAAAATGCATTGAACTTTTAAGGGCCCAGGGGGAGGGCAAAGGCCGGGAAGCGGCCGGAAGGAAAACTGTGTTGAAAAAGTAGGGGAAGATAAGCTCGAAGGGGTCATCGTTGTAGATGCGGGCTATTCGTCGATGGAAAATAAATAGTAGTTTTCGTTTGCGGAGTGCAGAAAGTTTTGTCCCAGCTCGGTCAGCTGGGCATGGCTTCGGACACTCATGCTTTCAGCGGATTCCAGGTTGCGAGCCGTAACCAGCAAATACAGCGGGCCAGATACGCCTTGGGCTCGTAGCGCGATAATGGTGGCATCCAAATCTCCAAAAGAGCACCAGTCTTTTCGGTTTCCATCCCAGGTGGAGAAGTTTTGGAAATTTTGGCGCAGCGGGTTATATACCCTTCCTTTGGGCAGGTAAGCCGCCACGGGCGCAGCCTCGGCTTCTGAGTCGGCAATCAGCACGGCATCGGCGGGCAGCTGGGTCTGTATATAGTGCGCCACATCTCCGGCGCGGCTGTAAAATCCTGATACGCCCACTTCAAACCGAACGTCCGTGTAAATCCTGGGAATGGTGAGCAGGGCCAACGACAGTACCGCTACATTCATCGCTGTGAAAAGATTCCAGCCGCCTTGTGGCGCTTGGCAACTTTTATGCGCAATGGTAGTGCTTTGGTCGGCTTCCGCCATGGCAAGCCATGCGCAAAACAAAAATTGCCATAATAGCAATAGCAACCTCTGCATGGAATAAGAATACACAAAAACGTATACAAACATTTGCCACGCAAACGCGGCAAGGAAGGCGAGCGTCGGTTTGGGCGCGCGCCGCAAACAGCGCCAGCCGAATACAACGCAAGCGCCAAAAAGCGGAAGCAGCAAAATAGAATAGTACCAATTGCCATGCTCATATAAAAAGAGGCTGTTTAACGTTCTCTGCGCATCACCAAAAATAAAAAAGGCGCGTTTTAACACTTCTATGACAGAAGTGTCGGACGCGCCCCTCATGGGCATGGCACTGTCGTTCATGGTGGCGCCGGGCAACAACGCAACTAGTAGGCATACGCCGGTCAGCATGATGCCAAGGGCAAGCCATGATGCACCAACGCTTACCTGTTTTTTTCGCAGCAAAGCCAGCCGTTCCAGCGCCCAGAAAAGCATCAGCATGCCCACCAGACCGCACAACAACACATGGGTCTGCGAAAGCATCAATAGCGCCAGTGCATAGAGAACAGGCTTTTTTTGCCGATCTGGATAGAGCACCGCTGTCAGCATCAAAAGCGGCGGCACCAGGGCATAAGACCTGGAAATCACCGGAAGATAATAAACAAACGCTCCGCTCAGGATGCAGACCGTTTTGGCCGCATTGGAAAAAGGCGCTTTGGTAAGCAGCAGCCACGCGGCAATCCCCATCAGCGACAGGGAGAGAACTGCCATGATCTCAACAGGCAGCCCAAGTTTTGCGAAAGGAAACAGCAGCAAATACCACAAACAGGGATGCCCCTCGTATTGCAGTTGAGAAAAAAGCTGTCCCAGGGATAAATCTCTTGCAATGAGCCACGCCTGGGCTTCATCCCGAAACATCTCATGTCGCAAGGCGATGAGAAGGTTCATCACCACATAGCATGCCGTAAGCAAGACCGCCAGTCGATTTTTTTGCAACCATTGCAACATTCAATGGATCCTCCCGGTTTTCTTCGGTACACCCATGACGCACAGGGCGGGGGGTGACGGGTGCCAGCGCCCGTTTTGCTGAGTATACCAAAGAACGGGTGTTGCACGCAACTAAAACCGAGATATTTCCCTCCCCCTCACACCGCGTTCAAATCTCTCTTCTCAAACCTTTCAAAGGCCACAAAGAGTGCAATGGCCGCAATCAAAAGGGACAGCGGCACAAACCAGGGGCTCAGGGCGAAGGCGAACAAATCGGGGGTGGAAAAGTACCGGAAGGGCGCTAAAATCCGCAGCCAGCCCGCGCCGTCCAGCATGTCGTACACAACGCTGAGGCAAAAGCCGATCATCACCGCGTAATTGCCCAGCTTGGCGCCGGTTTCCGAGGTTTTGGACAGGGCGGCGAACATGGCGCCCAGGCCAAAGAACAGGAAGCCCACCAACAGCGCCGCCAGGGAATAGATGGCGAACAGGCGGGTGTAGGTTTCCGTCATGTTCAGCGTGGAGGCGCCCATGATGGAAAACACCAGGTTCAGGAAGCAAAACACCACGAGGAAGAGGAAGCCCGCCAGCAGCTTTTGGAAAAGGATGTGGGAGCGGCTTCTGGGCTTGGTAAATACAAATTCGTAGGTTTTGTCCACCGCCTCCCGGGAGAGGGCGCTGTTGCCCAGATGAACGCCGTATACCGCTGCCAGCACGATGACATACTGGGCTAGAACGGCATAAAAACCGGGGAAGGTGCCCACGTCCACGTTCAGCATGCCGAACACCGCCAGCACGATTTTGGGGAAGGCGGACACCATGGCCGACAGCCCCTCCGCGTCCGCCGTGGTGCCGGCGGACTTCATCAGCCCGGCAAACACCAGCGCAAACAGCCCAAGGCTCCAAAATAGAAAGGGCTTGAGGCCCGCTTTCAGTTCTTTGCGTAAAATGTTCATCTGCATCGCCTCCTTACACCGCGTGGACGTCGCTTTTGACATAGCGAAGGAAAGAGAGGGCCAGCAGGCCCAGGCCCAGCGCCGCCGCCGTCAGCACATAGGGCGCTTCATACCGGCCCTGGGAAAACGCCAGGGTGACGTCAAAATACTTGAAGGGCGCGATGTAGCGGGTCCAGTCCTCCTCCAATAGGCTGTGGAGGGCGGTGAGGATGAAACCGCCAAAGCCGATGGCCACGGCAATGCCGGACACGGAGCGGACCTTTTTGAAAAAGGTGGCGGCCGCGATGGCAATGGAAAGGAACAAAAGCTCGATGAAGAAAAGGGCGCCGGCGGCCAGCAGCACATTGCCCAGGGGCGCGGCGCTTTCCGGGGCCGTGCGGCAGATGAGGAGAAACACCGCCGAATAGAAAAGGCTGGATAGGAACAAAAGGGCGACGCAAACTGCCAGCTTGGCCCCAAACAGGCGAGCCCGGCTAAGAGGCTTGGTCAGAAGGAAATCTGTGCATTTGCTGCGCTTTTCCCGCGCAAACACGGAAAGCCCCAGGGAGGCCGCCATGATGGCGCCGCAAAGGGCGATGTACAGATAGCAGAAGGCATAAAAACCGCCATAACTGAAGATGCTATCCAGAGATACGCCAAAGGCCGCGGCAAATTCCGGGGGAAAGCCCTCCAGCACTTTTTGCAGGTCCGCCCGGCTGCCGAGGTAGACGGGGTACACTGCCACCATCAGCGCCGCAAGCAGCAGGGACAGCACCAACGTCCATGAAAAAACGCTTTTCCATTGCCGCCGAAGCTCAAATCGGTAGACGTTCATTGCGCCCGGCCCCCTTCGCGGCTGTCCTCGGTGTAATAGTGCAGGAAGATTTCCTCCAGTTCCGGCTCGGTGATGTCCACATTGGTAAGGGCAAGGCTGGAAAGCTGCCGGAGCAGGGCGTTGCAGTCGCCGCCGTAAAGGAAGCTGACATGGCCGTTTTCCCGCCTCACGTCCGTCGCGCCGGGCAGGGAGAAAGCTTCCGGCGCGCTCTCCAGGGCCAGGGTCACGCGCTTGTAGGCGTTTTTCCGCAGATCGTCGATCTTTTCGGTTTTGATGATGCGGCCTTCCTTGATGATGGCCACCCTGCCGGAAATGCGCTGTACCTCGCTGAGGATGTGGGAGGAAAACAGCACCGTGGCGCCCCGCTCGTTTTCCCGGCGGATCAGGTCAAAGAAGGTGCGCTGCATCAGCGGGTCCAGGCCGCTGGTGGGTTCGTCCAGAATGATCAGCCTGGGGGAATGCAAAAGCCCCTGCACGATGCCCACTTTCTTCTTGTTGCCAAGGCTCATGTCCTCGATCTTCTTGTGCAGGTCCAGCTCCAGCACCCCGGCCAGCTCTTTGATGCGGGCCGCGCAGTCTTTTTGGTAGAAGCTGGCGGAGTAGGTCAAAAGGTCAATGGCGCGCATGTTGTCGTAGTAAAACACTTCGCTGGGCAGGTATCCCACTTCGGCTAGGATTTTGACCTTGTCGCGCTCCGTATCCAGGCCGAAGATCCGGGCCTCGCCGCTGGTTTTGTGGATCAGGGACAGAAGCGTGCGGATGGTGGTGGACTTGCCCGCGCCGTTGGGCCCGATAAAGCCGAAGATTTCGCCTTCCATCACCCGCAGGTCCACATCGATGATGCCCCGGGCGCTGCCGTAGGATTTCGTTAGCTTTTGGGTTTCGATGACCGAAGTGCTCATATGGGAGTTCCTCCTTATCCCTTCACGGATGGTACACATTGTAAACTTTTCTGTGGGATTTTCAAGATGGAATGGTCCATTCGCGGAAGAAGGCGGCCCAACTGTCGCTTCTTTTGCGCCAAACCGGACGGGGAAACAGCGACGGGGGCGCGGGCTGTAAACAATCCGCAAACCGCTTTCCAAAGATCGGCCGGTTATGCTATAATAACAGGTGAGGCATTTTCCATGGCGAAAAGGTCTTGCAGGGAGAGGAGCATTAACCCGTGTATTTTGAAAAGAGATATATCCGCAAAATTGACAAGGTGTTTGAAGAATTGAGCATGCCCATGCGTCTTTTGGACGCCCAGGGCGGCTGCCTGGTGCCGGAAAACGGCGCGGCGGTGGAGCTTCCGGGGCTGGTAATGGCCCCGGGCATCAACCACCATATCGGCAACCAGTTTTACCGGGCGCTGGATATTTCGCCCCAGCTTTTGCTGGTATGCCCCGATACCTACCCCGGGGTGGAAGACCTGATGGTCATGACCGACGCCATGCTGATGAACATGCTCAAAAGCAGCCTGTCCATCGCCAGCCACAGCGACGTGTACCGCAGGGCCCTAAAGCAGGAGCTGTCCGGGGCGGACCTGGTTTCCCGGGCCGGCGAGCACCAAATCCCCCTGGAAATGGACCGCTGTGTGATGCTGTTTCAGATCGAGCAGACGGAAAAGGCCAGCGCGTACAGCATTCTTGGGGAACTGATTCCCCTGACGGACACCGACGCCCTGGTGGAGATGAACCGTCATACCGTGGCGCTGATCAAAGACATGGACGGCATTGACGGCTTTGAGGAGCTTTTCCAGTTTGTCCAGGCCGTGCAGGAAACCCTGATGGAGGAAGCGGTGAAAACCACCGAGGCAGGCATTGGCGAAGTGAAGCATAGCCTTTCCCAGCTTGGGGAAAGTTATCTTGAAGCCAAGCGCGCCATGGAAGTGGGGCGGATCTTCTCCAGCGAGAAAAGCATCCACGTCTTTCGCAGCCTGATGCTGGAGCGGTTTTTGATGAACGTGTCCCGGGAGGAAAGCACCCACTATCACGCGTTGCTGTTCAACCGCAAAACCGCCAAGCTGTTCAACGACGAAATGCTGCAAACCATCGAGATGTTTTTCCGCAAGGACCTGAACCTTTCCGACACGGCCCGGCAGCTGTTTATTCACCGCAACACGCTGGTGTACCGGCTGGACAAGGTGCAACGGCAAACCGGCCTGGATTTGCGCCGTTTTGACGATGCGGTCACCTTTAAGATCCTCCATGAGCTTAAAAAATGCGGACAGGAAAAACCCAAAGAGATCTATTGACCGTAAAGAAAGAGGGTTTCCCCATGAAGCGTTCCTATCAGATTTCCGGCAAGCTCCTGATCATCATGTTGATGATCTCTCTGCTTTTGACCGGCTGCTCCTTGTTGCCCACCACCGTGGCCGACAGCGTGAAGGACACACTGGAGGGGACCGGGGAAACGGTCACCATTTCCAAGGAAGAATACCAGCGCCTTCAGCGGTACGCGGAAATGGACGAGCTGCTGCAGATTGTGGAAGCTTACTATTACCAGGAACCCGATGTGAACGCCATGATCGAGAACGCGGAGCGTGGCCTGCTCTACGGGCTGGAGGACCCCTATACCTATTACTACAACCCCCAGGAATACGCCGCCGTGTGGGAAAAGGACGAGGGCGAGTATGCCGGCGTGGGCATTCAGCTGATGGGTTCTTACGAAACCTATCTGTGCTCCATCACCCGGGTGTTTGACGGCAGCCCGGCCTATGACGCGGGCATCCACAAGGGCGATATCCTGGTGAAGGTGGACGATTTGGATGTAACGGCCTACAACATGGAAGAGGCCGTGAACATCATGCGGGGCGACGTGGGCCAGACGGTGAACATTCAGGTGAAGCGCGGCGACCAGCTGCTGGACTTTACTGTTCCCCGGGCGGTGGTGCATGTGAACTGGGTGAGCAGCACCATGCTGGAGGGCGACGTGGCCTACATTGCGCTGTACGAGTTCAGCGGCGATTGCAGCGCGAAGTTCAAAGAGCAGCTGGACGACCTGACGGCCAAGGGCGCCAAGAGCCTGGTGATCGACCTTCGGGACAACCCCGGCGGCTGGGTGGACGACGCGGTGAAGATGGCGGACATCTTCCTGCCGGAAGGCACGGTGGCCTACCTGGAAAACCGCGCGGGCGAGCGGGAGTATTACAAGTCCAAGGAAGGCGAGCTTAGCATTCCCACAGTGGTGCTGATCAACGAAAACTCCGCCTCGGCCTCCGAAATTCTGTCCGGGGCGCTGCAGGACTATAAAAAGGCCATCATTGTGGGCACCCAAAGCTTTGGCAAGGGCGTGGTGCAGTATGTGCTGCCCGTGGGCACCAGCGGCGCGGGCATGCAGGTGACGGCCGCCCAGTACTTTACCCCCAACGGCCATGTGGTGCACAAGGTGGGCATCACTCCGGACATTGAGGCCAAGCTGCCCGAGGGCGACACCACAATGTACGATTTTGGCGATTTGGCCGACCCGCAGCTAAAAGCGGCTTATGATGAGGCGCTGAAGCTGGAGGGAAAGAAGTAAGGAAGTTTGAGGGATGCGATGAAGTCGCACCCCTCAGCCTGCTGAAAAAGGCCCATCTGCGTCGTCAGCTTCGGCGGCAAAGGGGAATCACGTACTTCTGTGTACGCTCATCCCCTTATGCCGCCTTGCTTCCTCGCAGCTGAACCTTTTTGAGCAGGCTCCCATCCCGCCTCCAAAC
>JAVBTE010000047.1:0-8547 GCA_031556335.1 Eubacteriales bacterium | reverse complement strand
TTCCATGTAGTCCAGGCTGGCGCCGCCGCCGGTGGACACGTGGGTCACCTTGTCGGCAAAGCCCATCTGTTCCACTGCCGCCGCGCTGTCGCCGCCGCCGATGATGGTAACGCCCTTGCATTCCGCCATGGCCCGGGCAATCTCCCGGGTGCCCTCGGCGAAGTTCTCAAACTCGAACACGCCCATAGGGCCATTCCAAATGACGGTGCCGGCGTTTTCAATCTCGTTGGCGAAAATCACGCGGGTTTTGGGGCCGATGTCCATGCCCTCAAAGCCTTCGGGAATTTCCCGGGAATGGACGGTGATGCGCATGGCGTCGTTTTTGAAGTCGTCCCCCGCCTCGTTGTCCACGGGCAGCAGCAGCTTCACCTTGCGATCCTTGGCCTTTTGCATCAGCTCTTTGGCCAGGTCCACCTTGTCGGCCTCCAGCAGGCTTTTGCCGCTCTCGCCGCCCAGGGCCTTTTGGAAGGTATAGCTCATGCCGCCGCCGATGATGAGGGTATCCACCTTCTCCAGCAGGTTGTTGATGACGCCGATCTTATCGCTGACCTTGGCGCCGCCCAAAATGGCCACAAAAGGCCGGGCCGGGTCTTCCAGCGCCTTTCCCATGATGGACAGTTCTTTGCCGATGAGGTACCCGGCCACGGAGGGGGTAAGGAAATGGCTTACGCCTTCGGTGGAGGCATGGGCCCGGTGGGCGGTGCCGAAAGCGTCGTTTACAAACACTTCCGCCAAAGCGGCCAGCTTCTTGGAAAACTCGGGGTCGTTGGCTTCCTCTTCCTTGTGAAAGCGGACGTTCTCCAAAAGCATCACGTCGCCGTCCTTCAGCTCGGAAGCCAGCTTCTGCGCAGAAGGCCCGATCACGTCCTCGGCCAGCTTCACTTCCTTGCCCAGCATCTGGGTCAGGCGGTCGGCCACAGGCTTGAGGGAATATTTCTTGTTGAACTCGCCCTTGGGGCGGCCCAAATGAGAGCACAAAATCACGCGCGCGCCATGATCCATCAGGTATTTGATGGTGGGCAGAGCACCACGGAGACGGTTTTCGTCCGTAATGATGTTGTTCTCATCCAGCGGCACATTGAAGTCGCAGCGAACAAGCACTTTCTTTCCAGATACCTGAATGTCCTCAATCGTCATTTTCGCCATAACGCACACTCCTTAGCAATCCTTTATCATTCTGTATGCAAAGCCCAAGCGGGCGAGCATTCCCCCGGACATTTTTTCTTACGGAAGCCCCAGCATTTCCTGGGCGGCGCCCTCGTCGGTCACCAGCATGGCGTGCTTGCGGTTGCGCATCACGGCCTGAATGGCGTCCGCCTTGCGCCTGCCTGCGGCCACGGCGATCAGCGCGCAGTCCGGCTTGAGCGCGCCCAGGTCGTGGGCCACGGTGGAGGCGGAGTACACCAGCGCGCCCTCCCGGTCAAAGTAGCAGCCGTAGGCTTCCGCCACGGCGCCCTTTCCCATCACCTCGTTTTGTACCGAAACAGGCAGCTGCCGCTTTTCCGCCATTTCGTCCGCACGGCCGATGCCGTGAAGCACCACGTCCGCCCGCTGCAAAAGTTCCAGGGTTTCGTTCACCTCGCGCACCTTGCGAAGCTCCGCCAGCGCCGGCTCGTCCAGGTGGTCCGGCAGATGCATCAGGCGGTGATGGCCCCCCAGCCGCTTGGCCATTTCGCTGGCGATGGTGTTGGCCTGGGTTTCCAGGGCCCTTCCAATGCCGCCCCGGGCCGGCACCACCATCACGTTCATGGGCGCGCTCTGGGGCAGGGCAAAGGCCACCTCGTGGATGGTGGACCCTCCCGTAACCGCCAGCGTGGAGCCGCTTTGCAGAAACGACCGCAGCCTTCCCGCCGCGATGCGCCCCACCTCGTGAAGCACATGGGGGTCCTGGTCGAAATCCCCGGGGGACACGAACACCTTGGGTACGCCCAGCTTTACGCTCAGCGCCGTTTCCAGCCGGGTCAGGCCGCGAATGTCCCGGGTGAAGCGGCGGGCGGCAGGCAGAATGGCCTCCGCGCCGGCGGTCAGCGTCATGCCCGCGGCGTCCAGCGCCACCAGCCCGTGCTCTTTCAGCAGCGCCGCCACCGTGCGCACTTCCCGCTCCGGCAGGTTCAGCCGGGTGGCCAAAAGCCGCCTGCCCACGGGCTGCAGGGCGTCGATCCGCTCCAGCACCAGCGCCCTGCGCTCGATTTGCTGGGCCAAGTCCGGCGCCAGCTTTTGCATCAGCGTAAAATAGTCGTCTTGCATGGGCACCCCTCTTATGGGACAAAACCCGTCCCGCATGACCAATTTTATCCCACAAAATTATACAACATCTTCCCCATTGCTGCAAGCCATTTTGACATTTGCTTCACAATTTCATTTCATTCTTTTCCTCTGCCTGGTTTTGCAAGGGTTTTGCCCGCAAAACCACCCGCCAGGAGGACAGCTTTCCTCCGTTTTGAAAGGATACGCCCACGTTTTGATAGGTATACTCGTCCATCTGCACCAGGGTTTCCATGCCGGAATAATTTCCGTCCCTGGATGCGTACAGGGAAAGGATGGTGTCGCCGACGATCTCAAAGGTGCCTTTCAGCGCGCCCAAAGAGGATTTGCCCGATCTCCACCGCAGGGTGGTGGGGCTGTTTGTGGGGGTGATGACATAGTCATGAATAAACCGGACCGGCCTTACAAACGCCACCTCCATATAGCCCCGCATGGTCCATTTTTTGGGGGTGCGAAGGATTTTTACCTCGCTTTTTACCCCGAACGCCTTTCCCTCCAGGTCATAATAGGTGCCGATGGCTTCCCATTCCATGGAGGTGAAAAAATAGGTGTGTTCCATGGGTTCCCTCCCATTCACGGCCTGGGCATCCTTGCCGCGCTCCCGGCGGTCAGGTCTTTTTTTTTCCGTTTTTGCATAGGATGGCTTATCCAACGAGGGGGTGATGGTATGGAACAGAAACTGCTGATCATCGCGTTTGTGGCTGTTCCCTGCCTGCTTGTTTATTTGCTAAGCATGCGCCTGACGCCCCACCGGGGCCTGCTTCGGGTGTGCGAAAAACTTTTCATCGGCATCGCGGTGGTTTACGCGCTGAACCTGGCCCTGTCCCCCTTCCGGCTTTCCTTAGCGCAAAACCCGCTGACATCGCTGGCAGCGGGTTATCTGGGCCTGCCGGGGGCAGTGCTGGTGTTTGTGGTGCAGCGGCTTTTATAACGCTGCCCGCCACCTGTTTTCTATTGTTAACAATCAAATACTTCCGTATTCTCCAAAGCCTTCGCGATCATTTCCTGCGACGGCAAAAGGGCCTCGCCCTGCAAAATCAGCTCCATCTTGGGCTTTGTGGCCGGATGCCGGGGCGTAAACACCGTGCAGCAATCCTCGAAGGGCAAGGAAGAGGTTTCAAAGGTGCCGATTTTGATCGCCACGTCGATGATCTCCTGCTTGTCAAACCCAATCAGGGGCCGGAACACCGGAAGTTCCGCCACCTCGTCGGTGCAGCTTAGGGCGTGCATGGTTTGGCTGGCCACCTGGCCGATGCTTTCCCCAGTGATCAGCGCCTGGGCCCGCTCCTTTTTGGCAATGGCGCTGGCAATGCGCATCATATACCGGCGCATGATGAGGGTGGTGTACTCCGGGTGGCATTTTTCGTGGATGGCCATTTGGATCTCCGTAAACGGCACCACATGCACCCGCACGCCGCAAAGGCTTTCGCTCAAAATGCGGGCCAGGTCCAGCACCTTTTCCTTGGCCCGCTCGCTGGTGTAGGGAAAGGAATGGAAGTGCACCGCGCTGATGGTAACGCCCCGCTTGGCAATCATCCATCCCGCCACGGGGCTGTCGATGCCGCCGGACAAAAGCAGCGTGGCCCTGCCGTTGGTGCCCACGGGCATGCCGCCCACCGCCGGAATGGCTTGGGTATACAAATAAGCAAAATCCCGAATCTCCACGGACAGCACCGTGTCCGGATGGTGCACATCCACCCGCAAGTGGGGGGAGCGTTCCAGCACATAACCGCCGACGTCGATATTGATCTGGGGCGAATCCTTTGGGTAGCGCTTGTCGCTGCGGCGGGCGTTCACCTTGAAGGAACCCGAAAAGGGCCGCATCATCTCCGTGGCCTTTTCGCAGATCGCCTCGAAGTTGGCCTTATCCAGCTCCCAGGCCCTGCACACGCTGTGCACCCCAAACACCTTGGTCACCCGGCGAACCGCCTCGTCCATGCTGGTCATATCGCTGACATAGACCCGGCTGTCGCTCAGCCAGACACGGCCGCCGATGTCCTTCACGGCTTTTTTGATACGCTCCACCAGCATCCGCAAAAAATAGGGGCGGTTTAAGCCCTTCAAATGCACCTCGCCAAACCGCACCAACAGTACTTCTCTCAAGCCCTTTGTCCTCCCAATGTGCCGGCCTGTTACCGCCGCCTGAATTTTTGCAAAAACTCTGCCTTTTCCACGATCTTTTGGGCTGCGTAGAGGATCTCCTCCCGGGTATTCTGGGGGGAAAAGCTGATGCGCACCGTGGAATCGATGATCTCCGGGGGCACCCGCATCTCGGTCAAAACGCCGGAACGCTTCCCCTTTTTGGCGGAACAGGCCGAGCCTGTGCCAATGAGCACCTCTTCCTGTTCCAGGGAGTGCATCAGGGTCTCCGCCCGCACCGGCGGGAAAGCGACGGCCAGAATATGCCTGGCGCTTTCCGGCCCGGCGGGGTCCGGGCCCATCGTCACCAGGTTCGGGATGCCGCTGCGCAGGGCTTCCAGCATGCTTTGTTTCAGCCCCTTCATGTGGGAATCCACAAAAGCGTGATGGGGGTAATTCTCCAGCGCGGCGCGAAAACCCACCACCCCGGGGGTGTTTTCGGTACCGCTGCGCAAATTGCCCTGCTGGCCGCCGCCCACCATCAAAGGGCGAATGCGGTGGTCGTGGCGCACCATCAGCGCGCCCACACCCTTGGGGCCGTGCACCTTGTGGGCGCTGACCGCGTAAGACTGCACGCCGGAATCCACCATGGAAAAGGGAATCCGCAAATATCCCTGCACGCCGTCCACATGGATGGCCGCCCCAGGGGCCAGGCGGTCCCGAAGCTTCACAATTTTCGCAAGGGGCATTACCACGCCCGTTTCGTTGCAAACCTGCATCACGCAGATCAGGCGCACCCGGGAATCCAGCAGGCCCTCCAGCGCGGTCAGGTCCACAAGGCCCGATTTTGTCAGGGGAATTTCCTTGGCCATTTGCCCATGCAGCGCGGCCGCCTCCAGACAGGCGTTTTTCACGGCCGGGTGCTCCGCCGCGCTGTACAAAATCACGCCGTCTTTCCGCTGGCCGATCATATGCCCGATAATGGCCAGGTTGTTGCTTTCGGTGCCGCCGGAGGTAAAAATCACGTCTTTTTCCGTTACCCCGACGCTTTCAGCCAAAAGCCGCCTGGCTTTTGTAATCTCCTGCTCCGCCTTCATGGCGGGGGTATAGAGCGCCGCAGGGTTGAAGTACGCGTCCCGCATGCAATTTGTCATGGCAGCAATGCTTTGCTCAAAGGGCCGCGTGGTGGCCGCGTTGTCCAAATATACAAACATGGCTCTCCCCCGTTATGCGCGAAACGCGCCGTGAGGAAGATATTTTTTCACCATTTCAACCATTTCCCCGGAGGGTTCCAGCACGATGATGGTTTTTTGCGTTTCCTTTTGGTAATAGAAATAGTACAGCTCCGCGCCCCGGTTCAAAAACCAGTTTTTGCGTTTCAGGCCCGGCATGTTGATCAGCTTGCGGAACCCTTCGCTGTCCACCCGGCCAAAGGCCTCCACGTTTTTCACCCGCATGGTGCCCAGGCTTTTGCGCTTTTGGTTGTTGTACACCTGCGCAAAATCCAGGTCTCCATTGGTAAACGTGTACTCATACTCCGTGCGGATCTGGTCTTTTTTCAGAAACAGAAGCACGGCGATGCCCACAAAAAACAGCGTCAGCACAAGGCCGAAAACGCTGAACGCCATCAGCAGGTTGGACAGCATCGCAAACCCGATGATGGCGGCCACCACCATGAGCGCCGTGGCCAAATAATAGGTAACGTCCTGAAGCCCTCGCTGCTTTTTCACCACGACTTCTTCCATAAAGTGGTCCATCGGCATCTTCCGTTCCCTCCTTAGCTTATCTTGCCAGCACGGCCAAATAGGCGACGGCGACAATCACGCCTACAATCGCGCCTCCAAACACCTCCAGGGGGGTGTGGCCCACCAGCTCCTTCAATTGCTCGTCTGTAATCTGCTTTCCTTCCAGCAAAAAGTCCCGTAAAATTTGGTTGATCACCTTGCCCTGGGTGCCGGTTTCCCGGCGAACCCCGGCGGCGTCATACATCACGATCAAGGAAAGCACCAGGCAGATGGCGAACAGAGGCGACGCAAAGCCGTTCAACGCGCCGATCATGATGGCCAGCGACACCACCATGGCCGAGTGGGAGCTGGGCATGCCGCCGGAGCCGAAAAACCGTCGAAAATCCCACTTATGCTCCACCAAAAAATAGAGGGGCACTTTCAACGCCTGCGCCGAAAACCAACCGATCAGGGCGCACAGCACAGGATGGTTGAAAAAAACATCCCACAGCGAATAAAACACCAATGACCAACCACCTCTTTTCCATCATACATCATTCACCGCGCCCGGACAAGGGTGTTTGCGGCCAGCTCCCGCAAAAAACTCCCGGCAGCCCCAAAGAGGGAAACGGCTTCCGCCGCCTTTTGTGCGGCGCTTTCGGCATCCTCCCGGGCGCGTTTTTCCCCAAACACCGTTGGCCAGGTCATTTTTCCCCGCTGGGCGTCCATGCCGGTTTGCTTGCCCATCACCTGGGCGTCCCCCCCGATGTCCAGCAAATCGTCCACGATCTGAAAGGCCAGGCCCAGGTTTTCGGCGTAGGTTTTGCCCGCCGCAAGCTGCGCCAGGGAAGCGTCCGCCAGCAAAAGGCCGCCAAGCACCGGCGCGGCGAACAGGTCCGCCGTTTTGTGCCTGTGAATGTATCGCACCAGGCTTTCGTTTGGCAGCGCGTTTTCCAGCTTCACATCCAGGGTTTGTCCGGCGATCATGCCCCGCACCCCGGCCCTTCTGGCGATCTCCCCCATGGCGGCCAGCGCGTTTGCGGGCCGCTCCCGGCTGATTTCCGCTTCCAGCATGGTTTCGTAGGCCAAATTCAAAAGGCCGTCCCCGGCCAGGATTGCCATGTTTTCCCCATACACCCTGTGGTTGGTGGGCCGTCCCCGGCGCAGGTCGTCGTTGTCCAGCGCTGGCAGGTCGTCGTGAATCAGGGAATAGGTATGGATCATCTCCAGGGCGCAGGCGAAAGGAAGGGCCTTGTCCCAGTCCGGTTTCAGCAGGGCATAGGCGCTGAGCAGCAGCACCGGCCGCAGCCGCTTTCCCGGCAAAAGCAGGCTGTACCGCATGGCGCTGGACAGGGGCTGCGGAATCAGGCCGTCCTCCGGCGCGACGGTAGCCGCTTCGGTCACCGGCTTTTCCCCCTCCAGCTGGAACAAGGGATAGGCTTTCAGCGCGTCCTCCACAGCCATTTTCAGCTGCGCAAAATCCGGCATCGCCTATTCCTCCGTTCCCAGCGCGTCCAAAAGCGATCCCTGGGCCGCCACCGTGGAGGGATGCACCTCCGGCACGTCTCCCTTGCCGCTTTTGACTTCCATCATCACGGCCTTGGCCTTTTCCAGCTCCGCTTCCAGCTGGGCCGACAGTTTCAGGCCTTCCTCATATTTTTTGAGCAGCTCTTCCAGGGGCAGCTGGCCCTGCTCCAGCTTTTCCGCCAAAGCTTCCAGCGCTTCCAGGCGCTGTTCAAAGGTGGCCGTTTGTTCCTTGGCCGCCTGGTCTTTGCTTACTTTTCCCGCCATGCTTCTGTTCCTTTCTCAAGGCCGGTCACCGTGGCGTCCGCCCTGCCGTCCCTCATCAAAATGCGAAGCCCGTCGCCGGAATGAAGCCCCGCCACGCCCTGCACAGGCTGCCCGCGCAAGGTGACGATGGCATACCCCCGGCCCAGGGTGGCCATGGGCCCGGCGGTTGTCAGGCGCAGGCGCAGGCTTTCCAGCCGGTGGGCTTTTTCGGCCATCAGCTGCGCCCCGCACATTTCCACCGTGCGCCGGGCCTGCACCACCCGGGCCGCCATGGCCTGCCGGCGCTTTTCCGGGCTTGCGTCGCTCAGCTTTTTTGTCAGCTTGGCAAGGGTCGCCTGCCGCTGGCTGACCCCCAGGCTTACGGCCCGCTGAAGCCGAAGGCTCATGTGCCGGATGGTTGCGCACAGCGCGTCCCGGGGCTGCACGGCCATTTCCGCCGCCGCCGAGGGCGTTGGGGCCCGAAGGTCCGCCACAAAATCGGCGATGGTGAAGTCTGTTTCGTGGCCCACCGCACTGATGACCGGAGTTGCGCAAGCGGCAATGGCCCGGGCCACGGCTTCCTCGTTGAAAGCCCACAGGTCCTCCATGCTGCCGCCACCACGACCCACAATGATGACCTCCACCTGGGGCAGCGCGTCCAAAAGGGCAATGCCCGCCGCGATTTCTGGGGCCGCGCCCTCGCCCTGCA
>JAVBTE010000092.1:0-4480 GCA_031556335.1 Eubacteriales bacterium | reverse complement strand
AAAAAGACCGGGCGTACCGGGGGGACGGGCACAAGGGACGTTTTAGCGGGAGGGAGGCCTTTTTGCAAAAAGGCCTCCCTCCCGCACCCTCCCTCCAAAAACTGGAGGGGACATGATGATTTTTTCCCTTTGGTTTTACAGGAGGGGAGCGCGAGGGGAACCCGCTTTTGCAAACGCGGGTTCCCCTCGCAATATCGTCCCTTTCCCCGCCCCGTCCCGTCATTCCCCCCGGAAAATCTGGATGGTGAGCGCGCCCTGGCCGTTGCTTTCCGCCAGGATGCGGAGGGGGAAATCGTAATCGTTGCGGAAAATAAGGTTCAGGGCCTGGGTGCCCACGGCGGCGTCGCAATGTTGGGGCAGGTAACGGGCGCTGCCCGGGCCGTGGGGGCGACGCTGAAGAATGGTGATGCGGGGCAGCTGGCGAATGGTGTTGTACATGGTGCTGCTGCTTTGGCAGGTACCGCCGCCGCTGCCGATCTGGGTGCCGCCGTCCACCAGCACAGGGGCCGGAAAATAGCCGTTAGACTTTTTATAGGGGCCGATCTGGCCGTTAAAATCAAGGGTTTCACCGGGCTGCAGGGTACGGGTCATCAGCTCGCAGCTGCGAACGATGTTTTTGCAGCGGCCGTCATTGCCCACCGCGCCGGTGTTGTAGGCAAAAAAGCTGGTAAAGGCGGAAATGGGGGTATCCGGGCTGAGGGGGGCCTCGGTGGGCGACACCATCACCATGTTGGTTAGCTGGCGCGCGTCGATGTAGCCGTAGCTGCGCCAGTAGACCACCTTGGCAAAACCGTTTTCAAACTCCATAATGGCCACCTTGTTGCCCGCGGCCACCACAATGGGGTTTTTTTCGGCGCTGGTGCTGGGGGCCTGGTATACGGGCGCGTCCTCCGCCACCGTGGCCACATAGCCCATGGGCATTACGCCGTAGGGCGGGGTCTTGGCCGGGTCCAGCACGGTGCAGTGCTCGTCGATGCAGGTGCGCAAAATGTAGCCCACCACGCCCTCATACTCGATCAGCACAAACTTGGGCAGCACCTTGTAAATGGTGACGATTTCCCCTTTGCTCACCCAGCCCATGGCTTGGCTTTCGGTGTCCTGGCCATAGCGCACGGTCACGGCGGTGCCGGTGGCGGTCATCAGCTTGATTTTTGTGGTGTATAAAGGCGTAAGCCCCTCAATGCTGGGAGGGCCGGCGTCCTCGGGGGCCGCCTCCGCCACGTCTTCCTCATCGTCTACCGGCAGATCGTCCTCCGCGACGCCCTCCTGAATGGCTTCCTCCAAAAGGGTGGGTTCCGCGGTGGCGGTGGGTACAGGCTGCGCCTCCGCACTCCCTAAAAAGGGCGCGGCCAAAAGGGTCAGGCACAAAAAACCGGCGGCCAAACGATTCATTCGCTTCATGGATGGACGTACACTCCTTACCTTCCGATCAGGCTTTTGAACATTTCCATTATATCACAATCCCACGGGGAACCAAACCATCCTGCCAAATTTTACATCCCTGGGCGGTTATTTGTCTTTCACCGGAATTTGACGAGGCTGTCGAAAAATGTTACAATATGACATATTTATGGGGTTTGCGCCCTCACCCCTTCCCTCTTAACAGCCGAGCATACCTCCCCGGCAACGCCCGGCCTTGCCTCAAGCGAAAGGAGCAAGCCATGCAAGTATTCACCGCCCGCACCTGTGAGACCTTCGATATCGACTATCTGTGCCAGGACCTGGCCCGGCAGGTGAACGAAAACGTCACCTTTGGACAGCGCACCATGGGCATTGCGGTATGCGATTCCACCATCGACGACAGGGCCGTCATGAAAAAGCTGTCGGAAATCTTCTCCTTTGATATCTATGGCTGCACGGCCCTGGCCTTCATCCGCATGCACTCCGCCGAGGACATCACCGTCAGCTTTATGGTCATCACCGGAAACGAAGAGCTGGTGGGCTCCATGGCCCTGTCCGAACCGCTGACCGCGGACAACCGGGAGGAGGCCATTCGCGACACCTATCGCCTGGCCCGCCAGCGCCTGGGGGAGGACCCGAAGGTCATCATCACCCTTCAGCCGTACAGCCTGGACATCACCCCGGATTGCACCACCGAGGTGCTGGACGAAATCTCCGGCCATTGCCCCGTTTATGGCGCGGTTTCCTCCAACGACCTGGAAACCAACGAATCCGGCGTGTTTGTGAACGGTGTGATGTACACCGACCGCCTGCTGATAAACCTGCTGGGCGGCGGCATTCGGCCCCTGTTTGCCTGCGCCATGCCGGGGTTTGACATGCCGGAGAACCATGTGGTGATTACCAAAGCCCAGCGGCACATCGTTCACAAGGTGGGCGAAGAGACCTTTTTGGACTACATGCGAAAATCCGGCCTTGCCGTCACCGAAAATCAGGAGTTGGCCAGTTTCATCGCCATCTACGCCTCCAGCCCTGTGGTGGTGTATGAAAAGGGCCGCTTTGCCGAGACGAAGAAGCTTCGCAACATCATCGACATCGACTTTGCAACCGGCGCGGTGACCTTTTCCGGGGAGATGCCCGAGGGTTACGAGCTGGGCATTTGCGTGCTGCGCAGGGAGGAGATCGAGCAGTCCTCCGCCGCCTGCTTTGAGGAAATGGCCCGCAAAATTGAAGCGAACACCACGGAGAACTACCGGTACAGCACCCTGTTTTCCACGGTTTGCGGCGGGCGCTATCTGGTGATGGCCAGCGACACCAGCGTGGACGGCGAATTTCTGACCCAAACCCCGGTGCTGAAAGATCTGGCTTCCTGCGGCTTTTACGCCATGGGGGAAATTTGCCCGGTGCCCACAGGCGACGGAAAAATCGAAAACCGCTCTCTTCATTCGTCCATCACCCTGATGGCGCTGTAACCCGGGAGGAAAGGTGGAAAAGGCATGGGCGAACGTTCCGAATCCGACCTTTTGCAGGAACTGAACGAATGGAAGGAAAAGTACCGCGAAACCTTGCGGGACTACGAAAATCTCAAACGCAAAGCCGTCCGCCTGGAGCGGGACAAACGGTATACCGCCGTCATGTCCGCCAACATCGAACGGATGCGGGATTTCAACGAGGTGGAAAAAGAGCGGCAGTTTATGTACAACCAATTGCTGCTGGCCAATTGCCCGGACATGCTTTTTGTGTTCAACCAGGAGTTGTGCTTTGTCATCGGCACCGAGGTCAGCTACCAGCTGCTGCAGTTTTCCAGCTTCAACGACCTGAAGGGCTGGCCCCTTCGCCATGTGTTTGAGCGGGCCTTTCCTTCCGATTTTGTGGGGCGGCTTGGGGAGGCCTGCGAACAAGCCATGGCCTCCGCCGCCACCCAAAAGTATGCCGATACCGCCCTTCTTTCCGAGGACCGGGTCATGCGTTTGGAAATCACGGTTTCCCCGGCCATCGACCGGAACGGGACCTGCATGGGCGTGCTGGTGATGCTCCACGACCAAACCGAGGTGATCGCCCTCAAGGAAAAAGCGGAGCAGTCCTCCTCCGCCAAAAGCGCGTTTTTGGCCAACATGAGCCATGAAATCCGCACCCCCATGAACGCCATCAAGGGCATGACCGACCTCCTGCTCATGACCGACCTGACCGATATCCAGGCCAAGTATCTCAAAAACATCTCCTCCGCGTCCAAAACCCTTATCAAAATCATCAACGACATTCTGGACTATTCCAAGATCGACGCCCAAAAGATGGAGCTGATCCCCCAGGAGTACGACTTTGCCTCGCTGCTCAACGATATCTCCGGCATTATGTATTTGAAAGCCACGGGCAAGCGGCTGGGCTTTTTCACCACCATCGATCCGGACATTCCCGCCTGGATGGTGGGGGACGATTTGCGGTTGAAACAGGTGCTTTTGAACCTGCTCAACAATGCGGTAAAATACACAAAAGAAGGCTATGTGGAGCTGGCTGTTTCCTGTGGGCGGCTGGGTCCCGACCAGGTTCGCCTGGACATCTCCGTCCGGGATACGGGCATCGGCATGAAACCCGAGGAACTGCCCAACCTGTTTGACGTTTTCGGCCAGCTGGATGTGCTTCGCAACCGCACCGCCGAGGGCACGGGCCTGGGCCTGCCCATCTCCAAGCGTATTGTAGAGCTGATGGGCGGCGAAATGGAAGTGGAAAGCGTCTATGGCCAGGGCAGCCGCTTTTCCTTCTCCATCGTGCAACAGGATCTGCAAAAGGGCCCCCTGGTGGACCTCAGCGCCCTGGACCCCGCCGCCCGGGTGCTGTTGCTGTCCGGCAAAAGCTGCGATGTTCGCGCCCAGGTCTTTGCCAGCCTGAACATTCCCGTGGACGCCCGGGACGCCTATGGCCCGCTGACCGATTGGGCGGCCCGGCCCTACACCCATATTTTTTACGACGACGCCACCTGGCGCTCCCTGTGCTGGAAGGACTTCCCCGCCTGGGCCAATGCCCGGAAAATTGCCCTGATGAACCTGGGCGACAGCTACGCGCCGCAGGAACGTGGGGTGGACGT
>JAVBTE010000076.1:0-14783 GCA_031556335.1 Eubacteriales bacterium | reverse complement strand
ACGTCCCCCGTCCCCCGTCCCCCTCCCCCAGCGCGAAGTCCAAATCGGCGATGAGGTCGGCGGGGTCCTCCAGGCCAATGCTGAGGCGAATCAGCTCCGGGGCCACGCCGGCGGCGGCCAGTTCCCGGGCGTTCATCTGCCCGTGGGTGGTGCTGGCAGGGTGGATCACCAGGCTTTTGGCGTCGGCCACGTTGGCCAGCAGGCTGAAAAGGCGCAGGCGGTTGATGAAGCGGCGACCGGTTTCCTGAGCGCTTTCGCCGGGGGCGGCTTTCACCCCGAAGCTGAGAATGGCCCCCGCGCCCGCGTCCAGGTACTGTTTGGCACGGCTGTGGTAAGGGTCGGTTTCCAGCATGGGGTAGTGAACGTAGGCCACGGCGGGATGGGCCTGCAAAAAGCGGGCGATGGTCAGGGCGTTTTCGCAGTGGCGGCGCACCCGCAGGCTGAGGGTTTCCAAGCCCTGCAAAATGAGAAAGGCGTTCATGGGGGCCAGGCACGCGCCCAGTTCGCGGATCAGCTGCAGCCGAAGGCGGGTGGCCACGGGGGCGGGCTGGTCGGCGTAGACGATATCGCCGTTTTGGGGGTCCGGGGTGACCAGGGGCGGATAGCGACCGCTTTTGCGGTAGTCAAAAACGCCCATGTCCACCACCACGCCGCCGATGGAATTGCCATGGCCGCCGGCATACTTGCTGAGGGAATGGATCACGATGTCCGCGCCCTGGGCCTTGGCGTGAAAAATGGGCGGGATGCCGAAGGTGTTGTCCAGCACCAGGGCCAGGCCGTGGGCGGTGGCAATGCGCTTGATCTCCGCAAAATCGGGGATGTTGATGTTGGGGTTGCAGATGGTTTCCAGGTAAATGAGGCGGGTGTTTTCGCGAATGGCGGCCTGAAGGGCGGCGGTGTCGTCCGGGGCCACAAAGGTGGTGTGGATGCCCGCGATTTGCGGAAGCCGGGCGGACAAAAGCGTGTGGGTGCCCCCATACAGGGTGGAGATGGCCACGATGTGGTCGCCGTGGGAACACAGGGCAAAAAGGGCGGCGGTAATGGCGGCCATGCCGCTGGAAAAGGCCACGGCGCTCACGCCCTGCTCGATGGCGGCCATCCGCTCCTCCAGGGCCTGCACCGTGGGGTTTTCAATGCGGGTGTAGGTGTAGCCTTCCGTTTCGCCGGAAAACACCCCGGCGGCGGCTTCCGCGCCAGGAAAGCAATAGCTGTTGGTTTGGTAAATGGGCAGGGCCCTGGCCCCGGTGAAGGGATCGGGGCGCTGGCCCGCGTGAAGCTGCAGGGTATCAAACCCGGTAAACTCCAAAGGTGGGTTTTTTTTCATAGAATGGTTCCTTCCTTCCTTACAAAAATGAAAAACAGCCCTCCCATGGCGGGAAGGCTGCGAAAGCGCATCAAAAAATGGCATTCACCCTTGGCCGCGATGGGAACGCAAATAAGACGCCATGCACATCATCATGGGGCTTAAACGCATGCCCATCCCTGCCTTTCCATACTCGCTTCTTCCTTGGGGAATGTCAGACTGCCCTAAACGTTTATGAATCATTCCCCTACGAGGAATTTACGCTATGGTAGCAAACGGTTTTCATTCTGTCAAGACGAAAACGGTATTTTTGCTGTATCCTTACGGCTCCTCCTTCGGCGCCAAAAAGGGATCGAGCCCCAGGTCCTTGCACACCAGATGTCCGTTGTAGTTGACGTAGCCGGAAACCACGGGCTCCTTTTTGGAATCGGTTTCGTAGGACACGTGCACGAAGCCCTTGTGGAAGCTTCCGGCGGTGAGATAGCGCTTGGAAACGATTTTCCCTTTTTTGTCAATAATGCGCCAGTCCGACTCGCCCGTGCGAACGATGGCGTAGCCTTTGTCAAAATCGGTAGCCTCCCAAAATTTGGCGGCGACGGCAAACTTGCCCTTGCGGTTGATGTAGCCGTACTTGTCCGCAACTTTCACAATGGCCAGCCCGTCGGCGCTAAAAGCGTAGCCCACGTCCCATTTGCCGGTCAGCGCCACCTCGCCTGTGGAATTGATATACACCGAGGCGCTTTCCCCGGGCTGCCGCACAGGGGCCAGGCCCTTCACAAAGACCCCGGCCTCCTCATACTGAAAAGGCAGAACGGTTTCGCCCTGGGGGTTGACGTAGCCCCATTTGCCGTCCTTTTGCACGGGGGCCAGGCCTTCGCCAAAGGGGAGCGCCGCGTCGTAGGCAAAGCCGATCTTCACGTCCCCATCCGTGCCCACATAGCCCCAGCCCTGGGCGGTTTTCGCCGGAAAAAGCCCTTCGCACAGAGGGCCCGCGTCCTGGTAGGCCCCGGGCTCCACCACCGTGTTCCCCTTCCGATCCACAAAGCCATACCGGCCTTTTTCGGGGGAATATAAGGCATAGGCCTCGTCCCCGCTGAAGAAGTTGACCGGGATGGTGGAAAAGGGCTGGCGAATCCAGCCGTGCTTGCCGATCAGGCCCCACAGGGCGCCTTCCCGGGCCCCGGCGACGCCGTCGTAAAAGGGGGTCACCTCGTCCATGGTGGGGCCTACCATCACGATGCCCGCAATGCCCACAAGGCCCAGCTTGCCGTTTTCCACAAAATAGCTTACGTCGCCCTGGTCCGCCAAAAGGGTGCGCTGCGCGCCCAGGGCGGCGATCGGAACCAAAGCCAGCATAGCCGCCACCCATAACACCAATACTTTTTTTCGGTTCATCCAAATCCCTCCTTTTTTTCGCAATGCCTTTCCCTTGACCGCGCGTAGCGCGGTCAAAAATGGGTCCAGGGGTCTTGCCCCTGGCGGGGTCTGGGGCGGAGCCCCAGCGTCCCCGTCCCAGCGTCCCCCGTTCCCCGTCCCCAGTTCCCCTCACTCCACCAAAAACGGGTCCTCGGTGACGTGGTTGCCCGCCAGCAGGTCGTCGTAGCAAATGCGCAGCACGGCCCGGCCCAGCATGCCCACGTTGTTGTATACCTTGCGGTTGTTGCAGCCGTTGGTCAGCATCACCACGCCGGTGCGGTCGGTGGGGTCAAAATAGGCGGCGCAGAGCATGCCGTTGGCCTTGCCGCCGTGGCCGTACATGGTGCGGCCCTCCACCTGGTCGTTTGTAATGATGTTCATGAACAGCCCTCGGTTCGATTCGCAGGAGACGCTTTCCCGGCGGTTTTGCCGGGCGGTCATTTCCCGGACGCTGCTTTCCCGCAAAATGCGGGCGTCGTGGTACACGCCGCCGTCGCACAGGGCAATCAAAATCTTTGCCAGGCCGGAGGCGGAAACGGTCAGCTTGCCCCCGGTCAGAAAATAGTGGGCCTCGGGGTCGCAATCGGTGACGTGGGTCTTGTCCGCCCGCAGTTCCTTGGTCAGCCGGCGGGAGGGCATTTCGTACATGTCGGCCAGGGGGATGCTTTCGGGCATCAAAGAGGGCTGGTAGGCCGCCGTTACCCCCAGGGGCCCAAACACGTGCCGGGCCATGTAGTCGTCCAGGTTCTGGCCGGAAAGCTTCTCAATGAGGCTGCCCGCCATGCCGCCCCCGAAGTTGGAATAGCGCACGTCCATGCCGGCCTGAAAATCGGGCAAAAAGGAATACTGGGCCTTGTCGCCGGAAAACAAACGGCGCAAAGCAATGCCCCTTCCCTGGAGGGCCTCGCTGTAATAGCCGCTGTCCCGCAGGCCCGCGGTGTGGCTCATCAGCTGGCGAAGGGTGATGGGGGTGCCGGGGTACTGGGGATTGCGCACGGAAAAGCCGAACAGGTCCGAAAGGTCGCTGTCCAGGGTGGCCTTGCCCTGCTCCACCTGCTGCATGAGGGCGATGCCCGCCACCATTTTGCCGATGCTGGCCACCTGAAAGGCGGTGTCCTCGGTCACAGGCGCGCCGTCCCGCTGGCGCAGGCCGTACACATGGGTGAAGGTGATTTCGCCGTTTTCAATCACCGCCACGCTGGCCCCCATGGTCACATAGCTTTTGAAAATGCGGTCCAGCTTTTCCCGCACGCCCAGGCTTTCGTCCCCGGAAAGGGAGGCGATTTCCGCGTCGGTCTTGGCCAGCTCTTCGGCGGAGATGGCCTCCTGGGGGTCTTCCTCCGGGGCCAGGTCTGGCTCGGAAAAAGAGAGCCCGGCCGATTCCGCCCGGCACAAGGGCAGGGCGGGGCCCCAAGGCAGCCCCAACAGCCCCAGGCAAAGGGCCAGAAAAGCGGCGAGGAAGGCGAACAGGGCCTTCCGGCGGCAGTGCTTGCGCATGGCGTTTCCCCCTGTCAGCAAAATGAGGTTTGGCTGGGACAGGCCCGGGCCATGGCCTGGTTGATGTCCCGAAAGCGCCACAAAAGCCCCAGGGCTTCGCACTCCTCCCGAAACAGGGCGACGAGGCTTTCCGCTTCGGGGGAGGGGCACATGTAATCCAGGCCAAAGGCCCGGACATACCGCTGCTTGACACCGGCGAAGCGGGGTTCCCGGTCCAGGGCGGCGTAAAAATACTCCCGGTTGCCGGTGCGCAGGGTCATGCCGAAGTGGCACACCGCATAGCGGCCGCCGCTGGCGGCGGTTGTTTGGAGCAGCGTGCGAAGGTTCTGCGGGCTGTCGGTAAGGAAGGGAAGCACCGGGTTCAGCCAGACGCCGGTGAACACACCGGCCCTGGCCAGGGCCTGCATGGCGGCAAACCGCCGGGAAGAGGGCGGGGCCCCCGGTTCAACCAGGCGGGAAAGGCTGTCCTCCGACGTGGTGATGGAAAAGGAAACATAGGTGGGCGCGGCCTTTGCCATGTCGCCGAGCACGTCCGCGTCCCGCAGGGCCAAATCGCCCTTGGTGGGGATGCCCACCCCGAAGCCGTACCGGCGAAGCAGCACAAGGGCCTGCCGGGTGACGCCCAGGTCTTTTTCCAAGGCGTTGTAGGGATCGCTGGCCGCGCCCATGGCCACCACCCCCGCCCGCTTTTTTTGGCGCAGCTCCTTCTCCAGCATGGCGAGGCAGCCTTCCTTCACCCGGATGTGGTCAAACCGGTCGATGCGGTAGCATTCGCTGCGGGTATCGCAATAAATGCACCCGTGGTTGCAGCCCCGGTACAGGTTCAGGTTGTAATCCGCCGTGAAAAAGCTGTCCCTGGGGGCGCGGAAGGGGGTCAGCAGCCGTTTGGCGGGGAAGGTATCCACAGGCGGAACGGTCATGGCGACGGGGCCGCCCCGGGCTTGTCCGCCTGGGGTTGGGCGCAAACGGGAACGCAGCCGCGCACAAGGGGCGGCAAAAGCGGCAGGGCAAAGCTTTGTGGAAACCGCCGGAGGGCTGCAAGGCGCGGGTACATATTCATTCCCCTTTTCTGAAAGACGACGGTGATGCATCCAGTATACAAAGCGGAAGTGATTCCGTCAAGGAAGGGGCGCGGCTGTGTCGGCGGGGAAGGAAAACGGGCCCGTCGCCCCGAACGTATGCTGCCAGGGAAGTTGTTTTGCAAAGGGAGGAAACGCAATGAAATACCACGTTCTGCTGGCGGACGCAGACGGCACCCTGTTTGATTTTCTGGCCGGGGAAAAGGCGGCCCTCCGGACGGTGCTGGAGGGCATGGGTTTGCCTGTGGACGAGGAAACCGTTCAGCTATATAGCCACATCAATGAAAGCCATTGGAAAAAGCTGGAGCGGGGGGAAACCACCCAGGAGCGGCTGCGGGTGGAGCGGTTTTCGGAATTTTTGCAGGCTATCCAAAAAGAGGGCGACCCCCGGGCCATGGCCGCCGCCTATGTACAGCAGCTGGGGCAGCAACGGATTTTGATTGCCGGGGCGGAGGCGTTTTGCCGGGTCGTCAGCGCCCGCATGCCCATTTTTTTGGTCACCAACGGGCTTTCCGGGGTGCAGCGAAGCCGGTTTGCGGGCTGCGCCCTGGCCCCCTTTCTCAGCGGCTTTGAAATCAGCGAGGAAACAGGCCATTCCAAGCCGGAGCCCCATATGCTGTTTGCGGCCATGAAGCGGGCCGGGGTCGCCGACCCCCGCCGGGCGGTGATGCTGGGCGACAGCGTGACCGCCGACATCGGCGCGGCGAAGAACGCGGGGGTGGACAGCATTCTGTTCACCAACGGAAAAGAGCCCCCTAAGGGCCACGGGGCCACGTATGCGGCCCGCACCCTGGAGGAGGCCCAAAGGATGATTTTGGAAGAGGAAGGGGCGTAAGGGGGCCCTGAAAACCGGAAAAGGGGCGCGGACCGCGGTTGCACGCGGCCAGCGGTCCGGCCCCGGGGTTCGTCAGGCATATTCATCGCAGCGCGAGAGGCGGTTGCCTCCCGCGCTCAGATCGTTGACAAAGTCCATTTAGGGGCTGACGGTTCAGCTTGCACGGCGTGCGTATCGCTGCCGCTCACGCGCGCCTAACGCTTCCCACTTCGGGTCGCTGCACCCCATCAGGGCTTTGCCCTGAACCCTTCATTCACCGCGTTTCACGCGGTGAAAGGAAAAACAAAGGCGCTTCGGAAGGACCGGAGCGCCTTTGCTATTGATTTATCTTTTGGCGCGCGCGTAGCGCGCTATGAGGGGTCCAGGGCAATGTTCCGGCCTTTCGGTCGTCGCAGCCTTAGATGCTGTGCAATAAGCGTGTGCCTTGAGCTGGGAACGGCATAGTTGCTTTTACAGGCATTATGCCGTTTCTTTCTGCATAAATCCGCTTCATGAAACCATCAAGCTCCGCGACACGACTGCGCATCTCCGCCAAGTCCTGTTTCATCTTCGCCTCGTCCTTGCGTTGTTCCTGCAAAGTGGTTTCCATTGTCAGGCGCATAAACTCGTCCTCTTGCTCCTGAACGAAGGTAATCACTCTGCGCAAGTCCTCTCGAACCAGTTGTTCCAACGCAACATTTCGGATATAGTGGCACGTGCAGTCGAAAACGCGGGATCTGCTACCTGAGCAAGTGAAATATCCTTCTCCCTCCTTCATGGATTGCCTCCGCCCTTTGTGGAAATGGAGCTTCCAGCCGCAATCGGCACATACAACCAAGCCAGAAAACAATGGCGGTTCATCAATATAGATACGAGGGCGCTTTTTGCTTTGCCGCAGCCGCTGAACTGTTTTAAAGGTCGCTTCATCAATAATGGCCTCATGGGTGTTCTTGGTGATCTCCCACTTTGCGGGATCATTGTTCAGCCGCTTCTTCTGCTTATACGACTTGCTGTACGTTCTGCAATTCACCGTATGACCGATGTAGCACCTTTTGCTGTGATTATAATGATCTCGCCCGACTAGCCATCCAGGGCAGGTTAGAGAGAATTGATTTAGCCCCAGTCATGATACACAACCCCGCCTAAAAGTTGGCCTATTTTCAGGTGGATCATTCAAAGCTTTTGCTGCGACAAACCATCACTTTTTCCCCTGGGTGGGGTTCCAGAAATCGTTCTAAATGTTCAATGCGATGGCGCACGTTCTCAGGATCGGCTGCATACCAACACTTTTCAGGCGCGTAATAGGTTCCCCAGTGAAACATGATCACCTTCGCCTTGCTCAGATAATTCACAATTCGCAAGGCAGCTTCCGTCCCAAAATGATGAAGTGGAGAGTTGTCTTCAAAATCCATAAACATTAGATCAACGTCCTGATTTTCCAAATGTTCGGGTAAAAATCTGCTATCGCCGGGGTCCCAGATCACACCGTCCTGGGTGTAAAACTTATAGCCGCAACAATCCTCCGGCTTGTACACATAGGTCTGCGTTTCCGGATATTCCAGCTGCCACGGATGGTCGGCGGGCGTCATTTGCACCGTGACGCTACCAATGGCAAAGCGGTCCAAGGGTGGATGCGCCATAATTTTTTCATCGGGAACGCCGATTTCCAATAGGCGCTTGCGAACATTTTCGGTTCCGTGGAACACAACGCCCTGCTTCATGAGCGCCTTCACCGTAAGGTCGCCCAGATGGTCTGCATCCGCGTGGGTATACAGCACAGCGTCCAATCTGCCCACCTCTTCGGCTTGAATGGGCGGCATCACATACTGGGGGGTCCCCTCCACTTCGCTTAGCGGCGGGTCTACGGAAAGCAGGCTGAGAATGGGGTCCACCATGAGGGTGGTTCCATGGCTGTTGAGGAAGACCCCCGCCCCGGTCAGCCAGTAAACCGCCGTATCATTCTTATTTACAAAGGCTTCGGCTGTCATTGAAACGGGATCAGGCGCTTTCGCCTGAACCAACTTTTCCGCCATGGTTCCTTCCCCCTTTACGATTTCTGTCTTTGCGCTCTCACGTTAATCATCATAATCACCAGCAGCAGCCCGCCCTGAACCACAAGCCGCATGCCTTGGTTCATGTTCAAGGCTTGCAGAATGCTGGTGAGCTGCGTCAAAACAATCGCGCCTAATGCGCCAGCAACAAAGCTCCCCTGCCCTCCCGAAAGATTGGTTCCACCAATGGTGATAGCGGCCAAGGAAAGAAGGGTATAGCTCTCCGCCATATTCAGCGTTGTGCTTCCCGCATAGCCCACTATCAAGAGGCCCAGTAAGCCAGCCAACGCGCCGCTGATGACATAGGATGAAAAGATCACCGTTCTTGTCTTGACGCCGGAAATCTTTGCTGCGTTGGCATTGTCACCAACCAATTGCAGCATCCTGCCTGCCCGTGTTTTTTTCAGCAGGATTTCGCAAACGACCACAATGGCGATAACAATCAAAGTCAGCATTCTCAGCGGTGCCACCACGGTGTTGCTGATGGATTTGAGCAAGTCGCTGATGTGCGCAGAGGGCTGCCCTTTTGTAAGCACCATCACAAGGCCACTGACAACACTGGACATAATCAGCGTAACGATCAGCGGCGATAGCTTGGTGGTGCTCACGAGCAGCCCGTTGGCGCTACCCAGCACAGCGCCAATCAGCAGCGCTGCGGATATCGCAAGCAACAGTTGCCAGATCGAATCCATTGGTAGCAAAGGGCAGATGAGCGCCGTGCAGGACGCAATCGCGCCGATGGAAAGGTCAATCCCGTTATTGCCCCCGATGACCACCGTGTTTTGCGCAATGGTGGCAATGGAAAGCAGCGCGCCAGTCATCAGGATGCTGCTGATGTTGTTGATGGATAGGAACCCGCTGGCGATCAGGTTGCCAATAAAAAACAAGCCAACAATCGCGCCAAGGGGCGGAAGCATGATTTTTATGTAATTCCAAGTGTTTCTGCCCATGCTCCTATTTTCTATTTTCTGCATGAACAAAGCCTCCCTTCCCCTTGGCTTTGCGATGTTGGCCGGCCAGCAAGGTGGCGATTACAATGCTGGCCAGCAGGATGAGCGTGCGCAGCAGTTCCTGCCAAAACGTATCGATTCCCGCGAAAACGATGATGTTGGAGAGCATAAATAGGAACAGGCTGCCGAAGATTCCCCCGCCTACGTCCCCGCTGCCTCCGGAAAGCGAAACACCACCAATGACCACCGCCGATATCGCGGTCATGGGCATCAAGGTGCCAATCTTGGGGTCACCGCCCTGGATCAGGCTGGTAATGGCCAAAGCGCCCATACCTGCCGTAAACCCTGCAAAAGCGTAAGCAATGATTTTTGTGCGCACCACCGGTATGCCGGAGGCATACGCGCTTTGCTCGTTTGCCCCAATGGCATAAACATGAATACCCTGGGGGGTGTGTTTATACAGCTTCCACATGACATACAGAACCAACACAAACAGGATTGACATAGGGATGAATCCAAAGAGGCGAAGCTTGTAAAAGGCTGTTAGGTCGGAATTTTTCAAATAGATCGGCGTGCGCGCCACCACCAGCGCCAGGCCACCATAGATGATGGAGGTGGCATAGGTGGTGAGTAAAGGGCTGATTTTCATAACGCCAATCATAAAGCCATTCATCATGCCGGCGGTGATGGCCACCAGGAACATGAGCGCAATGGCAAGGGGCATTGCCACATGGTTGCTCAGAAGCGTCACCAGCAGCACATTGCATAGGGAAACCGTGGCGCCCAAAGAGATGTCAATGCCCCCTGTGATGATGACAACCGCTTCGCCAATGCAAATGCAAAGCACCGTGATGTTGGAGTTGATAAAGCTGACAAGATAATTCCAATCGAAGTTTGCGCTTGTGCCCACCGCCACGAAGAGGGATGCTACAATAAACAAGATCACGCTTGGCGTGGATGGGGAGCCGAGCAAGCGGGTGGAGGTTTTTTTCAAATCAATGGATCGATTCAAGCTTGCCGCCTCCTTTCGCCAGTGTCGCCGTGATCAGATTGTCCCGTGTGATATCCGAACCCCTGAGCGTTTCCACGATCTTGCCTTCATACATCACAATGACCCGGGCACTTTCCTTGCTCGCGCATAGGAAAATCAATTCGTCCTCATCGCTGGAAACAAAGATAATCGACATCCCCGCCTCAGTCAAGCTCCACATGATTTTGCGCAATTCCGCCCGCGCGTTCACATCAATGCCCTTGGAAGGATCATTGGCTAGCAGCAACAAGGGTTGGGTGCTGATCCATCGGCCAAAAATTACCTTTTGCTGGTTTCCACCGGATAGGGAGGTGATTTTCTGGGACGCATGATCATATTTGACCCCCAGATCTTTCATGGCTTGATTGGCATCCATTTTCCGCCTAAAAATCAGCTCGCCCACTGCTTTGATATTGGCAGCCAAATGGTGTTCTTTAAAGCTACCATCTCGCTCACGGTCTCCGGAGACGTAAGCAAAGCCTCTCTTTACTGCGTTTTGAGGCGAGGAAATGGTAGCTTGGGTTCCGCTGAGCCGAACCTCCACCGGTCCATGCAAGCCAAACAATGCCTGCACAAGATCGGACTGACCGTGCCCCTGCAAACCGGCTACTCCGATGATTTCGCCTTTGCACACATCTAGATCCACCGTGCTATGATAGGAGCCGATGGGAATCTGCCGGGCGGATAAAAGCAATTCAGCTGGCTGGGTTTTGCTTTCCAGCGTCGCTTCCATTGGTGCGCAGGGTGTTTCCGCCCAATGTTCCTTGTGGCCGATCATGTCTGTTAGCAAAACATCCGGGTTGAGCTGCGCCAAAGGATAGGTGGAGATCACTTTGCCGTTGCGCATTACCGTAACCACATCGCAGATGGAGAAAATCTCCGCCATTCGAGGAGAAACAAATAGAATAATCTTTCGCTGTGCCTTGAATTCTTTCAAAATCTGGCTGACGACCTCCACATCCTCGCGATACAGCGCGGAGGTGATTTCATCAATGAGCAAGACATCAAACTCTTGAAAGATGGCCTTACCAAATTCCAGCAAATATTGCTTGTTAATAGGCAGGGCGGAAACGGGCGTATCCATATCAGCGCTCATGCCCAGCCTTGCTAAAATTTCTTCTGTCCTTTTGCGCATGGCCGGGCGGTTAATAAACGGCCCCATATGTAAGGGCATAGCACAGAGCGTTAAGTTTTCCGCAACCGTTAGGTTTTTCAGGATGCTCAGTTCCTGTGCAGTTGCCACTACTTTCAACTTCTTGGCAGACTTCGGGGAATGAATATCCAGCGTCTCACCATTTAGCCTTATATTCCCCTCGTCTTTTCGAACCAGACCCGCTGCAATCTTAATCAAGGTGGATTTACCCGAACCGTTTCCACCCAGCAACGCATGGATTTCCCCGCCCTGCAACGTTAGAGTTGCAGATTGCAGGGCATTGACGCCGCCGTATCGCTTGGATACGTTTTGAAACTCTAAAATCATATTTATTCCCTACATTAGTGCAACAGAGGCCCACAGCATTCACATGCTGTGAGCACTCGTTGCCTACTTTCGATAAGTTCCTTTTAGGTTCGTTCAAATCTTAGTTAAAATAAGCGTCAATTTCTTCCTGGCTCAGCCAGCCATCCAGACAATCGGTATTTTGCATGTCCTTCACCAGCGTAACGGCCTGGTCCAGGGTAATGGCCTTGGAGCCCTTGAGGCCTTCCATCCAAGGAGCGTTCTGATCGCCTTCACGCGTCACCACATAAGCGGGGTCACGAATGATGCAGTTGACCAGCGTCGGGTCTGCCGGGTTGGGTTGAAGTTCTTTGAAGGTCTTTCCTTGCAACAGATCCAGCGTCATTCCCAGTGCGTCCTTGATGATTCCCGGGCTCACGGTCACTGTGATGGAGTTCAGCTCCGGCATGGCTGCCCACATGTCCAGGAATTCCTTCGTGTAGTCGCCCGTAACCAGCGTGGGTGTAATGCCAGCGTTTTTATAAGCGTTCAAAATGCCAACGCTCATCACGTCCTGGGTCAGCACGCCGTCGATTTTAGGGTACGTGGACAGATAAACGGACATAGCAGCCTGGGTATCGGTGGTGCTGTACTTGCCTTCGCCAATGGCCAGGGTCTTGATATCTGGATAGCCGCTTAAAATCTGATCCACAACCGCTTGGCGGGGCTCATTGGCAGGGTGGCCGAAGATACCGGCAATCTGAATAATGTCGCCCTTGCCACCCAGCTGATTCACAAACCAATTGGTAATGGTGCTCATGAAGGCTTCGTTGTTGCTGAACACGCCGTAGGTTCCTTCGAAAGCAGCTGGGTCATTGCAGATCATCACCAGAACGCCCTTTTCTTTCGCCAGATCCACAATGGGACGAATGCCTTCGGCGGAAACGGGCCAAATCATCAGCGCGTCGATTCCCTTATTGATCAGCGCCGTGCAATCGTTGATCTGCTTGGTCAAATCGGAAGGGCTGGTAACCACCTGATACTCAGAAATGACGCCTGCCGTTTTGTAGGCTTCGGCCGCTTCCTCGAAGTCTTTCACATAAGCAGCTGCCCAGGTATTTCCCCATACAGCCGTGGAAAGGGCTACTCGAAAGCCTTTGTTCGCATTTTCCGCCAGGGCGCCGGACGCAAAGGGCATGCCAACGATCAGCATGACGCAAAGAGCCAGGCACAGGAACCGCATCTTTTTCATAAGATCTCCTCCAGTTTCCTTTTTAGGTACACAGCAACTCAGGTCCCTCAATTTTCATTCCGTGCTCGAGCACGTTATGCGTATTATAAACTGTCCGTCCCCAAATGTCAAGAAATTACGGTCCAAAATGTGCAAATTTTTGCTGATTCCAATGCCTGTTCTGAGGCAATTCTTACGTGTTCAGATTTGCCCTGATTCGGATTTCGGCCTTGGCATAAAAGCAATCACGAGTAGGCTTAAGATTCATTCCAAGGTAATCCACTAAGAGGTCCAGCGCCTTTTCGGCGTGGTATTCCGGCTGTTGCCCAATCAAGGCAAGAATCGTTCCGTCTTCAACCATTTTGCGATTAAAGGGCATGAGGTCAAAGCCCACAATTTTGATTTTGCCTGCGAGGCCAGCATCCTGTACCGCCTTGCAACCGCCCCGCAAGCCGCCAGCAGCAAAATAAAGGGAATCCATTCGCTTGTTTTCTTGAAGCATCCGGCTTGTTTTTTCATAGCTGATCTCATCATGGTCATGGTTTGCCACTTTGGAAGCAATCTGCATTTGCGGATAATGCTCCGCCAAATAATCCTCAAACCCCTTCACCTTCTGTTGGTGGTTATAACTGATTTCCGAACCGGTAATGATCCCAATTTGCGCTTCTCCATTGGTGAAGAGCGCCAGCAGATTGGCGGCGGTTTGCCCGAACAAATAGCTATTGCTACCTACGTAAGCGAGCCGCTTGGAATTTGGCAAGTCAGAACCGATGGTGACAACGGGAATATTCTCTTTGTTGAATTGCTCGATTTTCTCTTCGATAATCGGTTCTTGAACTGGAGAAAGAATCAGACCATGAATGCCAAGTGCGTGCAATTCGTCCATGCGTTTAACGATCTCCTGCGGTTGATCAATGCGTGCATGGCGGATTTCGAGCTGGATTCCGTATTCTTCCAGCTCCATTTCCTTTCGCTTCATGGCCTTTACCACATCGGCAAAGTAAGGGTTTTCATCTGTATAGCCATACAGCACACACCCAAATTTAAGTTCCTTTTTCTTAATGGCGAGACGTTTCCCTAGCCGATTCGGCGTAAACTGAACCTCATCCAAGATGTCTAAAATTCTTTGGCGAGTTTCTGGGTTCACTTCTCCTCGCCCGTTCAAAACCCTGTCAACAGTACCTCGGGAGACACCTGCCTGTATGGCAATATCTTTGATTGATAACATTTTCATCGGCTCCATTTGACTCAAGATGCTTACGCGTAGGCCTGGTTGCTACGCACGAAAGACACTTCTATCTTATCATCAATTCAAAAATTCACAAGTTGTTTTGTGCTATCATATCATTATCTGATTTATCCGAGCGGATCAAAAAAAGCCACGTAGCCTACAAAGGCAATCAGGCGTAGCCATTTGCACATAAAAATTGTAAGCCATCGGAAAAACGTTTGTTTTATCACCCCTCAATAATTTGCAGGCCATGGATATATGGCGGTTTAACCATTGCATCCGAAATAGCCAATGCTTTCTGCGCAATTGGCAGCGGTGCAATAGTAAAAGCATAGTATGACCGAAAGAAGTCACTTTGCCTTGAGGGAGATGGTTCGATCTTTCAGGTGATAATTTGCCATGACCGTGAAATTCTTTGTTTTCTCCAACGATAAACCGACATATCGCTGCCTCCTACATTTTGACGTAAAAAAGGCCGGAGCTTTTCGTTTCATTGCTCCGGCCTTATGCCTGATTATTTTTGTGTCTTTTTGGGCATCAAAAAAGGCACCGTATTGCTCCAGCACCCTTTTTGTGGTATTCCTTTATAGAACCTTACCTGTTTGGTGGCCCTTAAAATGTTATGATATAGGGTTTTCCAATAACTACCTTATCGCGGCGGGGGGGGGGGGGCGGGGGGGGGGGGAGGAGAAAGACCCCCCCCACCGAGGGGGGGGGGGTGGGGGCCGAAGGACCCCCGCCGC
>JAVBTE010000132.1:0-2974 GCA_031556335.1 Eubacteriales bacterium | reverse complement strand
GAGGTTTTCATCGTGATGTTCCGCGTGGTTGATTACGGGCGGTGAACTTCGGTCATTGACATGAGCGCGATTGTGTATGAGAAAATCTACGGCTACACGGCGTACGAAAGCGCCGCCCCCCGGGCGAGCGACGAGGAGATCACGCCCATTTCCCGCTTTGAGGACAGCCCGGAGTTCCAGCTGTTTTACAAGCGCCAGCAAGAGCTGCTGCAAAGCGGGGGAGAGAATCCGTATTTTGTCTGCCACGACTCGCCCCTTAGGGACAAAAGCCTGATGGCCGGGCACGAGGTGCTGAACTTTGGCAGCTATAACTACGCGGGCATGAGCGGCCGCCCGGAGGTGCAGGAGGCCGCCAAGCGGGCCATCGACCAATACGGCACCAGCGCCAGCGGCAGCCGCCTTTTGGCGGGGGAAAAGACCCTCTACCAGGAGTTGGAAAAGGAACTGGCGGAATGGAAGCATGCTGAAAGCGCCCTGGTGCTGGTGGGCGGGCATTCCACCAACGTCACGGTGGTGGGAAACTTCTGCGGCAAAAATGACCTGATCGTGTACGATGCTCTGGCCCATAATTCCATCGACCAGGGCTGCCGCCTCAGCCTTGCCACAAGCAAGCCCTTTCCGCACAACGATTTTGCGGCCCTGGAAAGCATTTTGCGCACCCAGCGGGACAAGTTTGAAAAAGTGCTGATCATCATCGAGGGTGCGTATAGTATGGACGGGGACATTGCCCCGGTGCCCGAGTTTGTGAAGCTGAAAAAGAAGTACGGCTGCTTCCTGATGGTGGACGAGGCCCACAGCGCCTGCGTCATCGGCGAAACCGGCGGCGGGGTGGACGAGTACTTCCGCCTGGAGCCGGGGGACGTCGACATCAAAATGGGCACATTATCGAAGGGGCTTGGGGCTTGCGGCGGCTACCTGGCGGGCCCGGCGGTGATCATCGATTATCTGCGCTACAACCTGCCGGGGTTTGTGTTCAGCGTGGGCATCTCCCCGCCCCTGGCGGCCGCCACCCTGTGCTCCATCCGGCTGCTTCGCCAAAACCCGGCCATTATGCAAAACCTAAGGCGCAGCATCGACACCTTTGTGGCCGAGGCGGAAAAGCGGGGGTTGGACATTTGCCTGGCCAGGCATACGGCCATTGTGCCCGTGATGGTGGGCCGGGACGAGGACGCCTTTTTGCTGAGCAACAAGCTGCGGGAGCGGGGGGTGTTCGTGCCCCCGGCGGTGTACCCGGCGGTGCCTAAGAACAAGGCGCGCCTTCGCTTTTGCGTAGTCAGCGAGCACAGGCCGGAGCAAATTGAGGAGGCCCTGGACAAGCTGGTCGCGCTGGCGGAGGAACTGGGCGTCCGTCTGCCAAAGAAAGTATCTTCCTAAAAGGCGCGGCGGTACAAACACGGACAAATTCGCCAAAAATCAGCACAAATTCTGTAAAGCATTGAAATTTCTATGCCGGATGAGTATAATGGTCATGGTAACGACAGCAAGGCATGGAGGAATGCGCGTGTATAGACTTTTGATCGTCACCAAAGATGCCAGGGCCGAGGAAATGGTCACCTCCATGGAAGGATTTGAAGCCATGGGGTACAAGCCCCCCCGCCTGCGCCATACTGTGGATGAGGCGATTGAATGCATGCATAAGCACCACATCGACGCCATCGCGGTGGATGAGGACCCCGCCTTTGCGCCGCTGATGGATTATTTGAAAAAACAGCATACCACTTTGCCCATTTTTCAAATCGCGGGGAGCGCCGAACAGCAGCGGTTGATTTTGAAAGAGGTGCATCAGCTGCTGTCCCAGCTTCACTCCGATGATTCCAACGACGATTACGACGAGGCGTACCAGTTCAACCTGGTGCGGGAACGTTGGATGCGCAAGCTGATCAGCGGCATGGAAGCCACCAAAGAAAACATTCTTTCCCATTTGACGCTTTACCGTTGCATGGAATCGCCCCTGGCCCCCTGCCTTTTCGCCCGGCTTTCCGTTCCCTCGGGAGACAGCTTTCTGGCGGACCGGTGGCACTACGGCAGCGAACGCTTGGAAATGGCCCTGCGCAATTTCTTTGGCGACGAGCATGACCGTATGACGCTGCACATTGCCGTGGTTTCCCCGGAAGAAGTGCGGGTGTTGGCTTGCCCCAAACCCGAATACACTGACCATGAAGACTTCACCGCCGAAAAGCTGCTGGGGTATATTGACGAAACCATTGAACAAATTGAACATTATTTGGGCTTATCCATGAGCATCATCGACATTCGGGCCATGGAGAATCTGGCCGCGTTCGCGGCGGAAAAGCGGTAGGCGGCATTCAAAAGCGTTGCAAAAACGAAAGGGGAAGAAAAGAATGGGACTGTTCAAGAATATTGTAACCAGCCAGTTCATTGACGTCATCGAATGGAAGGACGATTCCCAGGACACCATGGTGTACCGGTACGACATGAACGGCAAGGAAATCATGATGGGCGCGCAGCTCACCGTTCGTGAAAGCCAGGTGGCCATTTTCGTAAACGAAGGGCAGCTTGCTGACGTGTTCCAGCCGGGCCGCCATGAGCTGACCACCCAGAACATGCCCATTATGACCGCCCTCAAAAGCTGGAAATTCGGCTTTAAGTCGCCCTTCAAAAGCGATTTGTATTTTGTGAACACCAAGCAGTTCCTGGACCGCAAATGGGGCACCAGCAACCCCGTCATGATGCGGGACACCGAGTTTGGCATGATCCGCATCCGCGCCTTTGGCATTTATTCCTTCAAATTGGCGGACCCCACCGTGTTTCTGAAAGAGGTTTTCGGCACCAGCGGCCTGTTCACCGTGGATGGCGTGGAAGGCCAAATCAAGCGCACCCTGGTGTCCGGCCTGAGCGACGCCATTGCGGAAAGCAAGATTCCCGCCCTGGACCTGGCCGCCAACTACGAGGAGTTGAGCCAGTACGCCCAGAAGGCCCTGAATCCGAAAATCGAGGCCATCGGCCTCACCCT
>JAVBTE010000184.1:0-3745 GCA_031556335.1 Eubacteriales bacterium | reverse complement strand
CCCGCCCCCCCCGCGTACAAACAAGGGGATCCGGGCCACGCCCCCCCGGGGAGGCACGGGGCGGCGCCCCGCGCGCGTTCCCCTCCCCCCCCGTCCCCCGTCACTCAATCACCGCCACAGCGGCCGCCAGGCCCGCCTCGTGGGTCAGGCTGAGAAAGGCGGCGCGGCCTCCCAGCGAACAAAGCTTTTCCGCCGCCGCCCCGGTGAGGGCGTAACGGGGCTGGCCGCCTGGGTCGTGGCGCACGCCGATGTCCGTAAGGGGGACGCCGCCGCCGATCCCCGCGCCCATGGCTTTGAGCAGGGCCTCCTTGGCGGCGAAGATGGCGGCCATGCTTTGGGCGGCGGACTGGTTCCGCTGCCGAATGTAGGCCTGCTCCTCCGGGGTAAAGTAGCGGGCCAGAAAGGCGTCGCCCTGGTCAAGAAGCCGCTGCATACGGGCGATTTCGCACAGGTCCAGCCCCAGCCCGATCATGCGCCCTGCCCCATCTGCACCGCGTTGTAGACGGCCCGCGCGGTCACCTCGGCCGCGGCGGCGCAGAGTTGCACAAAATTGACTTCCGCGTCCAGCCGGCCCGTGGCCAGGGCAAAGACGGTGTCGCCGTCCATTTGGGTGTGAACGGGGCGAATGGCCCGGGCCAGGCCGTCATGGGCGCAGGTGGCCAGGCGGTTCGCCTCGGCCTTGGTCAGCGCCGCGTCGGTGGCCACCACCGCCAGGGTGGTATTTTGGCCGGGCTTGGGGAATTTGAGCAGCTCCGGGGCGGGAGCCGCGCCAAACAGCAGGTTTTCGGATGGAACGGGCGTGCCGTCCGTCAGCCTTCCGCAGGCCAGAAGCTTGCCCGTGTGGGGGTCATACACGTCGCCGCAGGCGTTTACCGCCGCGACGGCGCCCACGGTAATGCCGCAGGAAAGGGTGATGCTGGCCGTGCCCACGCCGCCGGGGGCGGGGATGGCGTTTGGCACCAGCTTGCCCACCGTGGCCCCGGTGCCCGCGCCAAATGCGCCCTGTTCCACGTGCTTGGCCGCGTTTTTGCAGGCTTCCATGCCCATTTTCGCGTCCGGACGGGCGCTGGGATCGCCCACGGCCAGGTCAAACAGCACGGCGGCGGGCACGATGGGCACCCGGCAAACGCCGGTGTCAAACCCCACGCCGTTTTGCTCCAAAAACTCCATCACGCCCGTGGCGGCCGCCAGCCCGAAGGCGCTGCCGCCGGAAAGCACCACGGCGTTGGCCGCGTCCACGGCGTTGCCCGGCTTGGCCAGGTCCGTCTCCCGGGTGCCCGGGGCCGCGCCCCGCACATCGGCGCCCAAAACGGCGCCCTCCCGGCTGCACAGCACCACCGTAACGCCGGTCTTGCCCTTGCGGTTTTCCGCCTGCCCCACCCGGATGCCATGCACATCTGTGATCGCGCCTTCAAACTTGGGTTTCGGCATAGCCCATCACTCCTCTCACCGATACGTCGCCGCTGAACACCCGGCGCACCGCGCCGCTTTCATCCTCCACCAGCAAGGCCCCGGTGGCGTCCACCGCCCGCGCGTGGCCCAGAAACTCTTCCGTTGCGCCGATGACCCGCACCCGTGCCCCCAGGGTGACCGACCGGGCCGTGTAGCCCGGCAAAATGCCCGGCAGGCCCTGGGTTTCCAAGGCAGTCAGGGCCTGCTCCATCCGGGCCAGATAGCGGCACAAAAGCTGCCGCCGGTCGATGGCAGGGGCAGGGCCTATCGCCTTTTCCCGCTCCAGCAAAAGGGACGTGGCGGTTGTCTGGAGCTCGCCGGGAAAAACCCGCTGGTTCACATTCACGCCCACCCCCATCACGATGAACTGGAGGCCGTCCATGTCCGCGGCCAGCTCGCTTAGAATGCCGGCGCACTTGCGGCCGCTTAGCACGATGTCGTTGGGCCACTTGATGCGGGGGGCAAGCTCCGGCACGGTTTCTTCCATGGCTTCCGCCATGGCCACCGCCGCCGCCAGGGTGCAGAGCGGGGCCTGCTCCAGCGGCAAAGCGGGGCAGAGCAGCAGGGAATGCAGTAAGTTTTCCCCTTCCGTCGCTGTCCATTCCCGGCCCAGTCGGCCCTTGCCCTTGGTTTGCATTTCGCAAAGGGCCAGGCTGCCCTTGGCCGCGCCCGCCCGGGCGGCGTCCTTCAGCACCGCGTTGGTGCTGGTCATGGCCTTGGCATAGAAAAGTTCGCCTCGGCCTGCCCACCGGGTTGTCAGGTCTCTGGCCAAATACCCCGGCAACAGCTGGCCCGGCGCAGGTTCCAGCCGATACCCTTTCTTGCCTGCCGCCGAGATTTGGTATCCCTCTTCCCGCAGCTTTTCCATGCGCTTCCAAACACCGGCGCGGGTCAGCCGCAGCTTTTCGCAAAGCCGCTGGCCGGAAACGTATTCGGTGGTGGACAGCAGGGACAACAGTTCGTCCGTGGCGCATGGCCTCCTTTGGGGGGGACGTTTGCAGGGGTTTCACCCCTGCACCCCATCAGGGCTACGCCCTGAACCCTTCATCAAGACCGCGTTTCACGCGGTCTTGAAATGGAAACAATTCCTTGCCTTTTTATCATTCTTTTGGCCGCGTGAAACACGGTCAAATTAGGGGTCCAGGGCGTAGCCCTGGCGGGATGCAAGGGCAGCGCCCTTGCGCGTCCCCGTCCCCGCCCCCTTACAGCTCGATCTCTCCGTGCTGCGGTTCCCGCAGGGTGCCGGAAGCCCAGTGCTTGCGGCAAAGGCTGACGTAGCTTTCGCTGCCGCCCAGCACGATCTGGTCGCCGGTCTTGACCACCTTGCCGTCCAACACCCGGGCGTTGCAAAGGGCCTTTTTGCCGCACCAGCAGATGGTTTTGACTTCCTCAATGGTATCGGCCCAGGCCATCAGCCACAGGCTGCCTTCAAAAAAATTCTGGCGGAAATCGCAACGAAGGCCGTAGGCAATGACGGGCACGTTGTCCTCGTCCACAATGCGCACCAGCTTTTCCACCTGGGCCTTGGTCAAAAACTGGGCCTCGTCCACAATGACGCAATCGTACGCTTTGATGTCAAAGCGGTCGATGTCCTCCATAAAATCGCACTCGCAGGAAAGCCCGGAGCGGGAGGCGATCATGGTGGCGCCGTCCCGGCTGTCCACTCGGGGCTTGAGCATCAGCACCCGCTGGCCCCGTTCCAGATAATTGTGCCGCACCATGATGGCGTTGGCCGTTTTGCTGGAGCCCATGGCCCCGTACCGGTAATAGAGCTTTGCCAAGGCGATCGCCTCCAAAGGATTGCTGTAATTGATTTCAGCATAGCATAGAGCGGAAAAAATGTAAAGAATGGGGGTGGGGGAACCCTCCCCGTGTGCAGGGAGGGTCAGACCGCTGACAAAGGGCATGATTTCACTCCGAAATCATGCCCTTTGAGTATAAAGCAAGAGGAAAAATAAGAACAAAACGCCTTGGCGATGCGTTTCATGTTCTGTACCGCAGCGGTCAAGTAGCTCTGCTTGTACATGTTGGCAATACCAAGCGTGCGAGCACAGCGCAGGCCATGGAGTTCTTTGGCCTCCGCAAAGGAACGTTCAATCGTTTGTTTGCGCCACCGGTAGATTCGTTTCCCATGATGAGACTTGGTAAAGGGATCGGCACCTTCCAGGTCATCCTGCCAAACATGGCGTGTCACCAACCTTCTTGTGGTACTTTCTCCGACGCATTGCTTTCGTCTTGGACAACCCTTGCAGTCTATTGTACTTGACCCATACTCTCGGTACCCTTCCCGGTT
>JAVBTE010000144.1:0-6745 GCA_031556335.1 Eubacteriales bacterium | reverse complement strand
GGCATGAAGTCACGGATGAAGCCCCAATGGCCATTATTAACAGCCTGTATATTGATCCTTCCGTATTGGAAAAGCACAACTTAAAGCTACAGGCAAAATTTGACGCAATCGAAGCCAACGAGTGCCGCTGGCAGGAAGAGCAACTGGAGGACGCGGAAATCGTGCTGGTTGCCTACGGCACCACCAGCCGAATCGCCCGCAGCGCCATGCGCAAATGCCGGGACATGGGCATCAAGGTGGGCCTGCTTCGGCCCATCACCCTTTGGCCCTTCCCCACCGAGGCCCTGCAAAAGACCATTCCCGCCGCCAAGCGGTATCTTTGCGTGGAAATGAGCATGGGCCAGATGGTGGACGACGTGCGGCTGGCCGTAGACGGGGCCCGGCCCGTGGACTTTTACGGGCGCACCGGCGGCATGGTGCCCACCGTGTCCGACCTGGTAGCTGAAATTGAAAAGCTGGCCACCGCCGGGGGCTACCAAACCAGCTTTGACAGAAAGATTCAAGGCCTGGCCGACCAGATGGACCAGGCTGCCACCGCCATCGGGTCCAAGCTGAGCGACATGGGCCAAAAGCTGGATGAGAAGCTCAGCAGTCCCGAGTTCGCCCAAAAGACCGAGCAAATGAAGGAAAAGGCCGTTTCCACCGCCGAAAAGGTGAAGCAGGGCTTCCTCAAAGGCACAGGCAGCCTCATCTCCAAGCTGGGCAACGTGCTGGACACCGTCAAAAAAGACCTGGCGGACATCGAGGCCCAGCAGCAAACCCCGGAAGAAGCGGACGCCGCCGAACCAAGCATCGCCGAAGCGGACGCCGCCGGGCAGGAGCCTGTCGAAAATGAAACGCCTTTTGCGGAGACGGACACTTCCGCCCAAGAGGATCGGAAAGGAGCGGACGAGTAATGGCCATCGTGTTTGAAAAAACCAGCATGCTTTGTGAAAAGCCGTTCCACTACTGCCCCGGATGCACCCACGGCATCATCCACCGCCTGGTGGCCGAAAGCCTTCAGGAGCTTGGCATTGGCCAGACCGCCATCGGCGTTGCCCCCGTGGGCTGCGCGGTGTTTGCCTACGACTATTTCAACTGCGACATGATGGAGGCCGCCCATGGCCGGGCCCCGGCCGTGGCCACGGGCATCAAGCGGGTGCATCCGGACAAGGCCGTGTTTACCTACCAGGGCGACGGCGACCTGGCCTCCATCGGCGCAGCGGAGATCGTCCACGCCGCCACCCGGGGCGAAAAAATCACTACCATTTTTGTGAACAACGCCATCTATGGCATGACCGGCGGCCAAATGGCCCCCACCACCCTGCCGGGCCAGGTCACCACCACCAGCCCCTATGGCCGGGACGTGAACCATTGCGGCTACCCCGTGCGGGTCAGCGAAATGCTGGCCACCCTCAGCGGCCCTGCCTACATCGAGCGGGTCAGCGTGCACAATGTGCCTGCCATCAAAAAGGCAAAGGCGGCCATCAAAAAGGCGTTCCAGCTGCAAATGGAAGGCCGTGGCTTTACCCTGGTGGAGGTGCTGTCCACCTGCCCCACCAACTGGGGCCAAACCCCGCAGGAATCCCTTGAGTGGCTGCAAAGCGACATGATGCCCATATATCCGCTGGGCGTGTACAAGGACGTTACGACGGGAGGCGGCGAGTGATGGAACAGCAATTTCTGATCGCGGGTTTTGGCGGCCAGGGCGTGCTGCTGATCGGTACGCTGATTGCCAAAGCCGCCATGGAGGGCGGCCGGGAGGTTAGCTGGATGCCCAGCTACGGCCCCGAAATGCGGGGCGGGGAAGCCAACTGCGCCGTGGTGGTTTCCGACGAGCCCATCGGCAGCCCGCTGGTGAATGAACCTCCCATTCTGGTGGCCATGAACAAGCCCAGCCTGGTCAAGTTTATGCCCCAAATGTGCGAGGGCGGCCTGCTGCTTTATAATTCCTCCCTCATCGAAGGCGTGGAGCCCCGCGGCGATGTGCGGGCCATCCCCATTCCCTGCAACGAAATCGCCGACAGGCTGGGCAGCGGCCGGGTGGCCAACATGGTCATGCTGGGCGCCGTTCAGGCCGCCACCGGCGTGGTGGAGGACGAACACCTGGCCGCAACCCTGCGGGACTTTTTGGGCGAGGAAAAGGCGCACCTTTTGGAGCTGAACCAGCGGGCCATCGCCGAAGGGCGGGCGGCTGTGCAAGGCTGATTGGCTAAGACTGCGAATTTCTTTTCACACAATGGAACCCCCGCTTCCATGCTTGCCATGGCGCGGGGGTTCTTTGCTTTTTATCCGCGCCATTCCCCCGCCTGCCCACCCCCACCTCCCCCTAAAAAGGATGTTCAATCAAAAATTCTATGCTATAATAAAGCATTGACTTCGGGAAGGAAGGCCAAACGCCATGACCAAGCTATGGGCGGGACGCTTTGATAAGCCCACCAGCGCTTTGCTGGATGATTTTCAATCCTCTATTCCCTTTGATCAACGGCTGCTTCGCTGCGACATCAGAGGGTCCATTGCCCATGCCACCATGCTGGGGGAGGAGGGCATCATTTTGCGGGAAGATGCCCACGCCATCGTGGAGGGCCTCCGGGGCATTTTGAAGGACGAGCAGGAGGGCCGCCTTGCGGTGGACATGGGCGCGGAGGATGTGCACATGTTTGTGGAGGCGGAACTGACCCGGCGCGTCGGCGAGGCGGGGAAGCGGCTGCACACGGGCCGCAGCCGCAACGACCAGGTGGCGCTGGATGTGCGCATGTATGCCAAGGAAAGCTGCAACCAAGCCTGCGACATGCTGGCGGCGCTTTTGAAAACCCTGCTGACCCTGGCCAAAGACCATCTGCACACCATTATGCCGGGCTACACCCATCTGCAAAAGGCCCAGCCCGTCACGCTGGCGTTCCACCTGATGGCGTATTTTCAGATGTTTGCCCGGGATATGCGCCGCTTTGAGGCCGCCTACGGGGAGGCGGACGTGATGCCCCTGGGCAGCGGCGCGCTGGCGGGCACCACCTATCCCCTGAACCGGGAACGGGTTGCGGAATTGCTGGGCTTTGACCAGGTGTCCGACAACGCCATGGACGGGGTCAGCGACCGGGACTTTCTGCTTTCCTACTTGGCGGCGGCGTCCATTTGCATGATGCACCTGAGCCGCTTTTGCGAAGAGCTGATCCTTTGGTCCACCAACGAGTTTTCCACCGCCGTGATGGACGACGGCTTCGCCACGGGCTCCAGCATCATGCCCCAAAAGAAAAACCCGGACGCCTGCGAGCTGACCCGGGGCAAAACAGGGCGGGTGTACGGCGATTTGATGGCCCTTCTCACCGTGATGAAGGGCCTGCCCCTGGCCTACAACAAGGACATGCAGGAGGACAAGGAAGCGTTTTTTGACGCGGTGGACACCCTTGGCAAATGCCTGCCCACCTTTACCGAAATGCTGGCCTCCACCGCCTTTCAGCCGGAGGCCATGGCAAAGAGCGCGGCCCTGGGTTTCACCAACGCCACCGACCTGGCCGATTATTTGGTGGGCAAGGGCCTTCCCTTCCGGGATGCCCACCACGTGAGCGGCGCGCTGGTGAAAAAGTGCGTGCGGGAACGCCGGGAGCTTCTGGACCTGCGCCTTGATGAGATGCGGGAGGCCTGCCCCGCCTTTGACGAGGATGTGTTTGGCGCCATTTCCCTGGCGGCCTGCGTGGAGCGGCGCAGCCTGCGGGGAGGCCCGGCGCCCGAGGCCGTGCTGGGCAGCATCCGCCGGGGGGAAGCCTGGCTGGATTCCCACGGCACGCAGGGGGATGGCGGGGGAAGGTAAAACCCGCAAGAGTTTCGCCAAAGAAGAAGAGGTACATGCCAATGATGAAATGGGAAGAAAAGCTGGTGGACAGCCTTCGCAAAAATGTGCTGTGGTGGGCCGCCGGGGCGGCGGTACTGGCTGGCGCTTTGATTCGTTTTGCGTTTTTGCCATTGATGGTAGCGGACATGGAGTTTTTTTTCCGAGTTTGGCACGACACCGCCAGAACCGGCGGACTGGCTGCCGTGGCTGCGGAAAGCAGTTGGAGCCCGATGTATTTATACATCTTGACGCTGGTGTCAAAACTGGGGCTGTATAATTTGAACGCCGTCAAGTTCATTCCTCTGGCTTTTGAGGCGCTCTTATGGGCCGGCGGCTGCCTGATGGTATATTATACATGCCCGGCTGACCGAAAAAAAGAAAGAACCGTTCTCATTCTGACCCTGTTTTGCGTAAACCCTCTCCTGGTTCTAAATGGCGCGGGTTGGGGTCAGGCCGACATTTGCTACGCGGCGTTTTCCGTGCTGGCGGTTTGGCTTTTGATGCGGCAAAAAAGTGTGTGGGCTATGGTCTGCCTGGGCTTGGCCCTTGCTATGAAATTACAGGCGGTTTTTCTTCTGCCCGCTTTTGGCATATACTACTTTTGTGAAAAAAAGTTCAGTCTCTGGCAATTTTTGATCGTTCCGGCTATTTGGCTGGCCAGCGGCTTGCCTATGGCCCTGGTAGGCCAAAGCCCGCTCTATGCCGTAACCTGCTATATGACCCAAGCGGAAACCTATACGGTTCCCACCTTTAACTGTCCCAATCTCTACGCCCTGCTTGGCGAAGCGGTCAGCGGGAAAAGAACCATTCAGGATATGCTCTCCCGTTACGGCATGGCCCTTTGCGGGGTTTCCCTGGGTGGAATGCTTACCTTTCTGGTGGTGAAAAAAGCGAAATTCAAAGACCGGGCGGTGCTGCTGCTTGGCGCGTGGTGCGTGTTGTGCTGCGTGTTTTTTCTGCCCCGCATGCACGAACGCTATGGCTTTGTAGGTGAAGTGCTGCTGCTTTGCTGGGCTGTATGCCTTGGCAGGCCTCGAGGGTTTGCCTATGTGCTGCTGGGCATGCTGCCCGTAGCCAGCGCCTATTGTGAGTATATGTTCCGCCACCCCATTTTCCCCCTGCAGCTGGGCGGAGCCATGAACCTTGTTCTGCTGGGGCTTTTGACCTGGGAGTTGCTGCGCGAAACGGGCGCGCTGACCGCGACCCTCTCTACCCGCCCAGCCACACCGAACACCTGACAAAGGGGGAACCGCCATGACCGCCGACCGGCTGGAAAGCCCCGGAAGCCGAAGGATTTTTTATTTTGACGCGCTGCGGGCCCTGGCCAGCTTTTTGGTGATCGTAAACCACACCAACAGCCATGTGTTCCAGGCCTCCTCCCCGGCGGAAGGAACCTGGTTTCTTTCCATGGCTTGGTATTACCTCAGCAAAATGGCGGTGCCTTTGTTTGTGATGATCTCCGGTGCGCTGCTTTTGCCAAAGCAAGATACCCTTCGCCGCACCGGGGCGCGGGTGTTGCGGCTTGCTTGCGCCCTTGTGCTATTTTCGTATTTGTACTACCTGTTTGGGGTGTGGAAAACCCACTGGACCTGGGGCCGCGCCTTGGACATCCCCGGCTTTTTGCGGTCCATCTGGGAAAAAAGAATCACCGACTCGTTTTGGTACCTGTATTTTTACATTGGGTTGATGGCCGTGTTGCCCCTTTGGCAGCGCCTGCAAAAAGGCCTGGACAAACGAAGCCTTTGGTATCTGATGGGCCTCGCCTTTGGCGCAGGCGCCCTTTGGCCCCTCGTAGCCCATTACGTTCCGGCCCTGGCCCTGCCGGAGTATGTCTCCCTGGCTCTGCCCGGCGTGTACATCGGCCTGTTTTTTGCCGGGCATTACATCCACGCCTATGTGAAGCCCACCCGCCCGCGCCTGTGGCTGGCCGCCGGTTGCGTTGTGCTGTCGGTCGCCCTCGCGGTGGGCCTGACCGCCCTGGAATACGCACGGGTCGCCCCCGGCGAAAAATATTGGTTCATGGACGAACGCACCACCCCGGCTTTGCCCGTCATTTTGTGCGCGGTGGCCACCATGCTGCTGCTGAAGGGCCTTCAGGCCCGCCAAACCGCAAAAAAAAGCGCCCCCCGCAAGCTGGCCAAAGCCGTGTCTGTGTTGGGCCAATGCGCCTTTGGGGTGTATCTGGTGCAGGACCTGATCATCGCCGAAACCCGCTACCGGTTCTTTGAGCCCCTCCGGGCCGCCGTCCCGCCGTTTCCCGCGGTTCTTCTGTGGGAGGCCCTGGTCTACGTGCTGGCCGTTGCCCTGGCCTGGCTCCTGACCCGCCTGCCGGGGATGCGAAAGCTGCTTGGGTAATGACCGGGGCGGAACGTTGGGGGAGGCATCTTTTGAAAAAGATGCCTCCCCCAAACCCCCTCCAAGAAAACTACATACGCTTCCCTTGCATCGCGTGAAACGCGGTGCAATCATGGGTCCAGGGCAAAGCCCTGGCGGGGGCGCAGGGGGCGGAGCCCCCGCCGTCCCTGTCCCCCGTCTTTTACGCTCCCGCCAGCTTGACGATGGCGTTTGCGAAAATGCGAACGTTTTGCATCAGGCCGTCCATGGTGATGTATTCCCCGGCCTGGTGGGCCACTTCCTCGTCCTCGGGGAAGGCGCTGCCAAAAGCCACGCCTTCGGCCAGACAGCGGGCATAGGTACCGCCGCCGGTGGAGATGCACTCCCGCTCCCTGCCGGTTTCCTCGTGGTAGGCGTCCAAAAGGGCGGTGACCAGCGGGCTGTTGGGGGCCACGTGGTGGGGTTTTTTGTGCCCGGTAACGGCAACGGCGATGTCCCCGCCCAGGGTATCGGTAACGGTTTGAATGAGGCTGTCGCCGCTGACCAGGGTGGGAAAGCGAATGTCCAGGGTGGCGTACAGGCCGTTTTCGTCATAGCGGAGAA
>JAVBTE010000042.1:0-4693 GCA_031556335.1 Eubacteriales bacterium | reverse complement strand
GCTGTGGTAGCCGTCGTACAAAAAGGGCAACCGCGCAACGCCGTTCACGTACAGGCCCGCGTCCATAAAGACCCGGCTGTAAGGGTCCAGATACTTTTGGGTATCCACGGCGCCTTTCAGCTGTATTTTGTTCAAAAACGTTTCCCAGTCGGGAAGCCGGGGGCTGCCCTCGGGGAAGCCATCGGCATGCAGTTTCAGGCTCAGCTGAAAATCGGAATGAATCACCGGGGCCGGCGTGGGGGCGGGGGTGGGCGCGGGGGCCTCGGTTTCCTCCGGCTCCTCTTCCGCCTCCTCGTCCCCGGCTTCCAGCATGGCATATTCTTCCTCGCTCATGTCCCCTTCCATGCCGGGGTCCTCCGCCCGCGCCAAAGCGGGCCATAGCAAGCAAAGACACAGAAGAATGGATAGAAATTGCTGCATAAACCGACTCTTCATGGTGGTTCCTCCTTTGCCAGGGCCATGCCCTGAACGGTTCTGAGGTTCGCCCGGGGGCGGGGGAGCGGTTACTTGTTTTTGTGCGCGGCGCGGGCCCGCTGCTCGTGGCTCAATTCCCGCTTGCGCATGCGCAGGTTTTTGGGGGTGATTTCCAAAAGCTCGTCGTCGTCAATAAACTCCAGGCATTCTTCCAGGGTGAGGGGATGCACGCTGACCAGCCGCAGGCTGTCCTCGCTGGAGGAGGCGTTGCGCATGTTGGTCACGTGCTTTTGCTTGCAGACGTTTACCACCAGGTCGTCGGGCCGGGCGTTTTGGCCGCAGATCATGCCTTTGTAAACGCTGGTTTGGGGGCTTAAAAACAGCGTGCCCCGCTCCTGGGCGTAGAAAAGGCCGTAGCTGGTGGCTTCGCCGTCCTCAAAGCAGACCAGGGCCCCCACGTTCCGGTGGGGGATGTCGCCCTTGACGGGCTCGTACCGCTCAAACACCGCGCTCATCACGCCCTCGCCACGGGTGTCGGTCATAAACTCGCTGCGGTAGCCAAACAGGCCCCGGGAGGGAATGAGGAACTCCAGGCGCACCCGCTCCAAGCCGTGCATGCTTTCCAGCACGCCCCGACGGCGGCCGATCTTCTCGATCACCGCGCCGGCATATGCCTGGGGCACGTCCGCCACCATGCGCTCCATGGGTTCGCACTTCTCCCCGTCAATCTCTTTGTACAGCACCTGGGGCTTTGATACCTGGAACTCGTAGCCCTGGCGACGCATGTTCTCGATCAAAATGCTCAGGTGCAGCTCGCCCCGGCCCCGCACCTCGAAGGAATCCGGGGTGTCGGTTTCGTTCACCCGCAGGCTGACGTCCGTTTGCAGCTCCTTCAAAAGCCGGGCCCGCAGGTGGCGGCTGGTGACATACTCGCCCTCCCGGCCCGCGAAGGGGCTGTTGTTGACGCTGAACGTCATGGTGACGGTGGGCTCGGAAATGCTGACAAAGGGCAGGGCCTCCGGCGCTTCCGGCGCGCAGACCGTGTCGCCGATGGACAGGTCCTCGATGCCGGACATGGCCACGATGTCGCCCATGGAAGCCGATGCGCAGGGCAGCCGCTTGAGGCCGTCAAAGGTATACAGCGCGGACAGGCGCAGGGGCGCGCTGGTGGCGCCGGTGTCGTAGTTGGTTTTCACCGCCATCATGCCCTCGTTCAGCGTGCCCCGGGTGATGCGGCCAATGCCGATGCGGCCCACATATTCGCTGTAATCGATGGTGGAGATCAGCGCCTGGGCCGGGCCGTCCATGTCTCCCTCAGGGGCCGGAATGTGCTCCAGAATCGTTTCAAACAGCGGCAGGAGATTGACGCCCTCCTCGGCCATGTCCAGCGTGGCCGTGCCCTTTCGGGCGGAGGCGTACACGATGGGCCGGTCCAGGGCGGTTTCGTCCGCGCCCAGTTCAATGAACAGGTCCAGCACCTCGCCGATGACTTCGTCGCACCGGGCGTCCGGCCGGTCGATTTTGTTGATCACCACCAGTACCGGCAGTTTCAGGCTCAGCGCCTTTTTCAACACGAACCGGGTTTGGGGCATGGGGCCCTCAAAGCTGTCCACCAGCAGCAGCACCCCGTCCACCATTTTCAGCACCCGCTCCACTTCGCCGCCAAAATCGGCGTGGCCCGGGGTGTCCACAATGTTGATTTTGGTGTCGCCGTAGTGCACCGCCGTGTTCTTGGCCAAAATGGTGATGCCGCGCTCCCGCTCGATGTCGTTGCTATCCATGACCCGTTCCGCCACCTGCTGGTTTTCCCGGAACACGCCGCCCTGCTTGAGCATTTCGTCCACCAAAGTCGTCTTGCCATGATCTACGTGGGCAATGATCGCTATATTCCGAATATCTGTCCGAATCATTTACTCGTTCCTTTCTGTGTGGGGGGATACGCCAGGGGCGCTGCCCCTGGACCCCGCCAAAGGGGCAAACCCCTTTGGAATCCCATCTTTGCCCGCGCTGCGCGCGGACAAGGGGAAATATTCATTTTCCTGGTCGCTGTCTTTTTTGGACCGCGCGCGGCGCGGGCCAAGGTTGGGGTCTGGGGGCTTGCCCCCAGGCAGGGGTCCAGGGGGTGAAACCCCCTGGTTATTCGTACACCTCGCGGTAGGCCGTCTCGGCCAGCTCCAGGCCCGGGTTGTTTTCCTGGGCCAGGCGAATGGACCACTCGTTTTCAAAGAGGAGCACGTCCCGGTCGTCGCTGTCAAAGGCGCGGCCGCTGGTGGAGGTGAGTTTCAGCTTGTCAATGGGGATGGGGCTTTTGGTCACCCAGCGCACAAAGCGGAAGGGCAGGTGATCCATCAGCATGGTAACCCCGTACTCGGTTTTGAGGCGGTGTTCCAGCACTTCAAACTGCAAAACGCCCACCACGCCGACGAGGAACTCCTCCCGGCCCGTTTCGGTGCGGCGGAAGGTTTGGATGGCGCCTTCCTCGGCCAGCTGAAAAATGCCCTTTTGGAACTGCTTGCGCTTCATGCTGTCCTCGGGGCGCACCCGGGCGAAGTGCTCCGGGGCGAACACGGGAATGGAGCTGAAATGCAGCTTGGGGCCGGTGGAGAGGGTATCGCCCAAGTGGAACAATCCGGGATCGAACAGGCCGATGATGTCCCCGGCATAGGCGACCTCCACGGCCTCCCGCTCGTCGGCCATGAACTGTTGGGGCTGTTTCAGCTGCATTTGCTTGTCGGTGCCGCTGTGGTAGACCGTCATGCCCTTTTCAAACTCGCCGCTGACAATGCGCAAAAAGGCCAGGCGGTCGCGGTGGGCAGGGTTCATGTTGGCCTGAATTTTGAAAATAAATCCGCTGAAATACTCCGCGGTGGGCTTTACTTCGCCCATGTCGCTCATGCGGGGCAGCGGCGGCGGGGTAATGGAGAGGAAGGCCTCCAGGAAGGGCTCCACGCCAAAGTTGGTGACCGCCGAGCCAAAGAACAGGGGGGTCAGCTGGCCGGTGAGCACGGCCTCTTTGTCAAAGGCGTCTCCGGCCACGTCCAAAAGCTCGATCTCGCCTTCCAGGCGGTCCCGGTAGTGCTTTTTGAGCACCTTGTCCGCCTCGGGCCCGGGAAAGGGCACGGACAGCTCCTGGGCCATGCTCATGCCGTGGTTGCCCCCGCTGTACAGCAGCACATGGCCGCTTTCCCGCTGGTATACGCCCTGAAAATCGCCGTCCACGCCAATGGGCCAGTTCATGGGGCAGGCGCGGATGCCCAGCACGTTTTCCAGCTCTTCCATGAGGGCGAAGGGGTCCTTGGAGGCCCGGTCCATTTTGTTCACAAAGGTAAAAATGGGAATATTGCGCAGGCGGCAGACCCGGAACAGCTTGATGGTCTGCTCCTCCACGCCTTTGGCCGCGTCAATCAGCATGACGGCCGCGTCGGCGGCCACCAGCACGCGGTAGGTATCCTCGCTGAAATCCTGGTGGCCGGGGGTATCCAGGATGTTGATGCGGTAGCCTTCGTATTCAAACTGCATGGCGCTGGAAGTAACGGAAATGCCGCGCTGCTTTTCAATCTCCATCCAGTCGCTGGTGGCGTGGCGTTCGGCCTTGCGGGCCTTTACGCTGCCCGCCTGGCGAATGGCTCCGCCATACAGCAGCAGCTTTTCCGTCAGGGTGGTTTTGCCCGCGTCGGGATGGCTGATGATGGCGAATGTGCGGCGGCGTTCAATCTCTTGCAGGGCCTGTTGGGCCGGCGTGGGTTGGGTCTGCGTCATCAGGGTGTGTTCCTCCGCTTCCTTGGGGTTCAAAATACCGTGTCTAAACAAAATATTGTACTATGGGAAAGAGAAATATGTCAAGTACGCAAGGAGGTTGACGGATGGGGGCGGGTTGGCTACAATGGAAGCGGACGGGCATGGTTCCCCAGCCCGTTTGTTGGCCCGAAAGGAGGGCTTTCCATGCGGACGCTTCGCACAGTTCTTTTCACGGCGCTGCTGGCCTGCCTGGCCGCGTTTTTCGTGCTTTTTTTAGGCGGCCGGGCCATGCGCGCGCCGGATACCGACCCCAAGCGCCTGGCCATTGGCAGCATGTTTTCCCAGCTGCGGGACGGCGGGCTGTTGTCCCTGGCCGACGCCGCAGCACAGGGGAGTCTGCAGATGTCGGGGTCGCGCGCCGCCGAGATAGGCGCGTGGCTGCCCGTCGTCCCACTGGCCAAGCCCCACAGGCGGAGCAGGGATGCAGATCACCACCGCAGCACAGCGACGTGACTGCTGCGCCGCATGTTTAGACGGCCGG
>JAVBTE010000188.1:0-4816 GCA_031556335.1 Eubacteriales bacterium | reverse complement strand
TGTTTACGCCTTATCACCGCGCACAAAGCCCTGCTGGAAGACGTGGGCGACGGGCGGCTGGAAAGCGCCGACGACGCCGGCGCGGAGACCGGGGCCGCTGCGGGGCGAAAGACAACGACGTAAACGGGGGAGGGGGGACGGCAGGGGTTTCACCCCTGCACCCCACCAGGGCTGTCGCCCTGGATCCCTTTTTCACCGCGCTGCGCGCGGTGAAAGAAAATTGAGCAAAATAAAAAAGAGGGCCGTTCAGGTAGAACGGGACTCTTTTTTGTACAAGAAAACCCCCTGCAATGGCTACGGTGCCATCCGGCAGCACACCACTTCCAATTCAATGGTGATCTCCTCAAAGGCAATGCTTTGCAAAGCATCGGGGGAAAGGCCGAAGGTCATGGGGGTCATGCGGACAAAATCGGCGGCCTGCTCCGGCGTTACGGGCAGGGTATCGCAAAGGTGGCGGCGTTCTAGCACCTGGGTGTGGGCTTCCAGGTGCCTTAGCACCTGGGCGTTGCTATACTCGTCGCTTTGCAGCAGCGGGGCGGCGGCCTTCCGGATCTGGAAAAGATAGCGTTGGCCGGGGACGACCTTGATCAAAAACCCTTCGGGGGAGAGCGCCCGGGCAAACTCCCGGTAATCCGCAGGGGTCAACACGTTGATCAGCGCGTCTATGCTATGGTCCGCCAGGGGCAGGCGGCTGAGGTTACCCACCAGCCAGTGGGGCGCTTGCGCCGTTTCGCCTTTGGCGGCAGCAATCACCGCGTCCCGGCTTAAATCCACCCCCAGCACCCGGGCGGAGGGAAAGGCCCGGGCCAGAAAGCGGGCGTAATAGCCCTCCCCGCAGCCGGCGTCCAGCAAGGTGAAGGGGTCCCGGGAACGCGGCAGGTGCGAATCGATCAACTGCCGCACCGCTTCCGCCAGGGGGGCATAAAAGCCGGCGTCCAAAATGCGGCGGCGGCTGTCAAAAAGCGCCGCGCCATACTTATCGGCCAGCTGGTCGTGGGAGGGGGCCAGGTTCACATAGCCCTTTCGGGACAAATCAAAGCAATGCCCGCTTTCACAAACCAGGCTTTGCTCCCCGCGAAGGGAAAAGGCCTGTCCGCAAAGGGGGCAGCGCAGCAAAGGCAACAGGTCGGCCGTTTTTTGGGCAAGCTCCGCAAGCTTCATGGCGCACGTCCTTTCCTTATCAAAACTTCCACGCAAAAGCGAAATTTCCTGCCGGGCGATGCCGGAATCCAGGGAAAAGGCTTTACTTTTTCGCGTTTCTTGGGTATACTGTTTCGTAATGGCCATGATGGGGACGAAAGCCGCCACAGCCTTTCAAAAGCGAGCCCGGGGTGATGGAAGCCGGGCGAAAGGCGCGGCATTGGATCACCCCGGAGCTGCCTTGCCGACGGCGTTGCCCAAGGCCGGGCCGGTCGCCTCCGTGACAGGGCATGCCGCGAAAGCGGCGCAGAGTGGGCGGCCTGGCCGCCAAGATGGGTGGTACCGCGGAAACACGTTTTTCCGTCCCTGACCGGGGCGGTTTTTTATTGCCCAAAGGAAACCCGGGCAACACCATCATTTGGAGGGAAAAGCATGTACCAGAAAGTCTCCACCGATATGGATTTTGTCAGCCGCGAAAAAGAAGTGCTGGAGATGTGGAAGCGGGAAGGCATCATCGAAAAAAGCTTCCGCCACCGGGACGGCAACGAGCGGTTCACCTTTTTCGACGGCCCCCCCACGGCCAACGGCCGCCCCCACATCGGGCATATTGAAACCCGGGCCATTAAGGACCTGATCCCCCGCTTTCAGTCCATGAAGGGCAAGGATGTGTTGCGCAAGGCGGGCTGGGACACCCACGGCCTGCCGGTGGAGCTGGAGGTGGAAAAGCTGTTGGGCCTGGACGGCAAGCCCCAGATTGAAGCCTACGGCATTCAGCCCTTCATTGAGGAATGTAAAAAAAGCGTTTGGAAATACCAAAAGGAATGGGAGGATATGTCCGACCGGGTGGCCTTCTGGGCGGACATGGACGACCCCTATGTAACCTACCACGACAGCTATATCGAAAGCGTGTGGTGGAGCCTGAAGGAGATCTGGAAGAAGGATCTGCTGTATAAAGGCCACAAGGTGGTGCCCTACTGCCCCCGCTGCGGCACGGCCCTGTCCAGCCATGAGGTGGCCCAGGGCTACAAAGAGGTGACCGAACCTTCGGCCTATGTGCGCTTTCCGGTAAAGGGCCGCGAGAATACCTATCTGCTGGCCTGGACCACCACCCCCTGGACGCTGCCCAGCAACGTGGCCCTGTGCGTGAACCCCAGGGAGGACTATGTGGAGTTTGCGGCGGAGGGGCAGACCTATCTCATGGCCAAGGCCCTTTTGCACGACGTGCTTGGGGAAGCGGTCCATACAGGCAAGATCGTCAAAACCATGAAGGGCGCGGAGCTTTGCGGTACCGAGTATACGCCCCTGTACGCCTTTGAAACCCCCAAGGAGAAGGCCTGGTATGTGGTGGCCGACGAGTACGTCACCCTGACGGACGGCACCGGCATCGTGCACATTGCCCCCGCCTTTGGTGAGGACGACGCCCGGCTGGGCCGGGACAACGATCTTCCCTTTGTGCAGCTGGTGGATACCCAGGGCAAGTTTGTGGCGGGCACCCCCTGGGCCGGGGAGGGCGTGAAGCCCGCCAACGCCAAAATTTTAGAGGATTTGAAAGCCCGGGGCTTGCTTCTCAAGTCCGTGCCCTACCTGCACAACTATCCCTTCTGCTGGCGCTGCGACACGCCGCTTTTGTACTACGCCCGGGCCACCTGGTTCATCCGCATGACGGCGGTGCGGGACGATTTGGTCGCCAACAACCGCTCCGTTAACTGGATGCCCGACAACATCAAGGAAGGCCGCATGGGCAACTTCCTGGAGAACGTCCTTGACTGGGGCCTGAGCCGGGAGCGGTATTGGGGCACGCCGCTGCCCATTTGGGTGTGCGAGGACGGGCACATCCACGTGATCGGTTCCAAGCAGGAACTGCGGGAAATGGCCACATCAGAGGTTGGAGACATCGAGCTGCACCGGCCCTACATCGACGCGGTGGAGATCAAATGCCCCCATTGCGGCAAACCCATGCAGCGGGTGAAAGAAGTGATCGACTGCTGGTATGACAGCGGATCGATGCCCTTTGCCCAATGGCACTACCCCTTTGAAAACAAGGATGTCTTTGAAAAGCGCTTCCCGGCGGATTTCATCAGCGAGGCGGTGGACCAGACCCGGGGCTGGTTTTATACCCTGCTGGCCATTTCCACGCTGATCTTTGGCCGCGCGCCTTTTGAAAACTGCATCGTTATGGGCCATGTGCAGGACAAGGACGGCCAAAAGATGTCAAAGCACAAGGGCAACGTGGTGGACCCCTGGAGCGTTTTGGACAAACAGGGGGCCGACGCGGTGCGGTGGTATTTTTACACGGCGGGGGCGCCCTGGCTGCCCAGCCGTTTCAGCGACGAAGCCGTAAACGAGGGCCAACGCAAGTTTATGGCTACGCTGCACAACACCTACGCCTTCTTTGTGCTCTACGCCAACATCGACAACTTTGACCCCAAGGACCACCCCCTGGACCAGGCCAAGCTGACGCTGATGGACGAATGGATTTTGTCCCGGCTGAACCAGCTGGTAGAAAAGGTGGACGACGATCTTTGCAACTACCGCATTCCGGAGCCTGCCCGGGCCATTACGGATTTTGTGGACGAGTTGAGCAACTGGTATGTGCGCCGGGGCCGGGAACGGTTCTGGGGCAAGGGCATGGAGGATACCAAGGAAGCGGCCTTCATCACGCTTTACACCGTGCTTACGACCCTCAGCAAGGTGATCGCGCCCTTTGTGCCCTTCATGGCGGAAAACATGTACCAGAACTTGGTGCGCTCGGTGGATCAAACCGCGCCGCAAAGCGTGCACCTGTGCGATTTCCCCACGGCGGACAAGGCCCGGGTGGACGAAAAACTGAACGCGCAAATGGACGCGCTGCTGAACGTGGTCAGCCTGGGCCGTGCCTGCCGGGCCGGGGCCAACCTGAAGGTACGCCAGCCCGCCCCTGCCCTGTACGTGAAGGGTACCTCCTTTGAAAAGCCCTTCGCCGACCTGGCCGAGGACGAGCTGAATGTGAAGCGGGTGGTTTTTACGGACGACGCGCGGGCCTTTACCACCTACAACCTGAAACCTCAAATGCGCACCCTGGGGCCCAAGTATGGTAAGCTGCTGGGGGCCATTGGCAACGCCCTGAAAGAGCTGGACGGCAATGAGGTGGTGGACGCCTTTGCCCGGGGCGAGCAGGTAAAGCTGACTGTGCAGGACACCGAGGTGGCCCTGGACAAGGACGACGTGCTGACCGAGGCCACCCAAAAGCCCGGCTTTGCCGCCCAAACGGAACGGGAGCTGACCGTGGTGCTGGACTGCAACCTGACCCCTGACTTGATTGTGGAAGGGTACCAGCGGGAGGTGGTCAGCAAACTGCAAACCATGCGCAAGGACATGGGCCTGGATGTGACCGACCGCATCCGCGTGACCTGCGAGGCCGACGGGGAGCTTTCCGAGGCCATTGCGGCGGGCCGTGCCTTCATCATGCAAAGCGTGCTGGCGGCGGAGCTGACCCAGGGCCCCGCGCCCGCCGGAGCGGAGAGCAAGGAATGGGACATCAACGGCAAGACCGCGACTTTGAGCGTAGTGAAGGCGTAGGGGACGGGGTGACGGGGGTCCGGCCAGGGGCGATGGGGGTGCGGGGCGGGGGGCGGGGGCCGGCCGGCCCGCCCGCGCGGTGGCCGGAGGCCCCGCTTGTGCGCGGGGGCCCCGGGCC
>JAVBTE010000054.1:0-7725 GCA_031556335.1 Eubacteriales bacterium | reverse complement strand
GCAAGGGCAACCCCGGGTAGAAAGCCAAGAAGGCGTAAAGGGAAGGGGGACGCCTGGGGGCAAGCCCCCAGACCCCATCATCCCCGCGCTGCGCGCGGTGAAAAGAAAATTATGCACGCAGAGGTTGCCCATTGGGCAGCCTCTGTTCATTCTGGAAAAAAGGGGCCAACCATGGTACAATAAGGCGGATGTAAGCGCTTTGAGTGGCTTGCCGGGAGGAAGAACCATGCTGGAAATCGTCCCCTATGAAAGGGAGCAGGAAGCGGCGCTCAATGCGCTGCTCAAGTCAGAGGGCGAAGAATGGGCCTGCTACTGGGAACCGCCCCATTGGGAAAAGTACCGCCACGCCCTTGCCCACAGCGTTGTTTTTGTGGCCCGGGAGGCCGGGGATCTTTGTGGCTATGTGCGGGCCCGGGAGGACGACGGCTTCGGCGTATATGTTTACGACCTGCTGGTGCGGCGGGACAAGCGGGGCAAGGCCTGCGGCCGCCTGCTGATGGAGCGGGTCCGCCGGAATTTTCCGGGGCAAACGGTCTATGTCATGAGCGGCGTGGACGGGTATTATGAAAAGCTGGGTTACCGACGGGAAGGCTCTATTTTTGAGGTGTGCGCCGAAGAAGCCTGCGCTCCGCCAAAAGAGTCCGGACAGCCCAATGTTTGATTTTTTCCAAGGAGGGAACGCCATGGCGCCGGTTTCTCAGCCCCTTGAAAAGGCAAGCCCTCTTTCGGCGGGGCTTTGCAACGCGTCCATTTTGCTGTATACGCTTTGGCTGCTGGTTCCCGCGGCGCAAACCACCGGGCGGGCGGCGACTGGGGCGGCCTGTGTGGGGCTGTTTGCCTTGGGGGCGCTGCTGGACCAGCCCTACCGCAAGGCCCGGCTTTTGGATTTTCTGCTGCGGGCGGTGTGCGCGGGGTTGCTGCCGCTGGCGCTGTGGTTTTTTCTCCATCGGGGGGGCGGCCATTTTGCGGGCTATTATGCCCAGCAGGCCATGTTTTGGTTTCCGCTTTTGTACTGCGCCTATGCAAGGCAGCGGGGCGACCCCCGGCTGTGGCGGTATGTGAAGCCCGTGCTGCTGGCGGCCCTGGTGCTGACCACCCTTACCACCATCGGCTGGCTCATCGAGGGCATGTCCAGGCCGGGCCGGATCTACGCCTATTCCCGCTCTTTGGGCTCCGGCGAGCCAGACCGGGCGGTATACCTGAAAGAGCTGATGCTGCGCAACATTGGTGGGTATGATTTTGTATACGCCAGCATGCTGGCGCTGCCCCTTACCTGCTATGGCGCCATCGCCCACCGCGGATGGAAACGGGCCGGATTCGCCCTGTTTTGCGCCGCCCAGTTCCTGATGATCGCCCTCTCCCAATACACCTACGCCATGGTCATGGCCACGGCCATCCTGGGCATGGAACTGCTGGCGGCCGTTCTTCGCTGGCTGGCGGCCAGGGCCTTTCGCCGGAACCTGTCCGCGCTTTGCTCCCTGCTGTGCACCGTGCCGGTGCTGCTGGGCGTATACCTGCTTCGTATGCCCCTGGTTTCCTGGGCGATTTCGGTTTGCCGGCAGCTGGCCCTGGTGAACTTCGAAAGCAGCTTGACCCTGCTCCAGCACGCCCTGGCCGGGAATGTGGGGGACACCGCCTCCCGGCTGGAATACTACCGCACGGCCCTGAACGGCTTTTTTGCCTCCCCCTTCATTGGCGGGCTGCCCGGCACAAACGCCCCCCTCAGCCAGCACAGCGATTTGCTGGACCTGCTTTCCGCAGGGGGCCTTCTGGGGGCGGCGGCGTTCTTCTTTCTGGTCTATTTCCTGGGCCGGGGCGCTTTGCGGGGAGTTGCCCGACACAGCGCCGCCCCTCACTTTCTGTTGCAATACACGGCCCTTCTTGTGCTGGCGGCCCTGGGAACCGTTACGTACAGCCGGGACATCTCCCTGGTGCTTTGCCTGGGCGCGTTGCTGGTGCTGGAGCGTGGGGATGGGAGAACGGTAGAACGAGGGGACGGCAGGGGCTGCCGCCCCTAAAACCCCGCCTGGGGGCACGCCCCCAGACCCCTTCATGGGTCGCGTTTTACGCGGCCCAATTTTTGCATCTTGGCGGCCCCGGGAAGCAGGTTGGCGTATTTCCCTTGAAACCCTTGCTTGCGGGGGATATACTGCCAATGTAGCGACAAAGAAGGTGATGAATGCCAATGAAAATCGTGCTGAATGAGAACCCGAACCAGGAGGAAATGGAAATCGTCATCAACTGCAAACCCTCGGACGGCGAGGCCCTCCGGCTGTTGACGGCTTTGCGGGAGTTTGACAAGGCCCCCTTCCGGCTGACCGGGGTGAAGGATGGAAAGACCCATCTGGTGGACCCGTCGGAGGTGCTCTACATTGACACGGCGGACAAAAAAACCTTTCTTTACACGGAAAAGGACGTGCTGGAAACCGGCCTCAGACTGTATGAAATCGAGGCGCGTTTGAAGCCGGCGGGTTTCTTTCGTGCGTCAAAATCGGCCATCCTCAACATCGCCAAAATCAGAACCATTGTGCCGGACTTTGGGGGCCGCCTGGAGGTGACCCTTCAAAGCGGCGAGCGGATGTTCGTATCCCGGCAGTATGCGGCCCAGCTGAAATCATTATTAGGAATGTGAGGAATCCATATGAAAAAGTTTGTGGAAACGCTGATGGAACTGAAAAGCACGGCGGCGTTCATCTTCGCGGGGCAAATCATGGTTTTTAGCATTGTCCAAATGGGGCAAGGCCTTGGGGAACTGCCGCTGGCGCGGGTTTGGCAGTCTTTGGCCATTGCGGTGATCACCGCCCTGCTGCAATACGTGTGCTTTTCGGACGCGGTGATTCATCGAATGCGTTATGCCCTGCGCATTTTGCTGTTTTCGGTGCCGATGCTGCTCCTGTTGATGGGGTTTGCCTTTGCCTTTCAGTGGTTTCCCACGGACAGCGCGGCGGCCTGGGCCATTTTCGCGGGGATCTATCTGTTTGTGCTGGGCGCGCTGACCACCGCGTTTGAAATTTACTTTCGCCTCACCGGGAAGCGGTACCAGCAGCGCCTGGAAACCTTCCGTTCGGAAAAGAAGTAAAGCACAGGGGCGCTGCCATCCGGCAGCGCCCCTGTGCAAAAGCGTTTTACGCATTCCCCATCACCCCGTGAAACGCGGTGATGATGGGTCCAGGGCAAAGCCCTGGGCAGGGTTTTAGGGGTGCAACCCCTAAGCGTCCCCCACGTCGTCCCCCACGTCCCTTATCCCCCTTACGGGGCGGCGGTGACCGCCGCTTCCGGCGCGGTTTCAACCTCGGGTGCGGTTTCGGGAACCTCCGCCTCGTCGGCGAAGCTTTCATCCTTGGCGGCTTCCTCCGCCTGCAGGTCGGCAACGCTGGGCACCACGCCGGTGTAGACGATGGTGGAAGCGTCCTTCCATTCTTTCAGCTTGGCTGAGATCAGCTCGGTCTTTTTTTCGCTGAGCAGCCCTTGGAGGCGATTGGCCCGCTGGGCTTCGGTCATGACCACGGGGCCGGCGGGCACATCGCTGATGTACTTCACGATGTGAACGCCATAGTCGCTGAGGTAGGGCGCGGAGACTTCGCCGATCTGATCCACGGAGAAGGCGGCGGCCACAAACTCGGGCACATAATCCATAGACTGGCTGGCCACTTCGTAGCCGGTGGTTTTGTAGGGTTCGCTTTGCATGCCGGGGTCGGTGGCTGCGCCGTCGGCCGTCACGGCGTAGGTGGCGATCAGCTCGTCAAAATCAGCGCCTTCGGCGATCTTCTGGTTGATTTCGTCGATCTTGTCGGCCAGGGAAGCCAGGATATCCGCCTTGGCGTTGTCCACGTCGGCCTGGGACACGGGCTCCTGGGTGGGTTCCGGTGTGGCGGCGGGATCGGGGCTTTCCGCGGAGGTGGCCTCGGCGGCGGGCTCTTCGGTGGCTTCGGGCTCGGCGGCGGCTTCGTTTTGCTCTTCCAAACGGGCCTGCAGGTCCTTGTACTTGCTCATCAGGGCTTCGTCCACGTTCAGCAAAATGTGCTTCACGGCGCGGAAACCGGCGGGCTTGTACCAGGCCTTTTCCATGGTGCTGGGCTGGCCCTGCATGGAGGCGTACATGGACATCTGGTCCACATAGCTGTTATACTGGATGTATCCGTCCAGGTCGTTTTCGTACTTGGCCTTGTCGGCGGAAACCTTTTGCTGGTACTCGGCTTCCACATCCTCGGGGGTCACGGTCACGTCCTTGGTAATCATGTCCTGCACGCGGGTGTACACCTGGTTTTTCAGGTAGTCGGCCCGCAGGCTTTCCGGGGTGTAGCCCCGCTCGTTGTAGAAGGCCACGGCGGCGGCGTTGGCGTCAGCCTTTTCCTGCTCGGCGCTGTCCGCGGTCAGATCGGGAAAGTAGTTTTTCACGTAGTTTTCAAGCGCGGTGGCCCAATCGGAATCCGCCTTTTGGTTGCTGGCGTCGATTTCTTCCTGGGTCAGCTGATCCATGCCGTTGGCCTTGGCCGTCTGGGCCAGGAACACCTCGGGCATATAGTATTCCAGCGCGATGGTGCGGAACATGCGCACGTTGGCGGGGTCGTTCATGTCGTAATACATGCCGTCGCTGGAAATGAGGCTGTCAAAGTTCTTTTTGATGTCGGCCCATTTCACTTCCTGGCCGTTGATGGTGGCCAGCAGGGCGTCGTCGGCGATGTCCGGCAGGGGCGTGGGCTCAGCGGCGGTGGGTTCCACAGCCTCGGCGGCGGAATCTGCCGGCGCGGCCACCTCGGCAAACGCAATGGCGCCCGCCAACAGGGCGATGGACAGCGCCAGAGCCAACCATTTTTGAAGTTTGTTCATTCTTTCTGCATTCCTTTCCTTTATGTGGCTTGCCATTGCCGACCATCGCGAAAACGGACGGAGCATGCCGGGGTTGTTCTCTGATACCAGCGAACAAGGCGAAATTCCTTTCCCCTTGACAGCCGCCGATATTCCTTTCGTGCTGATTTCCCGGTTATTATGACACAGCATTTTCTCGGGTGCAAGGGTTTTGGGATGGATTTCAAGAATGTTACAGTCTATTCACAGTACGTTCACGGGCATGGGTTTGCCTGGAAAAAGCAATTTGGACAAAACAGAAGGAGGCGCTGGTATGACGGTGGAGATCCGAAAGGGGCAGCGCCTTTTGCGGGTGTTAACCGAGGACGGCGAGGCGGTGTTTTCCGCGCCGGTCGCCCTGGGCCGCGAGCCTGTGGGGCGCAAGGAACGCCAGGGCGACGGCAGAACGCCGGAGGGCAGCTACCGCGTTTGCCTGGTGAAGGAAAACGGCCGGCATGGCCAGAGCCTGGGGCTCAGCTACCCCAATGGGGAAGACGCGGACCGGGCGCTTTCAGAAGGCCGGATCGACGCGGCTACCCACGGGGCCATACGGGCGGCCCAGGCCGAGGGGCGGCGACCGCCCTGGGGCACGCCCCTTGGGGGCGAAATCTATCTTCACGCGGGCGGAACCCAAAGCGACTGGACCCAGGGCTGTATCGCCCTGGAGGCGGAGGACATGGCCCGGTTGTTTGCTTTGCGGGAGCGGATCGGGGCGGTGGTGATTGGCCCGTAAAAGGGCGGAAGGGGGGGCTTTTGCGGCACCTCGTCCTGTGCTATAATAGGCCCATGCAAGAGCTTGTTTTGCCCGCGCTGCGAAGCGCGCTTGGTTCGGTGGGTCTGCTTCGGCGGGATGCCCAGCTTTTGGCGGGGGTCAGCGGCGGCGCGGATTCCGTGGCCCTGGTTTTGGGCCTTGCGGCATTGCGCGAAGAGGCGGGCTTTTCATTGACGGCAGTCCATGTGAACCACGGCCTGCGAGGAGAAAGCGCCCGGGAGGACGAGGCGTTCGTTTGCGCCTTGTGCCGGCGGCTGAACGTGCCGCTTTTCTGCTGCCAGGCGAACCTTGAGGGCGACATGAACACCCCCGGCGTGGAGGACCGCGCGCGCCAGGTCCGGCGGCAATGGTTTGCAGAGGCCATGGCCCGGGCGGGCGGAGACGCGCTGCTGCTCGGTCACCACCGGGACGATCAGGCGGAAACCGTGCTGATGCGTCTGTTGCGGGGGGCGGGCACCCGGGGCCTGAGCGGTATGCGGGAAGCGGCGCCTTTTGGGGGCGGGCTTTTGCTGCGGCCCTTTTTGGCATTGCCCAGGCAGGCGCTTTTGGAGGCGCTGGGCCGGGCAGGCCAGCCCTGGCGGGAGGACGAGAGCAACCAATGCCCCTGCACCCTGCGCAACCGGCTGCGGCTTGAGGTGCTTCCGCTGCTGAACGAATTGCAACCCCAGGCTTCCCGCCACATGGCGGAGACCGCCCGGCGCATGGCCGTGGACGAGGACTGTCTGCAAGCCTTGGCGGCCCGGCGGCTAAGGGCGGCCCGGGTCCCTTTTCCGGGGAGCGACGCCCTTCGCGCCGTTGGCATTGCCGAAGCCCCCAAAGCCCTGGGCCTCAGGATGCTTCGGCACTGGGCGGAGGAGGGCATGGCGGCCGCTTGCGCCGGCGGCGAGCGCGCCCTTTCCGATGAGGATACCCTTGCATTGTGGGCCCTGGCCACAGGCGAAAAGACCGGGGCGCGCAATTTGCCCGGCGGTCTCCGGGCGGTTCACGGCGGCCAATACCTGCACCTTCAGCGGCAGGACGGAACCGCGCTGTGTCCGGCCCCCATGCCCCGGCCCATTCCCGTGGCCTCCGCCATGGAAACGATGCCCTTTGGCCCGGTGTGCTTTTCACTGACAGCCTTTGGGTCGGGGGAAGGGGTACCGGACGGAAAGCGGGCCGTGCTTTTGACAGGCGACTTGCTTTCGGCGGGGCTGTGGCTGCGAGCGCCAAAGCCCGGAGACCGGATGCGGCCCTTTGGGGCCCCCGGCAGCAAGGAGTTGCGCCGGTACTGGACGGACCACAAGGTGGACCCGGCCTTTCGGGCCGGGTGGCCTGTGCTGGCCTTGGGCCATGAGGTGCTCTGGGTGCCCGGGGTGGGCGCGTCGGAGGGGACCCGCGTGGACCCGGGCGCGCAGGAACCCTTCTGGAAGCTATCCCTGCAAGGGGAGTTGCCCACATAAAAGGACGGGAGCGCCCCTTCCAAAGAATTGAGGAACAAAGGAGAGCACGCCCATGAACAAGGAAGCCCATCTGTACCAAGACCTGGCCGACATCCTCTATTCCCGCGAGCAGCTCCAGGCCGCCGTGAAAGAGCTTGGGGAGCGCATCACCCGGGATTACCAGGGAAAGGCACCTGTGATGATTTGCATTCTCAAAGGCGCCAGCGTGTTCTTCTGCGACCTGATCCGCGAAATTGACCTGCCCCTGGAGATTGAATTCATGGCCACTTCCAGCTATGGCGCCAGCACCGTCTCCAGCGGCGAGGTGAAGCTGGTGAAGGACCTGGACCGCAGCATTCTGGGCCGGGACGTGCTGCTGGTGGAGGACATTGTGGACACCGGCATGACCCTGAATTACCTGAAAAAAACCCTCACCAGCCGGGGCGCAGCCAGCCTGCGCATCGTAACCCTGCTGGACAAGCCCTCCCGCCGGGTGGCCCCCCTGACTGTGGACTATACCTGCTTTGAAATTCCCGACGCTTTCGTGGTGGGCTACGGCCTGGACTACAACGAGCGCTACCGCAATCTGCCGGATGTGGGGATTCTGTCGCCCAAGGTATATGCTCCGGAGGAGTGACGGGGAAAGGACGAAGAGAAGGACGGAATCAGGGGGGAAACTTCTTTTTG
>JAVBTE010000121.1:0-16661 GCA_031556335.1 Eubacteriales bacterium | reverse complement strand
GACCCTGTTCGTGCAAAAAAGCCGCATGGGCAAGGCCATGCGCGCCGTCAGCGAGGATACGGGCGCGGCCCAGCTGATGGGCATCAACGTCAACATCACCATTTCCATGACCTTTGCCATTGGCTGCGCCCTGGCGGGGGTGGGCGCCTTTTTGTACTGCATCGCTTACCCCACCGTCATGCCCACCATGGGCGCCATGCCGGGCCTGAAAGCCTTCATCGCGGCGGTGCTGGGCGGCATCGGCATTTTGCCGGGGGCCATGCTAGGCGGCTTCATCATGGGGGTGGCGGAAAGCCTTACCAAGGGCTTTATTTCCACCCAGCTGTCCGACGCGGTGGTCTACGGCATTTTGATCGTAGTCCTCCTGGTAAAGCCCGCGGGCCTTTTGGGCAAGGCCACCCGAGAGAAAGTGTGAGGTGATCCGGATGGAAAAAAAGTTCAAGTCCTACGTGCTCAATCTGTCCGGCGTCTTTCTCATCTTTATCGCCCTGTCCTCCCTGATTGAAGCGGGGGTCATCAACAAGTATTATTCCGGCATTTTGATCATGGTGGGCATCAACATCATCATGACCGTCAGCCTCAACCTGACCACAGGCTTCCTGGGGGAACTGGCCCTGGGCCACGCGGGCTTTATGAGCGTGGGCGCGTTTACCGCGGGCATCCTCACCAAAACCATCGCGGAAAGCTGGGGCTGGGCCCCGGCCGCCTGCCTGCCCGTTTCCCTGCTGGCCGGCGGCCTTTTGGCTGCCGTTGCCGGCCTCATCATCGGCATTCCCGCCCTGCGCTTGAAGGGCGATTATCTGGCCATCATCACCCTGGGCTTTGGCGAAATCATCCGGGTCATCATTCAAAACATGGAGATCACCGGCGGAGCGGCGGGCATCAGCCGCATTCCCCGGGTCAACAATTTGTCCATCACGTATTTCATCATGGTGGCGGTGGTCATCGTGCTGTTTACCCTGGGCCGCTCCCGCCATGGCCGGGCCATTATTTCCATTCGGGAAAACGCCGTGGCGGCCGAGTCCACCGGCATTTCCACCACCTATTACAAAATTTTCGCCTTTACCCTGGCGGCCTTTTTCGCCGGGGTGGCCGGCGGCCTGTATGCCCACCAAATTGGCCGTATTTCCGCCACGACTTTTGACTTTAACAAATCCATCGAATACCTGGTGATGGTGGTGCTGGGCGGCATGGGCTCCTTCACGGGCAGCATCATTTCCGCCACGGTGCTGACCCTGCTGCCGGAGATGCTGCGGGAGTTTGCGGACTACCGCCTGCTGCTGTACAGCATTTTGCTGATCGTGATGATGCTGTTCCGCCCCCGGGGGCTGATGGGTACTGCGGAGTTCTCCCTCACGGCCTGCTGGGACTATGCGGTGAGAAAGCTGCACATCAAAAAGCGTGTGCACACGCCCAAGCTGCCGGATGTGCCCCGCTATGACGTGGGAGACGACATGCCGGTGCTGCAAACAGAGGGCCTGGGCATTCGCTTCGGGGGCCTGCAGGCGGCCGAAAACGTGAATATCTCCCTGAAAGACAACGAGATCGTAGGCCTCATCGGACCCAACGGCGCGGGCAAAACCACGGTGTTCAACATGCTGACCGGGGTCTATCTGCCCACGGACGGCGATATTCAGCTGCTGGGCAAGTCCATTGTCGGCAAGAAAACCTATGAAATCGTCACGGCGGGCGTGGCCCGTACCTTCCAGAACATCCGGCTGTTCAAGTCCATGACGGTTCTGGAAAACATCAAGGTGGCGTTCCACAGCCGCATGCACTACTCGGCGGCCAGCGGCATCTTCCGCATGCCCCGGTACAACCGCGAGGAGCACGGCATTGACATCCGCGCCCGGGAACTGCTGCGGGTGTTCAACATGGAGGACACCGCCGACATCCGGGCCGACGGCCTGCCCTACGGCCAGCAGCGTAAGCTGGAAATTTGCCGGGCCCTGGCCACCAACCCCAAGGTGCTGCTGCTGGATGAACCGGCGGCGGGCATGAACCCCATTGAAACCAGAGAGCTGATGGAAACCATCGGCCTGATTCGGGACCGGTTTTCCGTGGCGGTGCTGCTGATTGAGCACGACATGAAGCTGGTGATGGGCATTTGCGAACGCATTTATGTGCTGAACTATGGCCGCATCATTGCGGAAGGGACCCCGAAGGAAATTGTGCAAAATCCAGAAGTGATCGCCGCGTACCTTGGGCAGAGCAAGGGGGACCACAGCGGGGCGGGCGAACCGGAGGGAGGGAATCAGCATGCTTGAAGTACGTGATTTGAACGTTTTCTACGGCGCGATCCACGCGCTGCACGACATCAACTTTTTCGTTTCCAAGGGCGAGATCGTCACACTGATCGGCGCCAACGGCGCGGGCAAAACCACCATCCTTCACGCCATTTCCCGCCTGATTCCGGCCAAAAGCGGCAACATCGTGTTCGACGGCAAGGACATTACGGCCATCGACGCTTTTCGGCTGGTGCCCATGGGCCTGGCCCAGGTGCCGGAAGGCCGCCGGGTGTTTGCCCGCATGTCTGTGCTGGAAAACCTGGAGATGGGCGCGTATACCCGCAGCAGCCGGGGCGAGCTGGAGAGCGATTTGGACATGGTGTTCAGCCACTTTCCGCGCCTGAAGGAGCGGGTGAAGCAAACCGCGGGCACCCTTTCCGGCGGTGAGCAGCAAATGCTGGCCACGGCCCGGGCCCTGATGAGCCATCCTACCCTTCTCATGATGGATGAACCCTCCATGGGCCTGTCGCCCATTTTGGTGGAGGAGATTTTCTCCATCATCCGGGACATCAACCGGGAGGGGACCACCATTTTGCTGGTGGAACAGAACGCCCACATGGCCCTGACCATCGCCAACCGGGCCTATGTGCTGGAAACCGGCCACATCGTAATGGAAGGCGACGCCAGGCAGCTGCTGAGCGATGAAAAGGTGAAAGCCGCCTATTTGGGAACCTGAGCCTACCGACTCTTCGCAAAAATGACATTGCATTCTCCGGGGCCTCTCTTTTGACAAAGGGAGGCCCCTTGCTTTTGGCACCTTAGCGCCCGCCTCTGCATATCCTGCCTCAGGGAGGGATGCATATGGCGCGAGAGGTGTTCGCGGTGAACCATTCCATCACGGGCGGGCGCAGCTTTGGAAACCAGGATGTGATTACATACAAGATCGATTATCCCGAATTTGTGACGTATACGACATTGCCATCGCTGACCCGCATCAATACCTACTACCGGGACAGCGCCCTGGCCCTGGCCCGGGATTTTCAGGCCACCTACGACGCGGAGGCCCTGGCGGACTATTACAGCCATCAGGAGCAGGGGCTGCCCTTTGAGGGGTATACGCTGAACCGGCCCTATGAAATCACCTATGGGCAGGACTGCGTCATCAGCCTGTATCTGGATGAGAGCATCTATACCGGCGGGGCCCACGGCACCACCACCCAAACCTCCGATACCTGGAACGGGCTGAACGCCCAGCGGCTTCCGCTGTCTGCGCTGTTTCCCCCGGGCTTTGACTACACCGAGCTGCTGGAAGGGCTGATCGACGAGGACATCGCCAGGATGAACGCGGCCCAGCCGGGCATCTTTTTCGACGATTACGCCCAGCGGGTGAGCGAAACGTTCAGCGAAAATAATTTTTATCTGACCCCGGAGGCGCTGACGATCTATTTCCAGCAGTATGACATCGCGCCTTATTCCACGGGGATTCCCACGTTTGCGTATCCCTACGCGCTGGTAGGGGCCACGGTGCCCGGTTGCTGAGGGAACGCGCCGGGTACGCTTTGGAGGGCCGCGCCCCACAAAAAGAAGGCTGCCGGGGCCCGGGTAAGCCATGACGCGCCCTTTTGCGGCATAGGATGCTTCAGGAGGGATGCAGGAATGGAAGGAACCATTTATGTGATTTCGCGAAGCATTGCCGGCGACCGGACCTATGCGGGGCAAACCGTGCTGACATACAACGTGCAGTATCCCCAGTTTTCCGCCCACGTGGCCATGCCGGGCATTCGCCGCCTGAACGCCATGTACCGCAGGCAGGCCTTCGATCTGGTGCGGAGCATTCAGGCCACCTATTACGTACAGGCTGTGGCGGACTATATGGAGCGAACCCAGCAGAACGCCCCCTTTTTTCCCTACGAAGTGGACCGCCCCTTTGCCGTCACCTACGCCCAGGATTGCCTCATCAGCCTGTACATGGATGAGTACCGGTACACCGGCGGCGCCAACGGCGTTACCACCCGAACCTCCGACACCTGGAACGCCCGCACCGGTGCGGCCATCCCCCTGTCGGACTTGTTTCCCGCCGACGAGGACTACCCCGCCACGCTGAAAGACCTGATCGACAAAGAAATCGCCCTGCGCAAGCAAGAAAACGAGGCCGCGTATTTTGACGATTACGCGGCCCTTGTGGATCAGTATTTTGACGAGAACAATTTCTACTTGACTCCGGAATTCCTCGTGCTCTATTTTCAGGAAACGCAGATCGCGCCCCATGCCACGGGAATCCCGGAGTTCCCCATTCCCTACGACATGCTGTTCATTCTGCTGCCAAACTGTTAAGGGGAGACGGGGAAGGGGGACGATGCAGGGGGACGATGCAGGGGTTTCACCCCTGCACCCCACCAGGGGCATGCCCCTGGACCCTTTATGGGCCGCGCGTAGCGCGGCCCAGCCTGCTGAAAAAGGCCCATCCGCGTCGTCAGCGGCGGCGGCAATGGGGAATCACGTACTTCATTGTACGCTCATCCCCTTATGTCGCCTTGCTTCCTTGCGGCTGAACCTTTTTGAGCAGGCTCCCATCCCGCCTCCAAACAAGTTTATCGGCGGTTTGGGCCGCGCTACGCGCGGCTCAAAGAAATTTTTCACCGCGCGCAGCGCGGTGAAAGCACGGGTTCAGGGCGAAGCCCTGAGCAGGGTCTTAGGGGCGCGGAGGGAAGCGTGTGCCCAGTGGGCACAGCGGCATAGCCGCTAGCGACCCGAAGCGGGAAGCTTGAGGCGCGCGTGAGCGGTAGTGATACGCGCGCCGTGAAAGCTGAACCGGCAGCCCCTAGCGTCCCCCTCCCGCTGTCTTTCCTTTTCAAATCTCCGTCGGATTGCAGCTGACCACGCCGCGCTCGGCGTCCAGGGTGACCACCGCGCCGCTTTTGAGGATCTTGGTGGCGTTTTCCGCGCCAATCAGCACGGGGAGGTCCAGGCTCATGCCCGCCACGGCCCCATGGCCGTTGGGATCGGGGTCCTCCAGGATGAGGCCTTTGGCCTTGCGAATTTGGGGCAAAAGCGCGTTGCTGGTTTGGGGCACCACCAGGATATCGCCGTCCGTGAAGTTGCTTCCTGCCTCGGCGGCGTCTGCGCAAACGCACAGGCTGCCGCAGCAGGTTTTTTGCGTCACGCCGTGGCCGGTGACCAGGATATGGCCCACCACGTGCACCTTCATCAGGTTGGTGGTGCCGCTGATGCCCAGGGGCACCCCGGCGGTCATCACCACCAGCTCGCCGTTGTGCAACAGCCCTGCGGTTTCCCCGGCTGCCACGGCCCGCTCAAAAAGGTCGTCGGTGTTGTGGGCTTCCTCAATCAAAAGCGGCATCACGCCCCAGCTCAGGGTCAGCTGGCGCTGCACGTTTTCCTCGGTGGTGCAGCAAATGATGGGGCAGTTGGGACGATACTTGGAAATCATCCGGGCCGTGCGGCCGCCCTTGGTCACCGTGAGGATGGCGGACGCGCCCAGGTCGTGGGCGGAGGTGCAGGTGGCGTGGGAGATGGCGTTGGTCACGTCCGGGTTGGAATCGGTCTCCCGTTCCTTGAAACGCTTGACGTAATTGATGTCCTCCTCGGCGCACTGGGCGATGCGGGCCATAGTTTGCAGCGCCTCCACCGGATAAAGGCCCGCCGCCGTCTCGCCGGAAAGCATGATGGCGCTGGTGCCGTCGTAAATGGCGTTGGCCACGTCCGTGGCCTCGGCCCGGGTAGGCCGGGGATTTTTCATCATGCTGTCCAGCATTTGGGTGGCGGTAATCACCTGCTTGCCGGAGTTGTAGGCCTTGTGGATGAGCATTTTCTGAATCACCGGCACTTCTTCCAGGGGGATTTCCACCCCCAGGTCGCCCCGGGCCACCATGATGCCGTCGGATACACGCAGGATCTCGTCAATGTTGTTCACGCCCTGCATGTTTTCGATCTTGGCGATGATGTTGATGGTGTTGCAGCCCATTTCGCTGAAAATTTGGCGAATCTGCAGGATGTCCATGGCGGAGCGGGTGAAAGAGGCGGCGATGAAATCCACGCCGTTTTCGATGCCGAAGCGGATGTCCGCGTCGTCCTTTTCGCTGATAAAGGGCATGCTCAGGTCGCTGCCGGGCACGTTGACCCCTTTGCGGTCGGAAATGACGCCGTCGTTGCCCACCACGCAGACGATGGCGCTGCCCTTCACTTCCCGCACCGTCAGGGAAACCAGGCCGTCGTCAATCAAAATGAGGGAGCCGGCCCCAACGTCCTTGGGAAGGTCGGCATAGGTGATGGAGACCTGCTCCTGGTTGCCGGGCACATCCTTGGTATGCAGGGTGAAGGTCTGGCCCTTTTTCAGGGTTACCTGTCCTTTTTCAAAGGTTTTCAGCCGAATTTCGGGGCCTTTGGTGTCCAGCATGATGGCGATGGGCAGCCCCAGTTCGCCTCGCAGGCGGCGGACCCGGCGGATGGTTTCCAAGTGCGTTTCATGGGTGCCGTGGGAAAAATTCAGCCGCGCCACGTTCATGCCTGAAAGCATCAGGCGGCGCAGCACATCGTCCTCCGCGGTGGCAGGCCCCAGGGTACACACGATTTTGGTTTTCCGGATCAGTTCTTTCATCGCACAATCACCTTTTCTTGCTTTGCTCAGAAAATTTTGCGCTGCGCAGGGACCAGGGCACCGCGAAGAGGCCTGCGCAGGCAACCGCCATGAGGAGGTAATCCCGAAGCATGGAGGGGGTTCCCCAGGTAAGCCGTCCGTCCAGGGAAAACTCCAGCAGCACGCAAGCGCCCACGCACAAAAGCAGAAGCGCCCAGCTGAGAACCGTTCGCCGGTCCCACCGGCCCCGCAGGGCCACAACCCGCCGGGTAAACACCCCCGCCGCGAGAAGGGGCATGGCGGCGGCCAGCACCTGGCCCACCCGCAGGAAGATCAGAAGCATATGCCCGTCGTCCCGCAGGCTTTCCAGAAGCACCTGCGCCGCGCCGAAAAGGGCGAAGAACACAAGGGCGCTGTCCCCCGCCCGCCGCGCCTTCCGGGGTTGCTTGCGAAGGGCAAACCCCAGCATGAACAGGAAAAGAAGAAGCCCGGCGGCGGCCTCGTAGCGGTACACAGCCATGCGGTATTCCGTGGCGACGCCTGCCTGCTCCGCGATAAACAGCCAGGGGAAAAGACGGGTTACGGCGCTTTCCTCCACCACCTTACCCACCCCAAGCTCCGTAAAGCCCTCGGCCAGCCGCGCCAGACACAGCCAAAGGCCCAGGGGCAGGACCAAAACGTCCATCAGCTGGCCAAAGCCCGCTTTTACGATGCGGGAGGTGAGGAAGGCGGCCAAAACCAGCCCCGGGAACAGCCCGTACAGGGACAGCCCGCCGTCAAAAAAGCGCAGCATCAGCAGTGGGTTTTCGTAGGTTTCCGTGAAGAGCGACAGGTTGAACAGGCAAAACACCAGCCGCGCCCCCAAAAGGCCCAGGGGAATGGCCAGTGCGCCAAAGACCGGCACCGTGCCTGGGGGCAGCCGGCGGCGGCGGGCGGTGAGGCCCATCAGCAGAAGCAGCAAAGCGGTGGCCGCGGCAAGCACCAGCCCGTAATAGTGGCCCGTGAGGCCCGCGAAGGGAAAGCTTGCTTCCATGCTATTGCCCCTCGGTGGCGGTAGCAAAGTAGATGATGTCGTAAATGGAGCGCTCCGCCTGGGGTTTGTCGTTGTAGACCTGGCCGTTGAAGGCCATGGTGGCGCTGTTGCCGCCGTCAAAATTATACGCCTGCCTGCAGCCCAATTCCGCCATCAGCTCCGCCATTTCCTTATGGGTGGCCCCAGCGGAGGTATCGGTGCGGCCGTTCACCACCACCATCACATAGGTGAGGGGGCCAAGCTGCCCAAGGGCGGCCCGGGGTTCTTTGCCGGTGGGGTTCCACTGGTAGTTTTCGGGAATGTCCTGGATTTCGCCGTCCACCACAAGGCCCGGGCCAAAGAAGAAGCAGTTGATGATCTCATGCTCCTTTTTGATGGCCTTGAGGGCTTCCGCCTGCTCGTCGTGGCCCCGTTTCAGGATGTGGAAGTCCCCCAGTTCGTCCACCACGAGCAGGTCCATGTTCTTGCTGGTCTTTTCCCGGAACACTTCGCCCTGCTTGATGATGTAGCCGCCGGTCACGTCCGGGTTGGCGTAGGCGTCGCCGTTGATGGCCACCACGGCGTTATAGTTCTGGGCCAGGCGGCTGGTTTGGTTGGTGCGGGTGGAACCGATTTTGTTCCCCGCGTATGCGGTGCGCAGCTGGGACGGGGTGGCGATTTTGACGTAAGCCACAAACACGTCGCTGTCAAACATGCGCTTTTGTTCCATTTCCACGATGAGGGTATCGTCCCGATAACCCGTGTCGGTGAAATTGGCCTGAATGGGCGCGCGGCCGGGGCTGTTGTCAAAGGGCAGCGCGGAGATATCGTTCACGGGCAGGATATCGCTGAGGGCCGCCGAGGCCAGAACAGCCACGGGCTTGCGCAGGGCGATACCGCCGGATTCGCCGTCCTCGGGCAGGGCGTTCAGATAGGCCCGGTTGGCCTCCTCGGTGATGGCGCCGGAAGGCACCAGGAAGCAAAGGGAGAGGATCATGGCCAGCACCAATACGGACAAGAGGGACAAACCCACTTTGGAAAAGCGCATGGAATCAATCGTCCTTTCTTTTGTCACTCACGACAATGCGCAAGGCCGCCCGGGGGCGGCATTCGCTTGCGGGCGCTGCCTGATGGCAGGCCTTTTAGAATGCGCAAAATTGCGCACCTTATTATACATGAAGGAATGCCCCCGGGCAAGCGAAAACAATGTAAAATGCGGGAGGGGCTCGGCGGGGCCCAAGGGCGGAGCCAAACACCCGTTTCCCTTTTCGTTGACAAAAGCAGGGGAATTTCGTATGATGAGAAGCAAGAATTTTGGGCGGAGGGGCATGGAATGATCGTGCTGGGCATCGACCCCGGGCTGGCCACCCTGGGCTGGGGCGTGATAGAGGCGGAGCGGGGACGGCAGCGGCTGGTGGACGTGGGCTGCATCCTTACCACCCCCAAACAGAGCCTGCCGGAGCGCCTTTTGCAGATTCAAACGGACATGCAGACCCTGCTGTGCCGCTACCGGCCGGAAGAAATCGCCTTTGAGGAGCTGTTCTTTGCCAAGAACGTGACCACGGCCTTCACCGTGGGCGCGGCCCGGGGCGTGAGCATCGCGGTTTGCGCAGCCCATACCGGCAAGCTGTTTGAATATACCCCCATGCAGGTGAAGCAGGCGGTGGCGGGCCACGGGGGCGCGGAGAAAAAGCAGGTGCAGCAGATGGTGAAGCTTTTGTTGCGCATGGAGGACATCGTAAAGCCCGACGACGCGGCGGACGCGCTGGCCATTGCCCTGACCCATGCGGCCACGGGCCCGGCCAAGGAACAATTCAGAATGAAATGAGGGGGCACGGCCCATGATTGCGCAAATTCAGGGGATCGTCGCGGAGAAAAGCGAAGGGGAAGTGGTGCTGCAAACCCCCGGCGGCGTGGGGTACCGGCTTTTATGCAGCATGAACACGCTGACCGCCGTGCCCGGCGCGGGCAAGGAGTGCACCCTGCACACCCATCTGTCCGTGCGGGAAGACGCCATGGAGCTATACGGCTTTGAAAAGCGGGAAGAGCGGGACATGTTCCGGCGGCTTATTTCCGTATCGGGCATCGGGCCCAAAAGCGCCCTCTTTGTGCTGGGTTCCATGCCCCTGAGCGATTTGCGGCTGGCCATTTTGACCGGGGATTTGAACGCCCTGTCCAGAGCGCCGGGCATCGGCAAGAAAACCGCCCAGCGCATCGCCCTGGAACTGAAGGACAAGCTGACCAAGGACGCCCTGGAAAGCGGCGTTTCCATGGACGACATTGCCTTTGCCGATGCCGAGGCCCCCGCCAAGGACGCGCTGGGGGAGGCCATGCAGGCCCTGAAAGCTCTGGGCTATTCGCCCCAGGAGGCCGCCGCGGCCCTGAAAGGCGTGAAGGGCCAGGGCGAAACGGCGGACGAGATGATCCGCCTGGCCCTCAGGCACATGGCCCAGCAGGGGTAACCCCGCCCAACTGTGATAAAAGGAGCGCAACCTATGGATGACCGATTGATTTCCACGGGCTTCCGGGACGGCGAGGACGACCAGGAGCAGACCCTGCGCCCCAAAACCCTGCGGGAATACGTGGGGCAGGAGCCCATCAAGGAGAGCCTGCGCATCTCCATCGAGGCGGCCCTAAAGCGCCGGGAACCCCTGGACCACCTGCTTTTGTACGGGCCTCCGGGCCTTGGCAAAACCACCCTGGCGGGCATCGTCGCCTCGGAAATGGGGCAGAACATTCGCGTCACCAGTGGCCCCGCCATTGACCGTCCCGGGGATTTGGCCAGTATCCTCACCAACCTGGCCGACGGGGACGTGCTTTTTATTGACGAAATCCACCGCCTCAGCCGTCAGGTGGAGGAAGTGCTGTACCCCGCCATGGAGGACTATGCCCTGGACATTATGATCGGCAAAGGCCCCACTGCCCGCAGCATTCGCCTGGACCGGCCCCGCTTTACCCGGGGGGGGGCCACCACCAGGGCCGGGCTGTTAAGCGCGCCCCTTCGGGACCGCTTTGGCATTCTGTTCCGGCTGGAGATGTACAAAAATGACGAGCTGGCCTCCATCATTCGCCGCAGCGCCGGCATTTTGAACGTGAAATCCAGCGAGGACGGCATTTTGGAAATTGCCAGCCGCAGCCGGGGCACCCCCCGCATCGCCAACCGCATGCTGCGCCGGGTGCGGGACTATGCCCAGATCAAAGCGGACGGCGTCATCACCTACGAGGTGGCCAAGCAGGGCCTGGACATGCTGGACGTGGACGTGCTGGGCCTGGACCGGCTGGACCGGGTGATGCTTACCACCATGATGGACAAGTTTTCCGGTGGGCCTGTGGGCCTGGATACCCTCAGCGCCATGACCGGGGAGGACGCCGCCACCATTGAGGACGTGTACGAGCCCTATTTGATGCAGCTGGGCTTTTTGATGCGCACGCCCCGGGGCCGGGTGGTGACCCCCGCCGCATACCAGCACCTGGGCCGCAAGCCCCTGGCGGACCCCGCCGCAGACGGGCCGGAGCAGACGCGGTTTTGACGGGGGGACGGGGAACGCCGGGGGACGCCGGGGGGCGGTTAGGGGTGGTTAGGGGCTGCCGCCCCTAAAACCCTGCCTGGGGGCATGCCCCCAGACCCCATCTTCACCGCGTGAAACGCGGTGAAAGGGAGGGAATGTATATTTTGTTGGGAGTAAAGAGAGGCTTTTGGGTTGAAAACAAGCGATTTTCACTATGATTTGCCGGAGGAACTCATCGCCCAGACCCCCATGGAACCCAGGGATCACAGCCGCATGCTGGTGTACGACCGCGAAACGAAGCGCATCCAACATCTGCATTTTTATGATCTGCCCCGGTTTCTGCGCTCCGGGGACGTGCTGGTGCTGAACGAAACCAAGGTGATCCCGGCCCGCCTATTGGGCGTGAAGGAACAAACGGGGGTCCCTGTGGAGATTTTGCTGCTGAAACGGGCGGAAAAGGATGTATGGGAGGCCATCGTCCATCCGGGCCGCAGGCTGATGCCGGGCACCTTTTGCGCCTTTGGGGAGGGCCTTTTGCGGGCGGAGATCCTGGCGACCACGGCGGAGGGGGGACGCAGGGTACGGTTTCACTACCAGGGCGTTTTTGAAGAGCTGCTGGACCGGCTGGGCCAGATGCCCCTGCCGCCCTATATTCACGAAAAGCTGCAGGACAAGAGCCGCTACCAGACCGTGTATGCCAAAGAGGAAGGCAGCGCCGCAGCCCCCACGGCAGGGCTGCACTTTACCCCGGAGCTGCTTGAAAAGATTCGGGCCATGGGCGTGGGGGTTGTGCCGGTGCTGCTTCACGTGGGGCTGGGCACCTTCCGGCCCGTGAAGGCGGAGGACGTAAGAGAGCACCACATGCACGTGGAGCATTACGAGGTGACGGAGGCAGCCGCCAAGGTCATCAACAAGGCCCGGGCAGCCGGGGGCAGGTGCGTTTGCGTGGGCACCACCAGCGTGCGCACCCTGGAAACCGTCACCGGGGAGGATGGCCTGGTTCGCCCAGGCAGCGGAGACACAGGCATCTTTCTCACCCCGGGCAGCGCTTTTCACGCGACAGACGCGCTGATCACCAACTTTCATTTGCCGGAAAGCACCCTGCTGATGCTCGTGTCCGCCCTGATGGGGCGGGAAGAAGCCCTGCGGGCCTACGGGGAAGCCGTAGGGGAGAGGTACCGCTTTTTTTCCTTTGGGGATTGTATGCTGATTGTGTAGGATGAATTAAAAAACGCCCCCCAGCTTCCGCTGACGGGCGTTCCTTTTTCCCTTGTTATTTGGCCTTCTGCCCGATCTTGTTTTCCGTGCCGTTTAGCAGCCGCCGGATGTTGGCCCGGTGGCGGTATACGCACAGCAAAAAGAGCGCTACGGCCCACAGGCAGGTGAACCACTGGCCCCAAAAGGCAACGCACATCAGCACCATGTAGCAAAGCAGCATCACCATGCTGCCCAGGCTGATGAACCGGGTCAGGGCGATGAGGGCCACGCAAATGACGATGGCGATGATGCCCCACAGGGGATTGACGAAGAAGATCACTGCGGCGGAGCAGGCCACGCCCTTGCCCCCTTGAAAGCCGTAAAACACGGGCCAGTTGTGACCCAAAATAACGAACAAACCGCCCAGCATCACGCCGAAACCGGGAATGCCGAAGGTGGCGCCGGGCAAAAGCAGGCTGCCCAAAAGGCAGGCCAGAATCGCCTTGAGAAAATCGCCCAGGAAGGTGACCAGGCCTTTTTTCAGGCCCAATACCCGAAGCACATTGCTGGCCCCGGTGTTTTTGCTGCCCACCTCCCGCAGGTTCACCCCGGATTTCCCCGCGATAATCAGCCCTGTGGAGATGCAGCCGAGCAAATAGGCAACAGCGGCGATGACGATGGACAAAAGAATTTCTCGCATGAAATAACTCCTTTGGCGGCATGGCCGCGAAATTTGCGCCCCGGTAAAAAACAACAATTCATTATACCATAGGGCCGAAGGGATGAAAATAAGAAAGAGGAGGGTGTTACATTATCTCTATTTTCGCCGCGCGTAGCGCGGTGAAAGAGGGGTCCAGGGCGGTAGCCCTGGCGGGATGCAAGGGCAATGCCCTTTCCATCCCCCGTCTCACGCCCTACCGGCAGCTTCTGCACGCGGCGCATCCGCCCTCGCCGGTTTCCCGAAGGCTTGCGGGCATGGCGTCGCCCACGTCTTTCATGGCCAGGATCACCTCGTCGCAGGGCAGGGGGCAGGCAATGCCGGACAGCCCCATTTGCGCGGCGGAAAGGGCCTGCGACACCCCGCCCACGTTGCGGTATACGCAGGGGACCTCCACCAGGCCGTGGACCGGGTCGCACACCAGGCCCAGCATGTTCATGAGGGCAAAGGCGCAGGCGTCCGCCGCCTGTTGCGCCGTGCCGCCGTACAGCTGCACCAGGGCCACCGCCGCCATGGCCGCCGCCGCGCCGCATTCCGCCTGGCATCCGCCCTCCGCGCCGCTGACGGTGGCGGTAAGGGCAATGACCCGGCCCACCGCCGCCGCGGCAAACAGGGCCATCACCAGTTCGTCGTCGGAAAAGCCGGCGTCCTCCTGGGCGGCAAACAGAGCCCCGGGCAAAATGCCGCAGCTGCCCGCCGTGGGCGCGGCAACGATTTTGCCCATGCAGGCGTTGCTTTCCGCCACCGAGAGGGCATAGGCGCAGGCCTTGCCCAACAGGCCAAAGCGACCCACCTGGCCCGGCGCGGCCATTTTGGCGGCCCCGCCGCCCACCATGCCGCTGACGGAGCGCAGGGCGGGGTCCAGCCCCGCCTGCACGCTTTCCCGCATCACCCGCAGCATGCCCCGCATTTCCAAAAGCGCCACGGCGGGGTCCGCCCCGCTGTCCTTTGCCTGCCAGCAAAGGGCCGCCTGCCCCAGGGTTTGCCCGCTTTCCTTGGCGGCGCTCAGCAACTCGGCGATGGTTCGCATGGCTTTGCCTCCCGTCCCGCGATGTAGGATACATGATATACCCCGTCCAGGGCCCGCAGGCGGCAAAGCAGGCCCTCCTCCGCCGAACCGTCCATTTCCAGGGCCACCAGGGCCTTCCCCCCGGCGGACTGCCGGAATACCTTCATGGTGGCAATGTTCAGGCGGCTTTGGGCGATTTCGCCGGTCATCCGGGCGATCATGCCGGGGGTGTCGTGATGGGTGATGACCAGCGTATTTTCGTGGCCGGAGAACTCCGCCTCCATGCCGTCAATGGACTGGATGACGATTTCGCCGCCGCCCACGGAAGCGGCCTGCACGGCGATTTTGCGACCGTCCGCGCCCAACACTTCCAGCACCACGGTGTTGGGGTGGGCCCCCCGCAGGCTGACGTTGTGAAAGGAATAGGAAAGGCCTTCTTTTTCCGCCAGGGAAAGGCTGTCCCGCAGGCGGATGTCGTCCACGTTCATGCCCAGCAGGCCGCCAATCAGGGCCTTGTCGGTGCCGTGGCCCTGGTAGGTTTTTTGAAAGGAGCCCCACAGCCCGATGGAAGCCTCCACGGGCCTTGTGCCCAGCAGCATTCGGGTGATGCGGCCGATGCGCGCCGCCCCCGCCGTATGGGAGGAACTGGGCCCGATCATGATGGGCCCCACGATATCAAACAGATCCATTGGGCGGCGCCTCCTCCATTGCCTCTTCCCAGGGGCAGTATAACTCGTCGGTCAAAAGGGCGGTGAGCCTTCCGTCGGTGACGGTGGTGAGTTTTTCCCGCAGGGCCTGGCTGTCTGCTTCCTTCACCAGCAGCCCGAAGGTGACGGCCGTGGAAAAATCGGTGCTCTCCATTCGCGCGGGCAGGGTTTTGAGGGCGTGCTGCACCTTGTCCCACAAGGGGTAGTCCACTTCAAAAAGCCAGCGCTGGGAGGGATGCATTTCGCACATCTTGGCGGCGGTCAGGGCCAGGGCGCAGGTGTGGGAATACGCCCGGGTAAGCCCGCCGGCCCCCAGCAGAATGCCCCCAAAATACCGGGTGACCACCACGGCGCAATCGGTCACGCCCCGGGCTTTCATTACCTCGATGATGGGCATACCCGCCGTGCCCCCGGGTTCCCCGTCGTCGCTGTACCGCATGACCCCCGCGTTTTGCCCCAGGATGTAGGCGTAGCAGTTGTGGCTGGCGTCCCGGTGCCGTCCCCGGATGTCTTCCAGAAAGGCAAGGGCCTCCTCCGGGGTTTTGACCGGGGCGGCATGGCCGATGAACCGGCTTTTTTGCACCAGGTATTCCTCGCGGGCCCGGCCCAGGACCGTTTTGTAACCCTTCATTTTACTTGAGGATCAGGCGGCAGTAGTTCTTCTTGCCCTTGCGCAGCAAAAGGCCCTCGGAACCGATGTGGGACGGGTCGATCAAAGCGTCGATGTCCGTGATTTTCTCTTCGCCTGCCAGCACCGCCCCGGCCTGCACCATTTTGCGGGCCTCGCCCCGGCTGGCGCACAGGCCGCACATCGCAAGCAGGCTGGTGAGCCGGCCGTCCTCGTTGAGCAGGGCGGCGGTCACCTCAAAGGTGGGCACATTCTCCATGGCCCCGCCCCCGGCAAACAGCGCCTGGGCCGCGTCGGCGGCCTTTTGGGCCTCCTCCTCGCCGTGGATCGTTTTGGTGATCTCAAAGGCCAGCACGCGCTTGGCTTCGTTAATTTGCTCATCCTTCAGCGCGCCCAGGCGGCGCACCTCCTCCATGGGCAGGAAGGTGAGCAGCGCAAGGAACCGCTCCACATCGGGGTCGCCTACATTGCGCCAGTACTGGTAAAACTCGTAGGGTGTGGTACGGCTAGCGTCCAGCCACAGGGCCCCGGCCTCGGTCTTGCCCATTTTTTTGCCGTCGTGGGTCATGATCAGCTTGCAGGTAAGGGCAAAAGCGTCCTCTCGCTCTTTGCGGCGGATGAGGTCCGCGCCGGAGAGCATGTTGCTCCACTGGTCGTCTCCGCCCACTTGCAGCCGGCAGCCCTGGGTTTTGAACAGCTGCAAAAAGTCGTAGCTTTGCATCAGCATATAGTTGAACTCCAAAAAGGTGAGGCCGGTTTCCAGGCGGCGCTTATAGCATTCCGCGGTCAGCATGCGGTTCACGCTGAACAGCGCGCCTACGTCCCGCAGAAAGTCCACGTAGTTCAGGCCCAGCAGCCAGTCGCCATTGTTCACCATCAGGGCCTTGCCCTCGCTGAAATCCAGAAACCGGGACAGCTGCTTTTGGATGGCGGCCACGTTTTCGGCGATGGTTTCTTTGGTCATCATCTTGCGCAGATCGGTTTTGCCGCTGGGGTCGCCAATCATGGCGGTGCCGCCGCCGCACAGGGCGATGGGCCGGTGCCCGGCCCGCTGCAAAT
>JAVBTE010000021.1:0-2722 GCA_031556335.1 Eubacteriales bacterium | reverse complement strand
TCGTGTCCAGTGTCTTCCCTTTTTGCTTTGTTGGTCGGGGTGGGGCGCGGGCTCGGTGGCGGCGGCCCCCGCCCCGGGGGTGGTCTGCCCCGCCACCCCCCCCCCCCCGTCCCTCCCCGCCGTCCCTTCCCCCGTCCCCCTACCTGGCCGCCGCGATCAGCGCCCGGCCTGTGCCCTTCAGCGCAAGGGGTGGGCACTGGGCCGGCAGCAGCACGCTTTCTCCGGCTTTCAGTTCCATCTCGCCGCCCTGCCACTGAATGTTCAGGGGAGCCAGGGCCGTCAGCATGCGAAAGCCCTCCGCATGGAGCGGCAGTTCCAGCTTGCCGCTGAGCACGGCGCAGTCCAGGGTAAAAGCCGGCACGTTCAAAAGCCGGTGCAGGCCGCTTTCCTCCGCTTCGGGCAGGCTGACCCGTTCCCCCAGAAGGCGTGGGTTCAGCACATCCAGGGCCTGGCGAATGTGCAACTCCCGGGGCTGGCCCTTATCGTTTACCCGCATGTAGTCCCACAGGCGGTAGGTAACGTCGCTGGACTGCTGAATTTCGTACAGCACCACCCCGCCGCCAATGGCGTGGGCCATGCCGCTGGGAATGTAAAACACGTCCCCGGGCTGCACGGGCACCCGCTGAAGCATGGTTTCAATGTCCTGGCCGTTATCCAGGGCCCCTTGCAGGTCTGCAAGGCTTACGCCGTGCTTCATGCCGTACAGGATGCCGGCGCCCTCCGCGCTGCTAAGGATGACCCAGGCTTCGCTTTTGCCCAGCTTGCCCTCATGCTGGCGGGCGTAGGCGTCGTCCGGATGAACCTGCACGCTCAGCTTGTCCCGGGCGGCAATCAGCTTCAGCAGCAGGGGGAACTCCTTGTCTTTCCCCGGGCCCACAAGGGCCTTGCCGTACCGGGCGATGAGCTTGCGCAGGCGGTCCCCCGTGTCGTCCCGGCTTTCCAGGCCCGGAATGGCGCTGATCTCCAAGGCTTCCCCGGTGCGCTCGTCCGGGATGCTCTTGTGAAACACCTGTTTCAGGCCGTCGCCGCCCCAGGGGGTCATCTCCCCGTAGCGGTAGGCCGGATGCATGCGAATGGGCAAAAGCGGGGTCTTGTCCGACAGCGGGCTTTCAAAGCAATAATAGGCGGTTTCCGGCTCCCGCAGGTACACCACCCCGGCCTGCCGGGTCATGGCGCTGCGGAACAGTTTCAGGGCCTGCTGGTTTTCCGAGGAGGTGTCCACCCGCAGGCTGTCGTAGGAAAGGCGCTGGGCCTCGTCCTTGGCGTATACCAGCACCCGCTGGGCCAGGCCCAGGCCAAAGCAGTCCGGCCGCAGGGCCAGGCGGTGCATCATGGCGGGCTTCACCCCAAAGTGCCAGGAAAGCCGGGCATAGGCCTCGTCTTGCTGGGCACTGAGGGCAAAGGCGCCAATCATTTGGCCGTCCTCCTCCATTTGGTAGAGCGCACCCTTTTCCATGTCCTCCCGCAAAATCTCCGCCGTGGGGTACACGCCCCACTCCCACTGTTTCAGGCCCCGGTGGCGCATGTCCGCGATGACGCTTTGAAACAGCTGGCAAATCGCGGCGAAGCCCTCTTTTTCTACCACGCGAAATGATAAACTCATACTGGCTCCTCCGTATACATGCGATATAAATGGTAATATTTTCCTTGCTTTTCCATCAGCTGCTGATGGGTGCCCTGCTCCTCCACGCCCTTTTCCGTCAGCACCCAGATGGTGGTGGCGTTTCGGATGGTGGTCAGCCTGTGGGCGATGGTGAAGGTGGTGCGGTCTTGGCTCAGCTCTTCCAGGGAAAGTTGCACCAGGCGCTCGCTTTCGTTGTCCAGGGCGCTGGTGGCCTCGTCCAGAATCAGGATGGGCGGATTTTTCAAAAATACCCGGGCAATGGAAATGCGCTGCTTTTGCCCGCCGGACAGCTTCACGCCCCGCTCGCCCACATAGGTGCGGTATCCTTCCGGAAAGGCCTTGATAAACTCGTGGGCGCCCGCCCGTTTGGCGGCCAGAAAAACCTCCTCCTCCGAGGCCCCCGGCAGCCCATAGGCGATGTTGTCGTAAATGGTGCCGCTGAACATGTATACGTCCTGCTGCACCATGCCGATGTTCTCCCTAAGGCTGCGCTGGGTAAGGGTTTGAATGTCATGGCCGTCAATTAAGATTCTGCCGCCGGTGACATCGTAAAACCGTGGAATCAGGTTGCACAGGGTGGTTTTGCCGCCGCCGCTGGGGCCCACCAGGGCCACCCGCTCCCCGGCCATCACCCGCAGGTTCAGGTCCGCCAGCACGGTTTTGTCGTCGTCGTCATAGCGGAAGCTGACGTGGTCAAAGGTCACGTCCCCCTTCACCCGGGCCAGGTCCACCGCGCCCGGTGCGTCCTGAATGTCCGGCTGGCTGTCCATGATCTCGGCGAAGCGTTCGATGCCGGTCATGCCCCGCTGGAACTGCTCGGCAAACTCCACAATGCGCCGGATGGACGCAAGCAGCGTGCTGACATACAGCAAATAGGCGATGTAGTCGGCGGCGGTAATGGAGCGGTTCATCAAAAACAGCGCGCCCACCACCACAACAACGATATACATCAGGCCGTCAAACACCCGGGTGACGGTGCCGAACCCGGCCATGTACAGGTAGGTTTTCCGCTTGATGCGGACAAACTCGTCGTTGCCTTCCTGAAATTTGTGAATCTCCATGGGTTCGTTGGCAAAGGACTTCACCACCCGAATGCCC
>JAVBTE010000095.1:0-6571 GCA_031556335.1 Eubacteriales bacterium | reverse complement strand
TGCCATGTTAAACCTCCTGTGGAGTGGGATTGAGTTTGGAACGGATGATCTCGCACCGGGCTAAATCGGTGGTGAGGGAAGGGTTGTGGGCGCTGCGGTATAGCTTGGCGTGGGCGTCCTGGGCAATGGTCAGCAGTTCGTCGGCGGTTTCCAGCGTAACGGGCACCACGCCCAGGGACGCGCCCAGCCGAAGGGCGCTCCAATGCTGCATAAACTCCGGCGTGTCCATTTGCCGGGCATACCGCAAAATGCCATAGCTTCGGAAAATGCGGTCCTCCAGGCCCGCGTTGGCCTCGGTGGCGGCCCGCTTGCGCAGGGTTTTTTCCATGTCGATCAGCTGCTTGCCCACCGCCAGCACGGCCTCCACAATTTCGGTTTCCGTGCGGCCCAGGGTCACCTGATTGCTGACCTGGTACAGATCGCCCAGGGCTTCGCTGCCTTCGCCGTAAATGCCCCGAATGGTAAGCCCAAGCTTGGCCACGCTCTGGGTTACGTTGCCCATTTGCTTGAAAAAGGTCAAAAGGGGCAGGTGCAGCATCAGGGAGGCCCGCATGCCGGTGCCCGTGTTGGTGGGGCAGGCGGTCAGGTAGCCCAGTTGGGGATCGAAGGAAAAGGCGCAGCGGCTTTGCAGCTTTTCTTCGGCCTCAAAAGCCAGCCGGGCCGCGTCCTCCAGCCGTAGGCCCGTCAGCATGGCCTGGATGCGCAAATGATCTTCCTCGTTCACCATCACGCTGACGGCCTGGTCTTCCCGCACCAGGGCCGCGCCCACATCACTGCTAAGGAGCAAATCCCGGCTGATGAGGTGCCGTTCCACCAAGGCCATGCGCTGGGCAACGTGCATGTCCCGCAGGGTGTTAAGGCGGTAGGCGTGGTCCTGACTGCCGTCCTCAAAGGCTTCCCGGGCCCTGTCGATGCATACCTTGGCGTTGTCCGGATGTTCCATGGTGGAAAAGGGAAGGTCAAAATAGTTGCGGGCCAGCCGAACCCGGCTGGTGACCACGATGTCGCTTCCTTGCTCGTTCATCGGCTTCCCTCCGGCGCGGTTTTTTCAAGGGCGCGAATTTCATCCCTCAGCTTCGCCGCCTCTTCAAAGTTTTCGGCGGAAACAGCCGCTTCCATCTGCGTGCGAAGCTCTTGCATGCAAACGCTGATGTCCTGCGGCTTTTCCTGGCCGGGGGGTACCCGGCCCGCGTGCTGGCTGCGGCCGTGGACCCGGGCCAAAAGCGGTCGCAGTTCCTCGGCAAAGTCCTGGTAGCACTGAGCGCAACCCAGCTTGCCGGTGCGCTGGAATTCCGCGTAGGTCAGCCCGCAGCCGGAACAGGTCAGCTGCGGCGCTTTGGGCTGGGCGGACAACAGGGACAGCAAAGAGGACAAAAAGCTTTGCACGTCTCCCTGGGAAAAGCTTTCCTCCACCTTTTTCATGCATTCCTGGCAAAGGTGCCGGGTGGTAACCTCGCCCCCGGCGGTGACGGTGATCATGACCGTGGCCTGGTTTTTATTGCAATCTTCACAAAGCATGCCAAATGCCTCCTTATGCCTTTTGGGCGCCGCAGTTTCGGGCCACTTCCATCATCATGGCTTTCAGGAGCTTGGCGCGCAAAGCGTCCTTCATGGTGGCGGGAATGGGCAGGCTTAGCGCCTGGGGGGAAATGGCGGCCTGCATCAGCGCGGCCTCGCAATGGCCGATAAAGCCGCGCTCCTCAAGCTGCATCACCAGATGGGAAGCCTCCAGCGCGGGAATGGCGTCGCCCACCCGCTCGTTAAGCAGGTACAAAAGCTGCTCGCCTGTGTCCTGCCCCATGCGGAAAATGCGGATATAGCCGCCGCCGCCGCGCCTGGATTCGATGATATACCCATGGTCCGGCGTAAAGCGGGTGGCAAGCACATAGTTGATCTGGGAAGGGGCGCAGTTGAAATAGTCCGCAAGCTCGTTGCGTTTCAGCTCCACTTCCTGCTCGGCCTGGGTCAGCATGGTTTTGATGAATTGTTCTATGGCGTCGCTTAGCCGCATGGTGTACCTCCTAGCGTCAAAAACTGACCATCTTTGACCATTGCATTGTATCACGAAGAAGAAAAAATTGCAATGGGGGCCGCGATGGTTTCCGTTTTTGCCGGCAAAGGGCGCGACGCCTTTAAGCGTATGTGGTTCGGCAAAAAACAGAAGGCAAAAGCGCTTCCTTAGGATTTCCTGGCCACACCCTTTTCCAGCCTTCCTAAAAATGGTATAATCAGCAAGCTGAGCAGAAAAAAGCCCAACGAAAGCCACGGAGGAACACCATGGAAAAAATACAGGGCGTGATCTTTGACCTGGACGGAGTCATTGTCTCCACCGACAATTGTCATTATTTGGCCTGGAAAAAAATGGCGGATGAAGAAAACATCCCTTTTGGCCGCGCCATCAATGAACGGCTTCGGGGCGTAAGCCGCATGGAAAGCCTGGAGATCATCCTGGAGAAGGCAAACAGGCCGTATACCCAGGCGGAAAAGGACGCCCTGGCCGCCCGAAAGAACGCATATTACGTGGAGCTGATCGGCAGCCTATCCAAGGCGGATATTCTGCCGGGGGCTTTGGCGGTACTGGAACTGCTGAAAAAAAGGGGGCTGAAAACCGCCATCGGCTCCTCCAGCAAAAACGCGCCGCTGATTTTGGAGCGGATCGGCCTTGCGAACGCCTTTGACGCGGTGGCCGACGGCAACCAGATCACCCGCAGCAAGCCGGACCCGGAGGTGTTTTTGCTGGCGGCAAAGCAGATCGGCCTTGCGCCCTCCGCCTGTTTGGTGGTGGAGGATGCGGACTCCGGCGTGGAGGCGGCCACGGCCGCAGGCATGCGTGCCCTGGGGGTAGGCTTTGCCGGGGGAAACCACACCGCCGCCTTCCGGGCGAAAAGTCTGGCGGATGCGGATTTTGAAGGAATCATAGACTAAAGAGGTCGGGCATAGCCCCGACGAGTCACCGAAGTTGCCGAAGGCAACGAATGACGAACCCGCGGCACGGCCCCGGGCCGCGACGCGGGCGACCAAGGAGGAACACATGCTGGACAGAAACGTTGCGCGGGACGTGCTGGATGCCGCGCTTTCCACCGGGGGAGACTTCGCGGAGATTTTCTTGGAGGACCGACGAAACCAGGTCATCAGCCTGCGGGACAACCGGATCGACGTGGTGCAGTCCGGCAGGCTGCATGGCGCGGGCATCCGGGTGTTTGTGGGGTTGAACGCCATTTACACCTACACCAACGATACGGACCGGGAAGGTCTTTTGCGCTGCGCCATGGGCGCGGCCTCGGCGGTGCGGGCAAGCAAGGGCGATGTGCGCCATCCCGCAGACTGGTGGGAACAAAAGCCCGGGCAGGTTCATTCCATCGCCCTGCTGCCCTCGGCGACGGATTCCCTCAAAAAAATCGAGATTCTGCGCATGGCCAACGCCGCCGCCCGAAAAACCGGGGAGGAAATCGCCCAGGTGGTATGCTCCTACCGGGACAGCGAGCAGGACGTTCTCATTTGCAACTCCGACGGCCTGTTTGTTACCGACAGGCGTGTGTATACCCGCATGGCCTGCGAGGCCGTGGCCGGCAATGGCCAGGAAAACCAGCACGGCTATGAGGCCCCGGGGGCCATGATGGGCTACGAGCTGTTTGAGACCCGGGTGGACCCGGCCCAGGTGGGCAAAACCGCCGGGGAGATTGCCCTTACCATGTTGCATGCCCCGGTCTGCCCGGCGGGGGTGATGCCGGTGGTGATCGACAACGGCTTTGGCGGCGTCATTTTCCACGAGGCTTGCGGCCACAGCCTGGAGGCCACCAGCGTGGCCTTTGGCATGAGCGAGTTTTGCGGCAAGCTGGGGCAGATCGTCGCTTCCCCCTGCGTGACCGCCGTGGACGACGGTACCATGCCAAACGAATGGGGCAGCGAAACCGTCGACGACGAGGGCAAGCCCACCACCAGGCTTGTGCTGATTGAAAACGGCGTTTTGAAAAATTACATGATCGACACCCTGAACGGCAAGCGCATGAACATGCCCGCCACCGGCTCCAGCCGCCGGGAAAGCTATGCCTACGCCCCAACCTCCCGCATGCGCAACACCTATATCGCGGCAGGCCAGGACGACGAGGCGGAGATGATTGCAACCATGGGCGACGGGCTTTACGCCAAGCGCATGGGCGGCGGGTCGGTGAACCCGGCCACCGGAGAATTCAACTTTGCCGTCAACGAGGGCTATCTGGTAAAGGATGGCAAAATTGCGGGCCCGGTGCGGGGCGCGTCGCTCATTGGCAAGGGCGCGGAGATTTTGACCCGAATCGACCGGGTGGGCAAAAACATGAAAATGGCCCAGGGTATTTGCGGCAGCATCAGCGGCAGCGTACCCACCAATGTGGGCCAGCCCATGGTTCGCGTCACATCCATCACGGTTGGCGGCCGGGGATAAGGGGGAAGAAGCATGAACGATTTTTTGAACCGGCTTTTTGCGGCGGCGGAAAAGGAAGGCATTTCCCAGGCGGAAGCTTATATGGTGGAGCGGGAAAGCTTTGAAGGCACCACCATTGAGGGCGAGATCATGCGGTATTCCTCCAATGCCACCCGAGGCCTTGGGTTTCGGGCCATGATCGATGGCCGGATGGGCTATGCCTCCACCGAGGCGTTTGACGAGGAAGCCGTCAGGCAGCTGATTCGGGGCGTTGTGGACAGCGCCCGCCTGTGCGAGGATACGGATCGGCAGTTTTTGTTTGGCGGCGACCAGCCGGACCCGGAGCTGAGCCTGTTTGAGCCTGCCCTGGAAAAGGTGCCCACCCAGCAAAAGCTGGACTTTGCGCTGGAAATGGAAAGGGAAGCCAAGGCCTACGACGCCCGGGTGGAAAAGGTAGGCTACAACACGGTGGTGTCCGGGAAGCACACGGTGCGCATTCTCAACACCCTGGGGCTGAACAAGCAATACACCGAAAACTATGTGGGCGCCTACCTGGAACCCGTGGCCAGAGAGGGCAACAGCGTTTCTTCCGGGTTTGAATCGGTCTACACCCGGGATATGCAAAAGCTGGACCCCAAGGCGCTGGCGGGAGCCGCCGCGAAAATCGCGGTGGACGGCCTGAACGCGGCCCCGGTGCCTTCCGGCGCGTACCGAATCATTTTCCAAAACACCACCATGACCGATCTGCTGGGCGTGTTTGCCGCCGCCTTTTCCGCCGAAAACGCGCAGCAGGGCCTGTCGCTTTTAAAAGGCAAGCTGGACCAGCAAATTGCCGCCCCCTGCGTGACCCTGGCGGACGACCCGCTGCTGCCGGAAGGCCTGAACAGCCGCCCCTTCGACGCGGAAGGGGTACCCTCAAAAAAGCACACCGTAATCGAAAATGGCGTATTCAAAACGTTTTTGCACAACCTGAAAACCGCCCATAAGGACGGCGTTCCCACCACCGCCAACGCCAGCAAGGCGGGCTATGCCTCGTCGGTGCGGGTGTCGCCCAGCAATTTTTACTTTGTGCCCGGCGAAAAAAGCCCGCAAGACTTGATGGTGGACGCGGGCACAGGGCTGGTGATTACGGAGGTGAGCGGGCTTCACGCCGGGGCGGACGCTATCAGCGGAGACTTTTCTCTGCTGTCCAAGGGGTATTTGTTTGAAAACGGGCGGCGGGTGCGGCCTGTGGAGCAGATTACGGTGGCGGGCAATTTCTTTGCCTTGCTCAAAGGCATCCGGGCCATGGGCAACGACCTGCGCTTTCCCGGGGGCGGCATGGGCAGCCCCAGCATGGACGTGGGAGAATTGTCCGTGGCCGGCGCCTGAACCGGCAAGTTGACAACAGACGGGGAATAGGGTATAGTAAACCCATCCATGAGGGAGTAGTTGGCGTAGGAATACGTTGCAAGTCAACATGCTGGCCCACCGGGCCTGGCTTGCATGAAATAACAAGACTCATGTGTGGCGTATTGCCGCACCTGTGTCAAAAAAATCGGGTGCTTCATGCGCGCCCGATTTTTTTGTTGCGAAAGAGAGGAAAAAGAACATGTTGGAGCTCGTCTTTATCGCGGTCAGCCTTTCCATGGACGCCTTCGCCGTATCCATGTGCAAGGGCCTGGGCATGAAAAAGCTGAACCTGAAACAAGGGGCCGTCATCGCCCTGTTCTTTGGGGCCTTTCAGGCGGTTATGCCGCTGATCGGCTGGTTTTTGGGCAGGCAGTTTGAGCAATATATCGTTTCGGTGGATCACTGGGTCGCTTTTGGCCTTCTTTTGTATATCGGCGGCCGCATGGCGCTGGACGCGCTGCGGGACAAAGAGGAAGAAGCGGTTTGCGCCGTCGACCAGAAGCTGAACTACAAAGAACTGTTCATTCTGGCCATTGCCACCAGCATCGACGCGCTGGCCGTGGGCATTACCTTCGCGTTTTTGAACATGCCCATTGTTCCGGCGGTGCTGTTAATCGGCTGCATCACGTTCGCGCTGTCCCTTGTGGGGGTATGGCTGGGGAACAAGGCGGGCCTTCGATTCAAAAAGAAGGCGGAAATCGCCGGCGGCGTGGTGCTGATTTTGATCGGCCTGAAAATTCTGCTGGAGCACCTGGGGATTTTGGTGCTTTAGGATTT
>JAVBTE010000152.1:0-40594 GCA_031556335.1 Eubacteriales bacterium | reverse complement strand
GGTATGATCACCGCCGTGTTCGTGGCTGTGGGCGGCATTCTGGTGGCCTCCCGGGGCAGCTCCGCACAGGTGATGTGCTGCGACAACTACCTGATGCAGTCCCTGGCGGCCGTGTTTGTCGGCCGCTCCGTGGGTGGCGCGGAAAAGCCAAACGCCCTGGGGACCCTGGTGGGCGCCATGCTGGTGTCTACCCTGGAAAACGGCCTCACCATCATGGCGGTTTCCTACTACGTGCTGCCCGCCGTGAAGGGCGCCGTTCTTGCCCTGGCCCTGATCGCCGCCTATGCCGGCAAAAAAGAGCAGTAAGGGGGACGAGGACGAGGGGACGTTAGGGGCTGCCGCCCCTAAAACCCTGCCCAGGGCTATCGCCCTGGACCCTTCACGGACCGCGTTTCACGCGGTCAAATGAAATATTCAAAATGAATAGTCAACTCCCCTTGCAAAACATTGCAAGGGGAGCGCTTTTTAACTGTTATCCTTTTCACCGTGCGTAGCACGGTGAAATCATGGGTCCAGGGCAAAGCCCTGGCGGGATGCAAGGGCAGCGCCCTTGCCGTCCCCGTCCGTCCCCGCCCCCGTCACAACTCCCGCCCGTTCGTCTCCATCACGCGGCGGTACCAATTTGCGCTGTCCTTGGGAAGGCGTTGCTGGGTTTCAAAATCGACGTACACCAGACCAAAGCGGTCGCAATAGCCGCTGGCCCATTCAAAATTGTCCAAAAAGCTCCACTGAAAGTAGCCCCGGATGTCCACGCCCTCCTCCGCGGCCCGGCGCAGGGCCCGCAGATAGCGGTGCAGATAATCGATGCGGCTTTGGTCGTGCACCTTGCCGTCCATGGAGACCTCATCATGGCAGGACATGCCGTTTTCGGTGATCAAAATGGGCGTATGGTAGCGTTCGTAGAGAAACTTGGGCGGGAAGTACAGGCTTTCCGGGGTGACGGGCCAGCCCATGGCCGTTTTGGCGTGGCCCACGGGGCGGCTGACCGCCCGGTAGCCACGGTCCGGATCATGGACGACGGGCGTGGAGTGGTAAATGTTCTGGCCGTAATAGTCCAGGGGCTGGTGAATCAGCCGCATGTCCTCCGGGCCGATGGGGGGCAGGATCTCCCTGAACAGGCGCAGCCCTTTTTCGGGGTAATGGCCCAGCAAAACGGGATCGCTCCACCAGGCGATGTTAAACCCCCAGCTTTCCGCGTCCACATCAAAGGTGGCTTCCCTGGCGGCCTGAATGTCTTGCTCAGATTCCGTGGCCGGGTAAAACGTGCTGCCCGTGGGGGCATAGCCCACCCGGCAGGCGGCCACGTCCGCCCGCAGCGCCTGCACCGCCTTGCCGTGGGCCAGCAGCACATGGTGGGCCATGGCAAGGTTATCCTTCAGCGAATGCCGGATGCCCGGCGCGTGCTCCGTTTGCAAATAGGACATGCCAATAAAGCACTGAGGCTCGTTCAGGGTAAAATAATCCTTCAGCCTGCCGCCCAGCGCCCTGGCCACCCCGTGCACGTATTCCGCGAACCAGTCGGAGCTGTCCGGGTTCAGCCAGCCGCCCCTTTGCAGCAGCGCCAGGGGATAATCCCAATGAAACAGCGTGGCGTAGGGGGCAATGCCCCGGGCGAGCAGCTCGTCCGCCAGCCGCTTGTAAAAATCCAGGCCCTTTTCGTTCACCTTGCCCGTGCCTTCCGGAAAAACCCGGGGCCAGCTGATGGAAAAGCGGTAGGCCTTCATGCCCAGCCCGGCCATGAGTTCCACGTCCTCCCGGTAGCGGTGGTAATGGTCGCAGGCCACGTCCCCCGTGTGCCCCTCCATCACCCGCCCCGGCTGCCGGCAGAAATCATCCCAAACAGACGGGCCTTTCCCGTCCTCCAAAGCAGCCCCCTCCACCTGATAGGACGAAGTGGCGGCGCCCCAAACAAAGTCCTCACGAAATCCCATATTGCCTCCCGGTTGTTGCGCGCTTAAAACGCGGATGATCGGTTGCTTTGGGCAAACGCCGCTTACCCCTTCACGCCGCCCAACGCGACGCCGGCGATGATGTGCTTGGACAGAAGGAAGTAAATGACCAGGAGCGGCAACACGGTCATGGTCAGGCCCAGGTAAACAGCGCCGTACTCCGTTTTATAGATATCGCCCCTCAGCAGGCTTACCATGATGGGCATGGTGTATTTGTCCTGGTTGGTGAGCAAAATCAAGGGCATGAACAGTTGGTTCCAGCTGGTCACAAAGGAGAAGATGGCCTGGGTGGCGATGGCCGGCTGCATAATGGGCAGCACGATCCGGTTGAAGGTGTAAAACTCTCCCGCGCCGTCGATCCGGGCCGAGCTGACGATGTCCATGGACAGCGCGGGCAGCATGTACTGCCGCATAAAGAACACGGAGGCCGGCGCGGCGATGGCCGGCAAGATCAGGGCCAAAAAGTTGTTGGTCATGCCCACGCGGTACATAAACTGGTAAAATCCGATGCTGGTCACCTGGGCGGGAATCATCATGATGCACATGATCAGGGTGAAGAAGGGCTGGCGCAGCCGCCAGTCGTACGCCACCAGGGCATAGGCCGTCAGCGTGGAAAAATACACCGTGCACAGGGTGGACCCGCCGGAGATGATGACGGAATTGAAAAAACCCGTCAGCGCGTTAAAGCTTTTTCCCAGCAGCACGTCCAGGTTGCTGCGCAAATAGGAGGACGGCACCAGGGAGAACGCGTGCTGCTGAATTTCATAGGTGCTGCGCGTGGCGTTGATCATCATCACGCAGAACGGCAGAATGCCTAAAACCACCAAAAAAGCGCAGGCAATGTACATCAATACTTTCCCAATGCCGAAGCGGGATTTGGTTTTCATGCGCTTTGCCCCCTCATTTCTCGCTTTGCCTGTTTGATTAGTTGCCGCTCCGCCCTTTTTTGGCGAATCTCATCCTTGTCCCTCATCAGGAAGAAGATAACGGCGGACCCCATGGCAATGATGATAAACATCAGCATGCTGGCCGCAGAGGCCCGGCTGTATAAATAGCTTCCGCTAAACGCCTGATTGTAGATAAAAAGGCTGGTGGTAAGCGTGGCGTTGTCCGGCCCGCCCCACAGGAACAACCGGGGGATATCAAACATTTGCAGGCCGCCAATCATGCTGGTAATCAGCGTATAGAGCAAGATGGTTTTCAGGTTGGGAAGGGTGATGCGGAAAAACACCTGGGCCCGGTTGGCGCCGTCGATGTTGGCGGCCTCAAACATCTCCGGATTGATGCCCAGCACCCCGGAAATGAGAATGATCATGGTATAGCCATACCACATCCAAAACTGGATAAAGGCCACTACGCCCTTGGCCGTGGCCTTGCTGACCAGGAAATTGATGGGCTGCTGGGCCAGCCCCAGGGATTTGAAAATATCATTGACGGGGCCCATGGGGTACCCAAACAGCGAGTTGAACAAAATGGCGACGGTGGCCGCGGTAATGATGTTGGGCAGGTAATAGGCCACCTTGAAAAGCCCCTGGCCTTTTATTTTCATGCTGGTGTTGGTGAACCATTCGGTGAGCAGCAGCGCCAGCAGAATTTGCGGTACAAAATTCATCAGCCAGATTTCCACGGTATTTTGAAGCGACGTTTGAAACGATTTGTTATTGAGAATCGTCACAAAATTCTGAAACGGCTGCTGCAAAAAATGGAAATTGGTATTCCCCAGACCCTTGCTGTCCGTAAACCCCAGCAAGGCCGTAAAAATGGTGGGATACAGGGAAAAAATCAAAAAAACCAGCACAAAAGGAATGCTGAAAAGATACCCGTATTTGGCATACCCAAACCCTTTGCGGCGTTTCATCACGGTTCACTCCCCCATGCCAGATCTGCGCCGGCCTGTGAAACGCAATCCCGGGCCGGCGGCGGGCCCCCGCGCACCCCTTCCCGCCCCGAAGCCCGGGGCGGGAGGTGCGCACGATGTGATGTTTCTGTATCAAACCGGAGAATCCTGCCAAAAGCGCGAAGGGCAGGAAGCTGCGCCCCTCCCTCCGCGCCCGTGGGCCTTACTCGACGATCACGTCCAGGTTGTCGGCCACTTGTTGCTTGAAGGCAGCAATGGCTTCCTCGCGGGTCACTTCGCCGCCGGTATAAGCGCGCACCTTGTCGCGCCAGTTGCTGTTGATGGTTTCGTCGTACTGGGTCAGGTTCTTGCCGTTGGCGAACTGGTTGGCAGGCACGAACACATCAAACATGTTCTGGCCGCCCAGGAAGTCCAGCTTGCCGTCGGATTTCGCCATCACCGCGCCGGAGGCCACGGTATCCTTGGTGCCGCCTTCGCCGTTCAGGGTGCCGTTGGCCCAATAATACTGCAGGCCGGTTTCGCTACTGTCCAGCGTGATCCAGTCGATCAGCGTGCCGACAGCTTCCTTCTTCTGGGAGCTGGCGGAGCCAAGCACCCAGGTGCCGCCCCAGAAGAAGCCCACAGGGGGCTCGCACACGGCCCAGTCGCCGTAGGTGCCTTCACCGGGGGTCTTGCCGCCGCTGTTGCCGGCCATGACGTAGTTGATCAGCCACGCGGGGCCGAAGAAGCCAAAGATGGGCTTCGCGCCAACGCCCTTCATGTCGGCAAACCAGGCGTCCTGCCAGTCTTGCGTGTCATTGTGATAGTCGTTGTCCTTCAGCTGCTTGGACAGGTCCAGGAACGCTTCCCGCTTCGGGTCGATGTTCAGCTTGCCGTCCACCACCCAAGGGGTGTCGGAGCTGTTTTCCACGGCGTGCCAGATGTCGCCGTCGCCAGAAACGATGCCGTAGCCCTTTTCTTTCAGCTCAGCGGCAGCTTTGTAAAACTGATCCCAACCCGGGCCGATCTTTTTGGTGATCTCGGCGGGGTCGTCGGTTCCCCAGGTATCCTTGGCCAGGGAACGGCGGTAGATGAACGCGCCGCCGGTGGCCTGATACCCAAGGCCCACCACGTCGCCATTCGGATTGGTGCCAATGTCCACGGTGTACTGGGCAATTTGCGCTTCCTTCAGCTTGGCGTCCACATCAATGCCCATGTCCTTGTAAGGGGCCGCAAAGGACGACGCGTCGCCTTGGGTGTACTTCAGCACAAAGGCCGCCTCAGCACAGTAGATGTCCGGGGCGTCTGCGCCGCCGGCGGCAAGGGCCTGGTCCAGCGCGGGCTGGTAGGCGCCGTCGGTGGTGGCGATGATGGTGGTTTTGATTTCATAGTCAAATTCCGGGTGAAGCTCCTTATACCGCTCAATCATCTTGGGTACTTCGTCCGTAAACGACCATACGTTCAAAACCTTGGTTCCGCTCTCGCCCAACGCCACCACGGTGCCTCCCAGGACCAGCGCGCAGCAGAGCAACAGTGCAAGCAATTTTTTCACAACCATTCTCCTCCTTAAACCATATATTTTCCACCGCATACCGCATCTTCCACGGCATACAGGATGGTACACCGCACAGGCATGGCGCCCGCCGCCTAAATCTCCATCCGCACCGGGGGGCATCCCGTCAGTTCCAGGGTCCTTTCATCCGGCTGCCCAAAGCCCACGCTGAGCATTGCGCCGGTTCCGTCCTTCACCGGCATCCCCAGGTCGTCCACCGTCCAAAACGCCTTGGCGGGAATGGGGATGCTTACTTCCTTCTCCTCGCCCGGGGCCAGCTCCACCCGCTGAAACCCGCACAGGCGATGGTTGACGACCTCCGTGGCAGAGCCTTTGACCCGCACATACACCTGCACCACCTGGGCGACCGGCACCGTAGAAACATTGGCGACAACGGCCTCCACGCGCACGCCCTTCTGTGCGGCCCCGTGGTAATCCAAAGCCATCTCCTTCACCCGTTTCAGCTCCACCCTTCCGTAGGTGAGGCCATAGCCAAAGGGATACAGGGGCTGCGCGGTCAGGTGGCGGTAGGTGCGGTTTTCCATGGCATAGTCGGTAAACTCCGGCATGCCCTCCAGGCTTCTGTACAGGGTAATGGGCAGTTTCCCGCTGGGGCCCACAAGGCCGAACAGAATCTCCGCCACGGTTTGCCCGCCCCGGGCCCCGGGGTACCACGCCTGCAAAATGGCCGCGGCCTTTTCCGACGCCAGGTTCATGTCCACTGCGCTGCCCGCCAGCATGCAAAGCACAAAGGGCTTGCCCGTGGCGATCACCACGTCCAGCAACCGCCGCTGGGACAGCGGCAGTTCCAGGCCCTGCTTGTCGCCGGAGGCATACTGGTTCCCCGCGTCCCCCTCTTCGCCTTCCAGGTGCTCATCCATGCCCAGGCACAGCACCACCACATCGGAATGCTCCGCCACCGTGGCCGCCTCAGACAGGCGATGGAAGGGATGGGACAGGGGGTCGGGCTTGTCCAGGCTTACATGGCCGCCTTCGCTGTACAACACCCGGATACCGTCCCCGGCGACGTTTTGAATGCCCTCCAGCACCGTAATGTAGCGAGAGGCGGTTCCGTAATAATTCCCAATCAGCGCCGCCCGGCTGTTCGCGTTGGGGCCGATGACGCCAATGGTGCGAATCTTCCGCCTGTCCAAGGGCAGCACCCCGTCGTTTTTCAGCAGTACCACGCTTTCCTCTGCGGCCTTTTGCGCCACAGCCAGATGTTCCCCGCATTCCACCACTTCATAGGGAATGTCGTCATAGGGGGTGGGCTCGAACATGCCCAGCAAAAACCGGGTGGTAAACAGCCGCTCCGCAGCGCGGCGAACCAGGCTTTCCTCCACCTGGCCCGTGGCGCAGGCCTGCATCATCCACTGGTAGGCGCACCCGCAGTTCAAATCGCAGCCCTTGCGAAGGGCCAGCGCGGCGGATTCCTCCATGGTTTCGGTCACATGGTGGTGCAGGTGAAAATCGCGAATGGCCCAACAATCCGAAACATAGTGCCCTTCAAAGCCCCAGCGGCCCCGAAGGATGTCCTCCATCAAAAGGGAATGGGCGCAGCAGGGCTCGCCGTTCGTGCGGTTGTACGCGCCCATCACCGCCTCCACGTTCCCTTCTTTTACACAGGCCTCGAAGGCGGGCAGGTAGGTTTCCCACAGGTCCTTTGGGTTTACCCGGGCGTCGAAGGAATGCCGGACGCCTTCCGGCCCCGAATGCACGGCATAGTGCTTGGCGCAGGCCGCCAGCTTCAAATAGGGAACGCCGTCGTCCTCGCCCTGAAGCCCTTTGATGAATTCCACCGCCAGCTCGGCGGTCAAAAACGGGTCCTCGCCGTAGGTTTCCTGCCCTCGGCCCCATCTGGGGTCGCGAAAGATGTTCACATTGGGCGCCCAATAGGTAAGGCCCTTGTATATGTCATAATCCCCGTGCTTTCGGCTTTCGTTGTACTTGGCCCGGCCTTCCGTGGCCACCACCCGGGCCACTTCCCGCAAAAGTCGCGGGTGAAAGCTGGCCGCCAGCCCAATGGCCTGGGGGAATACGGTGGCGGTGCCCGCCCTGGCCACGCCGTGGAGGCCTTCGTTCCACCAGTTGTACTCCGGAATTCCAAGGCGCTCTATGGCAGGGGAATCGTACCGCAGCTGGGACGCGGCTTCTTCCGTGGTCATTTGCCCAACCAGCGCGGCGGCCTTCTGCTGCGCTTCTTTCCGTTCCAAAGCCCATCCCCTCCATGCGCATGAATTGTCAATTTATTTATTCTGCTCAAATTCAACCGAAATCGTTATCGTTTGTGCACATCGTCTCTATCTCTGTAACAAATCATAACACAACCTACAAATCTCGACTATTTCATAATTGCTATGGAATGATCAATTATTGCTTTTCTTTGCCGTTTCGTGTACAATGAGGAAAAGAAAAAGCAGACAACCAAACGGCCCTCAAAAGGAGGCCCTGTCATGATTGAGGAACTGCGGGGAACCCGGGAAACCGTCCATTTTGAGGACGGCTGCATCGCAAAACTCCACGACAACGACGAGGCGGAAAGCTATCCCATGCACTGGCACCTGCCCGTGGAAATCATCATGCCGGTTACAAACCATTACGGCATCGGCTGCGGAAAGACGCTGTACGACCTTCGGGAGGAGGACATCCTCTTTGTGCAGCCCGGGGTTTTACACGAATGCATTGCGCCCGACCATGGCCGGCGCTTTTTTTGCCAGGTTTCCTTGCCCGCGCCGCTCATCTCCCCCAAGTCCCATTCCGAAATGAGCCTCATCCTTCCCCCGGTCATGCTTATCACCCCCGAGGTGGACGCGGAATTGCACGCCAATCTCCGCCAGCTGCTGTATCAAACCTATCAAGAGGATTCTTCCTCCTCCATGCTGAAAAACTTCACCAAATACCTGTACATTTTGCAGCTGATTCATCTGGCCTACGGTTTCTTTGAAAAAAGCCCTGCGCAAAGCGCCGTGGACAAAACCGCCCGGCTGGAAACCATCACCCAGATGCAGCACGCCTGCGCCCACATCATGGAGCATTACGCCGAGGACATCACCCTGGATTCCGTCTCCCGGTCGGTGGGCTTCAGCAAGTACCATTTCACCCGGCTTTTTCGCTCCCACACGGGGGAAACCTTCTACCACTACGTCAACACCGTGCGCATGTCCAACGCCCAGGTGCTGCTGAGCGACCCCGGCAATTCCATCACCGACATCGCCTATTCGGTGGGTTATTCCAGCATGTCCTCCTTTATCCGCATGTTCAAAGGCTTTTACGGCTGCACCCCTTCCGAATACCGCCGCATGCTGGAGGCGAAATAACGCAACAAAAAAGATCCGCCAGACGGCGGATCAGAAGGATGTCATGTGACGCCATTCAATAACGGGGTCTTTACATCAGCGTAAACTCCAGCCGCACCGGCTGATGGTCGCTGTTTTGAAAATTCAGGTCAATGGTCTCCACATGGTTCACCTTGACGTTGTCCGAAAGGATAAACCCGTCGATGACATAGAACTGCCAGTTGTTGCGGTCGCCGGAGTAGTTGGCGTGCACCGAGCGGCAGGTAGGGGTGGCGGGATCGAACACGTAGGTGAAGCCCGCCGGCAGGTCCGCCGGGTCCAGCTGACCCGGCTGCCAATACGTTTCGTCCAGCATGGGGTACTTTTCCGCCGCCTTTGGAAACCACTGGTTAAAGTCCCCGCCCGCGACGACATAATTGCCCTTGGCGGCTTCCTCTCCAATCACCCGCATCAGCTGTTCAGTTTGGGCCCGCTTGCCCTCGCCGTCGTCAAAGGCCTCCAAATGCAGGTTGATGATGACCAGCTCTTTGCCGCCCTCCACCGGGATGCGCTCCACCAGCAGGCAGCGCTTCATGTTTGCCACCCGAACCGGCCAGGAAAAGGGCACGGGCAGGCTTTGGCGGGTGGCTTCGGTCACTTTCAGGCCGCTTAGCGTCATCAGGCCGCTTTCCACCTTGCCAATCATGGGCCAGGGAAAGGGCACAAACTCACACTTGTAGTTGTAGGCCGTCGCTTTGCTCAAAGACAGGCCGTGGGCGAAATAATCCGCCTCGTTGATCCAAAAGGTGCGGTGGGCGTTCATGTCCACCTCTTGCAGCAGGTACAGGTCCGCCTTTTGCAGGGCCAAAACGCTGAGGATGCCCGCCAGGTTCCCTTCCACGTCCTCCTTTTTCTCCGGCCGCACCATGGTGCCGCCATCCATAAAAAAGTTCTGGTTCCGGCCCAGGCCGCCATAGCCGATGTTCATGCTGACAAGGGTCAGCTTGCTGCCCACCGCGGGCGTGTCTTTACGCGCGCCTTCGTTGACCAAAAGCCGCTCCGTCGCCGCCGGGGCGTATTCCGACAGGGACAGATAGCCGATCAGCCCTCCGGCCGCCACCACAACCAAAAGGATCACGGCCAGGAAAAATTTGATGATCTTTCGCATGGTCTTTCGCACTTCCTTATCTTTCGTCCCTCTATGGCCATGATTATAGCATATCGCCGTCCGCTGTCAACGCCAGCGCGCGTTCCAGCGCCCGACGAAAGGCTTCGTCTTCCTCCCGGGTGCGCTTTTTAGGCCCCCGCAGGTGGCGGCCCGCCATGCGCTGTTTGCGGGCTTCATGGCGCTGCCACAAAAGCCCGTCCATGTTTTCCGCCGTATAAACAAGGCCGCTCTGGTTCAGGGCCCGGGCCCCTTTGGCCAGGCACATGGCCGCCAGCCCATAGTCTTGGGTCACCACCACGTCTCCCTTTTGAAGCAGGTTCACCAGGGCAAAATCCGCGCTGTCCGCCCCTTTCAGCACGGTGATGGTGCGGGCGCCTTCCCGGCGCATCTCGTGGGAGGAGTCGCAAACCAGCACCACCTCCACCCCACGGCTTTTTGCAATTTCAATGGCCAGGTCCGTCACCGGGCAGGCGTCCGCGTCAATGAACAGCCCCATGGCTTTCTCTCCTTTCGTATTGGTTCAGACAGCATAAAAACTTCCCCGCGTGAAACGCGGGGAAAATGGGTTCAGGGCAAAGCCCTGATGGGGTGCAGGGGTGAAACCCCTGCAAACGTCCCTAACGTCCCTCGTCCCCCTACAACGCCACTTCCTCCCACAACTCCCGCCCGGTTCCCAGGCGAAGCACCGTGCGGTAGCCCAGGGCTTTCAGCCGCTCCATGGCCTCATCCAGGCCCGCGCTCAACAAGCGCTTTTCGTGGCAATCCGAGGTCAGGGTCACGGCGCCGCCCAACTCCCGCCACCGCGCCAGCAGTTCAAAGGTGGGATAGGGCTCCGTTACAAAGCCCCGGGCCATGCCTCCGGTGTTCACCTCCAGCACGCCGCCGCAGGGGTAGGCGGCGGTCAGGGCCTCCAACGCCAGGCGGCGGTAGGCCGCCAAGTCCGGGTCAAACAGCCCGGCGGCCTTGGCGTGCTTGCGCACCAGGTCAAAATGTCCGATGATATGGGGGCGGTCCTTCAGCAGCATGGCCACGTGGGCGTCAAAATACGCCTTCGCCACACCCATCCAATCCCCGCCGCACGCCTCTTTGGCGTAGGCCTTCAAGGCTGCCAGGTCCCCGTCCACCGCCACGGGCTCCCCATGGAAATCTCCACATAAATAATGGGTGGAGCCCAGCACATAGTCAAACAGCGTGCGGTTCTCGGCCTTTTGGGCCGCCGACACCAAGCCGTCCTGCTCCAGGCCCACCCAAAGGCAAGGACCTTCCCCCGTGTTCCGCTGCCTGGCCTGGAGGGCCCGCAGTTCCTTGCGGTATTCCTCCTGCTTGCCATGGCCCATGGAATAGTCGTCGTCAAACCCCTGGTCGGCATGGCCGGAAAAACCCAGGCTTACAAAGCCCAGCCGCGCCGCCTCCGCAATCATCTCCGCCGGGGGCGTTCGCCCGTCGCAATAGGGGGTATGGGTGTGGGCGTTGGACAGAAACCTCATTTCATCCGCTCCTGTTTCACCTTGTGGTCCACCACATGGCGCTTGGCCAGCTCGCTTTCCACTTCCTCAAGGCCAATGCCCATTTCCGTCATCAACGCCAGCACGTGGTAGGTAAGATCGGCAATTTCATAAATCGCCTCTTCCTTGTCGCCCTTGGTGCCGGCAATCAGCACCTCGGCGCACTCCTCGCCCACCTTTTTCAGGATCTTTTCCCGCCCTTTTTCAAACAGGTAGGTGGTGTAGCTGCCTTCCTTCGGGTTCACCTTCCGGTCCGCGATCACGTCCATCAGCATGCGAAGGGAAAAGGGATGATACGCCTCATCCTGGTAAACATCATTGAAAAAGCAGCTTTCCTCGCCGGTATGGCAGGCGGGGCCGGCCTTTGTTACCTTCACCACCAGCGCGTCGCCGTCACAGTCCGCCGCCACGGACAGTACCCTTTGGGTATTGCCGCTGGTTTCCCCTTTGCGCCACAGGCACTGGCGGCTGCGGCTGAAAAAGCAGGTGCGCTTCTCCGCCAGGGTGATGCCGAGGCTTTCCCGGTTCATATAGGCCAGGGTCAACACTTCGCCGGTGCGGCCGTCCTGCACGATGGCGGGGATCAGTCCGTTTTCATCAAATTTCAGCTTGTCTGTCCACTCGTTCACATTCCCCTGCATTCCATTTCCTCCATCCGGCGCACGGGCACGCCCTTTTCTGCCAAGTAGCGCTTCAACGCGCCAATCTCCAGCTCCCGGGAATGAAAAATGGAGGCCGCCAGCCCCGCGTCCACACAGGGAAGCCGGAACAGCGCAAAGAAATCCTCCTTGCACCCCGCGCCCCCGGAGGCCACAATGGGCAGGCGCACGGCCTTGCCAATGGTTTGCAGCATGTCCAAATCAAACCCCGCGCGCACGCCGTCGGTGTCGATGGAGTTCACCACCACTTCCCCCGCGCCGCTTTGCTCGGCCCGCTTCACCCATTCCACCGCGTCAAGGCCCGTATCCTCCCGGCCGCCCCGGGCAAACACGCGCAACTGGTCCCCCACCCGCTTCACATCCAGGCTGAGCACCACGCACTGGTCCCCATACCGCTTGGCGGCCTGGGCGATCAGATCCGGGTTTCGGATGGCCCCGCTGTTGACGCTCACCTTGTCCGCGCCGCATTTCAGCACCCGGTCAAAATCGTGCAGGGTGCTGATGCCCCCGCCCACCGTAAGCGGAATGAACACCTCCGCCGCCACGGCCCGAAGGATGGCGCTGAACAGGGGCCGCCCCTCCGCGCTGGCGGTGATGTCGTAAAACACCAGCTCGTCCGCGCCCGCCTGATTGTAAAACCCGGCCAGGGCCACGGGGTCGTCCAAATCCCGCAGGCCTTCAAAATGCACGCCCTTCACCACGCGCCCGTCCCGCACGTCCAGGCAGGGGATGATGCGCTTGGTCAACATGGCTTCAATTCTCCCTTGGCGATGGCGATGGAACGCACCAGGGAAAGCTTGCCCGTGTAGAGGGCCTTGCCAAGGATGACGCCGTCCACGCCCATTTCCCGCAGCTTGGCCAGCTCGGTTTCAAAGGATACGCCGCCGCTGGCAATCACTTGCAAATCTTTAATTTTTTTGAGTTCCTCATACACGGTCAGGTTGGCCCCCGCCAACTGCCCGTCCTTGGCGATGTCGGTATAAATGACTGTGGAGATGCCCGCGTCCCGCACCTTTTTGCAAAACTCCACGCCGTCCAGCTCGCTCACCTGCTGCCAGCCGTGGGTGGCGACCCGGCCCTCCTTGGCATCCACGCCAATGGCCAGCTTCTTTGCGTAGCGGGCGGCCAGCCGTTCCACCATGGGGAAGTTCTCCACGGCGGCTGTGCCCAGGATGATCCTGCTTACACCCAGGTCCAGGGTTTCCTTCACGTCGCTTTCCGTGCGCAGGCCGCCCCCCACCTGGGTGAACAGGGGCAGCTTGCAGATCGCCTCAATCACCCGGCGGTTTTTGGGGCTGCCATCCCTGGCGCCGTCCAGGTCCACCACGTGGACGCAGGCGGCCCCCAGGCGCACAAAGCCCTGGGCAATCTGCAACGGGTCGTCCGAGTAGACCGTCATGCGCGAATAATCCCCCTGGGACAAGCGAACCACCCGCCCTCCCCGAAGATCAATCGCCGGGAAAATCTGCATTTTTGCCGCCCTCCTTCGCAAATGCCCGCAACATCCGCAGGCCTGTCTCTCCGCTCTTTTCCGGATGGAATTGCGTGCCGCATACCGTGCCCCTGCGCACCACCCCGGGAACCGATACCCCGCCATGGTCCGACGAGGCGGCCACAAACGGTTCGCAGTCTGTGGCGTAGTAGGAATGCACGTAGTACACAAAAGCCCCGTCCGGCACTTGCTTGACAAGCGCCTCTCCCCGCCCCGAAACCCGCAGGCTGTTCCAGCCCATGTGGGGCACCTTCGCGTCTGGAAAAACCGCCCCCCTGAGGGGCCGGATCACCCCGGGAATCAGTCCCAGGCCTTCATGCTCGCCATATTCCAGGCTCCGGTCAAACAGCAGCTGCATTCCCAGGCAAATGCCCAGCAGGGGCTTGCCCTTCTTCGCCAGCTCTTTCAGGGCCCGGTCCAGTTTCAGCTGCCGCAGCTTTTGCGCCGCGTCCCCAAAGGCCCCCACCCCGGGCAGGATGATCCCGCCCGCTGCCGCCAAGGCTTGCGGATCTCCGGTCACCTGGGCCTCGGCGCCGATTTTTTCCAGGGAACAAAGCAGGGAATAGAGGTTGCCCACGCCGTAATCCACCACGGCGATCATACGCCCGTCCCTCCCAGGGTGCCTTTGGTGGAGGGAATTTCGTTTGAAAGGGCCGGATCGATGGCCGCCGCCTGACGAAGGGCCCGGCCAAAGCCTTTGAACATGGCCTCGATGATGTGGTGGGTGTTTTCCCCGGCAAAGCCGCGAATGTGCAGGGTTGCCGCCGCTTCCCGGGCAAAGGCCAGAAAAAACTCCTTCACCAGCTCGGTGTCGAAGCTACCCACCTTTTGGGCCGGAAGCGCAGCGTCAAAGGCCAGCAGGGCTCGGCCGCTCAAATCCAGCGCCACCAGGCACAGGGCCTCGTCCATGGGCAGAAGCATGCTGCCGTAGCGGCCAATGCCCCGCTTGTCACCCAAAGCCGCCAAAAAGGCCTGTCCCAGGGCAATGCCCACATCCTCCACCGTGTGGTGGTCGTCCACCCGGGTGTCTCCCTGACAGCGCAGGGTCAAATCAAACCGGCCATGCCGGGTGAACAGTTCCAGCATATGGTCCAGGAAGCCGCAGCCTGTTTCGATGTCATACCGCCCCGCGCCGTCCACCCGCAGGGTCAGCCGAATGTCCGTCTCCGCGGTTTTCCGGGTGATCTCGGCCTGTCTCATAGCGCAGCCTCCTTCAGCAGTTCTTTGGTGGCCTCCAGCAGCGCCGCCATCTGCTCTTTGGTGCCGATGGTGATGCGCACATAGGCTTTAAGGCGTTCCCCGGGAAAATACCGCACCAGAACGCCCTTGTCTTTCAGGCCCTGGTAGTAGGTTTCCCCGGTCATTCCGGTTGGGGCCACAAACAAAAAGTTGGTGGCGGAGTCGGTCACGGAAAAGCCCTGGGCCCGCAGCGCCTTTGCGGTTTCCTCCCGCTGGCGGCAAACGCTATCCACGCACTGGCGGAAATAGGCCTGATCCTCCATGGCCGCGATGCCCGCCGCCAGGGCGAGGCTGCCGACCGAATAGGGATGAAAGGAGTTTTTCACCCGCTCCAGGTCCTTGATCAGTTCCGGCCCCGCCAGGGCGTACCCCAGCCGCCCTCCCGCCAGGGAGCGGGACTTTGAATAGGTACGGACGATCAGCAGGTTCGGGTAGCGGCTTACAAGCGGCAAAGCGGTTTCCCCGCCGAAGTCCACATAGGCTTCGTCCACCAGCACCACGTGGTTTGGGTTCCCGGCCACGATGCGCTCGATTTGCGAAAGGGGCAGGGCGATGGCCGTGGGGGCGTTGGGGTTGGCCAGCGCCACCATGGCGCCCGCATTCACAAACTTCTCCGCCGGCAGGGTGAAATCCGGGTTCAGAGGAACCACCCGGGGGCTGGCCCCAAACAGGCGGCAAAACACTTTGTACAGCCCATAGCTGATGTCCGGAATGGTCACGGGGCATTCCGGGCCTGAATAGGCGAGAAAGGCGAAGCCCAGCACCTCGTCCGAGCCGTTTCCTACAAATACATTCGCCGCCGGAATGCCATATCCCTTCGCAATGGCCTCTTTCAGGTCCCTGGCGGTGGGGTCCGGGTACAGGTTCAGGCCGGCGATTTTCTCCGCGCTGAGGGCCTCCACCACCCGGGGGGAGGGCGGAAAGGGGCTTTCGTTGGTGTTCAGCTTGATAAGCCCCCTGTTTCGGGGCTGTTCCCCAGGCACATAAGGCTCCAGCGCGGAAAGCCTTGGCAGCAGATAACGGCTCATGGGGCCTCCTCTGTCCGCACCAAAACGGAGCGGGCATGGGCCTGAAGCCCTTCGCACAGGGCAAAGCGTTCCACATCCGCCGCCACCTTTTCCAGGGCCTGGCGGGTGTAATACAAATAGCTGGAACGCTTCACAAAATCTTCCACCCCCAGGGGCGAGGAATAGCGGGCCGTGCCGCTGGTGGGCAGGGTGTGGTTGGGCCCGGCCAAATAATCTCCCAGGGCTTCGCTGGAATACCGGCCCAAAAACACGCTGCCCGCGTTTTGAATCAGCGGCAGCATGGCAAAGGGCTCGTCCACGCACAGCTCCAAATGCTCCGGGGCGATTTCGTTGGCCACCCGGGCGGCGGTTTCAAGGTTCTCCACCACGATGATCCGGCCGTTTTGGTCGATGGATTCCCTGGCAATGTCCCGCCGGGCAAGCAAAGGCAGCTGGGTTTCCAGCTCCGCCTGCACGGCCTTGGCCAACTCCAGGCTGTCGGTTACCAGCCAGGCCGACGCCAGCCGGTCGTGCTCCGCCTGGCTGAGCAAATCCGCCGCCACATGCCGGGGGTTGCTTTTGCCATCGGCAATCACCAGAATTTCGCTGGGCCCGGCCACCATGTCGATGTCGATCAGGCCCTGGGCGTAGCAAAGCTGCTTGGCAGTGGCCACATACAGGTTCCCCGGCCCCACCACTTTGTCCACCCGGGGCACGGTTTTCGTGCCGTAGGCCAGGGCCGCCACGGCCTGGGCGCCCCCCAGCTTTACAATGGTTTTCACCCCCGCGATTTTGGCCGCCGCCAAAATCACATCGGGAACGTTGCCATCCCTGTCCGGGGGCGTGGTCATCACAACCTCTTTCACCCCCGCCAACCGGGCGGGAATGGCGTTCATCAGCACGGAACTGGGGTAGCGGGCCGTGCCTCCCGGCACATACAGGCCCACCCGACCAAGGGGCAACACCCGCTGGCCCATCACCACGCCGTCCTCGCCGCAGTGGATGAACCCCGGGTGTTTTTGCTTTTCGTGGAAGGCTTCAATGTTCCGGGCGGACAGCCGCAGCGTATCCAGCAATTCCGGCGCAAGGCCGGCGAAGGCCCGGTCCATCTCCCCCTCCGTTACCAGCAGGCTTTGGGGCCGCACGCCGTCCAGCTTCTCCGTCCAGTCCAGCGCGGCCTCGTCGCCCCGCTCCTTCACCTGGTGCAAAATGTCCGCCACGACGGCGGTCACGTCCTTTTTTTGTTCCGTTCCCCGGCTCAGCAGGCTTTCCGCCGGTTCCCCTTTGTGCCGCACCAGCCGAATCATGCCTGTTCCTCCTTGCTCCGCTGCCGGGCCGAAAGCTCCGCCCCGATGGCGCTGACCAGCGGGCCGATCCGGTCCTCTTTGAATTTCATGGAAGCCTTGTTGGCGATCAGCCGGGCGCTGACGGGCAAAATCTCCCGGGTCACCTCCAGGTTGTTTTGCCGAAGGGTGGCGCCTGTTTCCACAATGTCCACGATCACGTCGGACAGGCCCAACAGCGGGGCCAGCTCGATGGACCCGTTCAGCTTGATCACCTGAATGTCCCGGCCCAGCGAGGCATAAAACCGCTTGGCGATGTTGGGGTACTTGGTGGCCACAATGAGGGGCCGGCCGGGGCTTTCCTGAAAGCCCACCGCCGCGGCCTCGGCCATGCGGCAGGCCCCAAAGCGCAAATCCAGCAGTTCGTATACGTCATTGCCGCCTTCCAGCAGCACGTCCTTCCCCACCACGCCCACGTCGGCGGCCCCGTGCTCCACATAGATGGCCACATCCGAAGGCTTCACCAGCAAATAGCGAATCTCTCCGCCGGGGTCGGCGATGACCAGCTTGCGGTCCCCTTCCTCCATGGCGGCGCAGGGGTAGCCCACCTCGCTGAAGAGGCGGTATACCTTGTCTCCCAGGCGGCCCTTTGGCAATGCGATGTTCAGCACGCACCCCACCCCCCGTCTTTGGGAAGCCGTAAGGTTTCCCCGGCCTTCAGGCCCTTTTGCGGCCTCTTGGCCGCCATCACCCTTTGGCCCTTCTCCCGCAGGGCGTCCACGGCTTTTAATACCGCCGCCGGCCTGTCCCGTTCCTCATACAGCAGCAAAACGTCCACGTCCCACCCCGTCGGGCGGGCCAAAAGCCGGGCCACCTCGTCCAAATACAGGGCGAAGCCGATGCCGCCGCCTTCCTTGCCGAACTTGCGCACCAGGCGGTCGTACCGGCCCCCGGACAGCACCGCCCGGGGCGCGCCCTCCAAATAGCCGTGGAACACCAGGCCGTTGTAATAATCCAAATCGTTCAGAAGGGAAAAGTCCAGCCGGAGGCAGTCCCCCAGCCCCAAGGGGGCCAGGGCCTCCCACAGGCGGCGCAGTTCCTCCCGGGCCTCGGCCATCGCCGGGCCTGTGGCCAGGGCCTCGCTTTTTTCGAGGGTCTCCACAAAATCCCCGCTCAGCCCCGCCAGTTCTTCAATCTTCCCCGCCATGCCGGGGGCGATTCCCATCCGGGCCAACGCCGCCCAAAGCTCATGGCCGCTTTTGCGGCGCATGTGCCCGAACAGCTCCTCTTTTTGCGCGTCGGTCAGCCCCGCCGCTTCCATCAGCCCATCCGCAAACCCCATATGGCCAATTTCCAGCACATAGGCCCCGCCCATGGCCCGCAGGCTTTCCGCCGCCAGGCGAATGACCTCCAACGCCCCGTAGCCGTCCGCGTCCCCCAGGTATTCCACGCCCATTTGCTGGATTTCCGCAAACTCGTGATCCGTTTCGCTCACCCGGTATACGCTTTCCTGGTAATACAGCTTTTCCGCCTGCCCGGCCCTTGTCATCACATGCTTCACAATGGACAGCGTCACGTCCGGCCGAAGGGCCATCAGCTGTCCTTTGGCGTTTGGAAAGGCCAGCACGCTTTCGCTTTTCAGAAAGTTTTTGTTTTCCAGGTACAGGCCGTATTCCTCAAACCGGCGCACCGGAAAGCGGCGGTATCCGAAGCTTTCGTACAGGGCCCGCAGGGAGAGCACCGCCTGCTCCTGCCCGCTTAAAAAATCCATCCTCGGTTCCATGCAATTTCCCCTTTCCATTGGCTTGCCTCAGGGCTGGGCCCGGGGCAAGGGATGGGCTTTAGGGCATGATTATATCATGATTGAACGCTTTCGTCAAGTAAATCGCTAACGCAATGAATTATTGCCGCTGTTTTCCATCCACATAATAACGCACGGCCTGACGAAAACCCGTCAAGCCGTGACAATTTTTGTTTACTTTTTCCATTGCGCCAGCACGGCGCAAATTTTTTCACAGGCATGGCCGTCGCCAAAGGGCCGGCTTTCCGGGTTCCAGGCGGGCGTCACAGCAAGCTTCTTTGCAATCTCGTCCCGGTTGGGGCGGGCCAGCTGGTTGCAGTTTCCCGCCAACGTTTCGGGCCAGGCGGGCAGGTCAAACACCGTTACGCAGGGCACCCCGGCAAAAAAGGCCTCCCGCTGCACCCCGCCGGAATCGGTCACCACCCGCTCCGCCCCGGCGCACAGCGCAATGCTGTCCAAATACCCCAGGGGCGCAAGCAGCTTCACTCGGGAAAGCCCAAGGGATTTGGCCGCCGCAAGCGCCCTGTCCCGGTTGCGGGGGTGCACCGGATACAGCGTGGGCGCGTCCAGCGCCTCCATGGCCGACAAAATCTCGGTCAGGGCACCGTCTGTTTGGGTGTTTTCCTCCCGGTGGCAGGTGAGGTAAAAATACCGGCCGGGCACTTCCACCCGCTCCCCCAGCAGGCCCGTCAGCGGCGCTTTTTCCCGGTCTTTCCGCCTGGCCAGGTAATACAGAAAAGCGTCGTACATGGGGTCCCCCACCAGGTGGGCTTTCCCGGCCAGGTTTTCCTTCGCAAGGGCTTCCATGGCGCTTTCCACGCAGGCAAACAGCACCGTGGACATGTGATCCGTCAAAATCCGGTTCACTTCCTCCGGGTTATGAAGGCTGCCCAGCCGGTTTCCCGCCTCCACATGCACAATGGGCACATGCAGCTTCACCGCCGCCAGGGCCGCCGCCAGGGTGGAATTGGTGTCCCCGTATACCAGCAGAGCGTCCGGTTTTTCCCCCGCCAGTACCTCTTCCAGGGCAATCAGCATCCGGGCCGTCATCTGGGCGTGGGTGCCCCCGGCAATGCCCAGGTTATGGTCCGGCGCGGGAATGCCCAGCTCCCGGAAAAACACATCGGACATTTGGGGATCATAGTGCTGCCCCGTATGCACCAGCACCTCCCGGTGCTCTTGCCGCAGCACCCGGCTGAGGGCCGCCGCCTTGATGAACTGGGGCCTGGCCCCCACCACGGTCACGATCTTCATGGGGCCCTCCTTACAGTTGGTAGGCGTGCGAAAGCCCCGGAATGCGCCGGGTATCCAGCACGGTTTTGCCCTGCAGCAGGGTTGGGTTGTCCCGAAGCTCGCCATGGCCCACCAGCACCACCACCAGGTCGCAAGCGTTCAGGAAATCACCAAGCTCCCGGTGTTGGCCCTCCACCAGGTTTGCTTTCACGTAGGGGTCATACACCTGCACGGGGCACAGATCCTTTTCCTCCATCAGCTGCAACAGCTGCAGGGTGGGGCTTTCCCGGGTATCGTCCACGTTTTCCTTGTACGTCAGCCCATACAGGCCCACCCGGGCAAAATCGGTCATGCCCTTTTCGGCCATGATGTCCCGAATCCTTTCCAGCACAAAGGCGGGCATGGAATCGTTGATCTCCCGGGCCGCCCGGATCAGCTTGGCTTCCAGGGGATAATCCCCCACCAGAAACCAGGGGTCCACCGAAATGCAGTGCCCGCCCACCCCGGGGCCCGGCTCCAGGATGTTCACCCGGGGATGCAGGTTGGCAATGCGGATGATCTCCCGCACATCCATGCCCCCGTGGCGGCAAATTTTGGCCAGCTCGTTGGCAAAGGCGATGTTGATGTCCCGGTAGGTGTTTTCCACCACCTTGGTCATTTCCGCGGTGCGGATGTCCGTCAGCACAATCTGCCCCTGGCAGAAGCTTTCGTACATTTCCTTCACCTTTTGGGCCACGGCGGGGTCATCCGCGCCAATGGTGCGGGAATTGTGCAAAAGTTCGTGAATCATGTTGCCGGGAATGATCCGCTCCGGCGCGTGGGCCAGGTGCAGGTCCCGTCCCAGGGCGAACCCCGCCGCCTCCACCAGGGGGCGAATTTCATGGTCGATGGTGCCCGGCGGCACCGTGGACTCGATGACCGCCACCGCGCCCCTTTCGCACACGGACAGCACGCATTCCATGGCTTTTTTTACATAGGAAGCGTCCACCTTCTTGGTTTCCTTGTCGTAGGGCGTGGCCACGGCGATGATGTACACGTCCGCCTTGATATACTGGTCCGCAAAGGTGACGCCCTTTTCCCGGGCCTTCAAAAACAGCTCGTCCAGCCCTTTTTCCTCAAAAGTGGTACGGCCCTGCCGCAGGGTTTGAACCAGGCCGGCGTTGTAGTCCACCCCGGTCACGTCCACCCCGTGGGCCGCCAGCATCAGGGCCGTAGGAAGTCCAATGTACCCAAGCCCCACCACGCATACTTTCATTCCGTGTCCTCCTTGTTCCTTGGGCGCGCCGCTCCGCCCGCTTCACTCCGCCGGGCCGCCCTCTTCGATCAACGCGGAAAACCGTGCCGCCACGCTTTCATAGGCGTACCGCTCCACGCTTTCCCTGCTGGGGGCGTAGGGCACGGGTTTCCCGCTTTCATAGGCCCTGACAAGGCCCCGCACATATTCCCGAAGCCCCGCGTAGGCGGCCTCCCCGCCTGTTTCCTCAAAGCAGTAGCCCGCCCGGGTCTCCCGGATCAGCGCCGCGCCCTCGCTGCCCGGCACATTGCCCGCCATGCAGCAGACCACGGGCCGCTCCAGCATCAGCACCTCCAAAAGCTTGCCGGGCAGGTTGCCGATCAACTCCGGGGTGTTCCAGCCCGCCACCAAAATGGCGTCCGCTTGCCGCTGCAGCTGAATGGCCCGGTCCCGGGGCACCATACCGTGGTTGTGCACCCGGCGGCCCAGCCCGCAGGCCTCCGCCTGGGCCATGAATTCCCCAAAATCGGCGGGCTTGCCCGCAAAGGACAGCAGGAACCGGTCCTCTGCTATTTCCCCTTCTCCCGCCAGCTCTTTGAGGGCCTTGAAAAAAGGCTGCATGTTGCGCTGAGAGCCGTACATCTGCCCGCAATACTGGAACACCATCGGCCCGCCCGCTTCCCGCTTAGCGGAGGGCAGACCTTTCAGGTCCTCCCGGTCAAACCCGTTGGCAATGGCCCTGCCCCGGCCGTCCAGCCCCATCATTCGCAAATAGCCTTCCGATACCCCGGTGATCCCGTCCGCCTGGCGGGCCAAGTTCAAAAGCCGAGCCGCCTGCCCCTTTTGCCAGGCAAAGGGCAGCTCCACCACGTCCCGAAAATCGGCGATCCACCGAAGGGCCTGCCCCTTTCGCCGCACTCCCGCGGCGATCCGAATCACGCTGGGGGGGCCGTAGCTGGACAGCACCACGTCAAACCGGCGGTTCATTTTTGCCACCGCCCCCAGGCCCCGCCGGGCGAAGCTTACGTCCCCCAGGTACCACAGCGCCCTGTACGCCCCGTCCCGCAGGCGGGGCAGCGCGCCCTTTCCAACCAAGGAAGCGCCGCCGGGGGCCGCCGGGGCTGCCGCTTTGGACGCTTCCGGGGCCGCCCCGGAGCCCTGCCCGCGCCTTGCCTGTTTCAGGTCCCGCAGCGGGTTCCATTCCCGCACCACATGCACGTCCCGCAATTCTTCAAGATCCCTTTGCAAGGTGGGGTCCCTCATGTCCTCCATGCCCGGGCCGCACAAAACCGTCACCTCATGACCCATCCGGGCCAGGTATTTGGCTAGCTTGGTGGCCCGCACCGCGCCGATCACGTTCTGGGGCGCAAAACAATAGCTGACGATCAGCACGCTTTTCTTAGCCATCCCTTTTGCCCTCCTCCGGGAACATCCGGCGGAGCAGAATCTCGCACCGGCACTCTTCCCGCCAGCGGCTTTGGGCGCTGTCCCGCAGTGCCATGACCTCCGCCCGGGGCAGGGCCACAAACCGTTCCAGCCCGTACCGCACCCCCGCCGCGCCTTCACCCGGGGGGTACAAAAGCCCCACCGACCCATCCACCAGTTCAGGAACGCCGCCCACCTGGGGGGCCAGCACCGGGATGCCAAAGCGCATGGCCTCCATAATGGACACAGGCACCCCTTCCATGCGGCTGGTGTTCACAAACAGGTCAAAGGCCCGGCTTTCGTAGATGGCCTGCACCTCGTCATTCCCAATCCGCCCGGTGATCTCATAGGTTACGTTGTCCTTGCCAGCCAGCTTTTCCCTGGCATAGGCCCGCACCGCTTCCTCTAGGGGCCCGCCGCCCATGTGCAGCCAGCAAAGGGGGCCTCCGGTCCAGGCTACCAGCGCGTCGATCAAAACCGGCACCTGCTTGATCTCCACAAGGCTTGCGCAGCTTACAATGCGGAATACGCCTTCGGTAAACAGCGGCGGTTCCTTCCCCGGCGCAGGCTCTCCCTTGGAGCCCATGCCCACCACCTTCAGCTTTTCCGGAGGCGCCCACCCTTCCATGTAGCGCAGGTATTGCTCCTTGGCGTGCCGACTGATCAAATACAGCTCGTCGGCCTCCCTGGCAATGAACCGCTTCATCAGATAGGGGTTCATCGCGTTGCGCCCCGGGTCGATATCAAAGGCATGGCCCCGGCACAAAAAGCGGGCCTCCCTGTGCCTGCGCTTGGAAAGCGCGGCGGCATAGGCCTCGTAGCTCATCCAGTAGGCATACAGGGTGACGGGGCCGCCGCCCAAGTCCTTGAAAAGCGCCTCCGCCCACAGGTGCAGCTTTTGCCCCCGAATGGCAAACAACAGCAGCTTCATCGCCCCGGCGGGGGTCAGCTTTCCGGCCTTTGCCATCCGGCCCAGTTCCCGCCACAGCTCCCGGCTGAAAGGGGCCGACAGCCGGGCCTTCCAAGCGGCTCCCCCCAGGTCCCTGGTTTGAATCCGGGTCTGGCCCTCCGGGCTTTCCCGGGTCAGGTCCGCCACGCCGTAATAGCTCACCAGCAGCACCCGGTCAAAATGCCGCCGCAAAAAAGGCAATTCCTGCAGCATGAAGGGGTCCGGGGTACCCTGCCCGTCCACCGCGCAGGAGCTGAAAAAAAGCACGGTCCTTGCGTCGTTCATAGGCCCGCCGCCTCCAATGCCGCTTTCAGCACGCCTTCCCAGGACATGTGCGCCCTGGCATAGGCCCGCATGTCCGCCGGCAAGCCCGCGTCCGCCTTGCTTTGCGCGGCAAAGGCTACGATTTTCTCCATGGAAATGGGGCTTTCATCGTTGGGCGCCCGCAGGCAGAACCGTTCCCCCTCGGGGATGGCGGGGTCGTCCACGGCGTACACGAAGGGAAGCCCCCGGGCCATGTATTCCCGCAGCTTCAAGGTCATGCCGCTATGCAGTCCAAAGCGGAACATGCCCAGGCTGCCGACGCCCACGTCGCACCGGGCCACGGTTTCGTTCAGCGCGTCGCCATACAGGGGGCCGTGGAAGCGCGCCCGCCCTTGAAGGCCCAATTCCTGGGCCAGCTGCTGCCATTTCGCTAGGGAACCGTCCCCATCCCCGCCCACGAAATGCAGCTCCACCTTCGCGGGGCCTTCATAGGCCGCCAAAGAGCGAAGGATGCGGTCATAGCCGTGCCAGCCCGCCATGCTGGCCAAGGCCAGCAGGCGCACGGTGGGGTCTTTCCCATTGGCAACGTGCAGGGGCAATCCCTCCACGTGGATGCCGTTTACGATGTTCATGGCCGGGCGGCCGTCCAGCTGTCCGTCGCAGGGTTCCCCAATCAGGGTGTACAGGTCCACCATGGGATGGATGCGCTTAAGCACCCGGTCGGCATAGGCGAACACAGGCCGCCGCAAAAGGGACCGGCTGTTTTCCTGCTCCCTGGGATAGGTGGGAAATTCCAAAATCAGCTTCCCGCCCTGCTTTTTCAGCTGTTCCACGGTTTTCACCGCGCTCCGGAAGGTGGGCATATAGCGCAGATACATCGCGTCAATGGGCTTTTCCCGCAGCGCCCGCAGCGCCGCCGCCATCAAATCCGCAAAAATGACCGTATGGTCGTAGCCCGGCATGCGGGCCAGCGGGTTTTTCTGAAGAAGCTCCCTGGTACCGTCCCCCAGCAGCCACATGCCTTCTTCGTCCCAGCCAATGGCATAGGCCTGGTGCCCCAGGCCGCGCACCGCCGCCAGCTGGCCGTCAAACTTCCCTTTCAGGTTCTCCTGGCGGTGGAGCGGGTACTTCATCACAAACAAAATCGTCGCCATCACCGCATCCCCTCTCCGGCCAGCTGCGAAATGTACAGGGCCTCCATCCGCTCCCCCACGGCATCCAGGCCATAGGCCTGAATTTCCCGCAGGTTCCGCTCCCCCATGTCCCGCCGCAAAGCCCCGTCGGTCAACAGCCGCGACAGGTCCTTTGCAAAACCTTCCGCGTCCAGGGGCGCGCGCAAAAAGCCGCCCTCCCCGGGCCCAATCAAATCCGCATTCCCCCTCACCCTGGAAACGACGCAGGGCAGCCCCGCCGCCATGGCCTCCATCAGCGACACAGGCAGGCCCTCCTGAAAGGAGGGGAACACAAACACGTCCGAGGCCCGAAGCAGCCCGGGCACATCCTTTCGGAAACCCAAAAACAGCGTTCTGTCCTCTATGCGCAGCTCCCGGGCCAGGGCCTCCAGCGCCTTTTCTTTCTCCCCCACGCCGCAAAACAAAAGCCACGCGCCCTCCACCTTTGCCACGGCCCGCAGCGCGGTTTCATGGTTTTTGCGGGGAATGTGCTCCCCTACGCAAATCACCACCGGGGCCTCCTCGGGCACCCCCAGGGACAGCCGCACCGCCTTGCGGTCAATGGGCCCTTCAAACCGGCCCAGGTCGATGCCCACTCCGGGCACCAGCGCCACCTGCCGGGCTTTGAAAGCCCGGGCCCGGGCAAAATCTTCTTGGTTGATCAAAACCAGCAGGTCCGTATACCGGGCCAGAAAGCGCTCCGCCGGGTAAAACAGAAGCCAGCTGGCAAGGGACGCCCCGGTAAAAAAGTGGAACCCATGGGCCGTGTATAAAACCCGGGTACCCCGCTTGCGGGCGCTTCGGGCGCACAGCCGCCCCAGCATGCCCCCCACCGGGGTATGGCAATGGATGAGGGCGTAGTCCTCCCGGTCGATGATTTCTTTCAGCTTCCGGTATACCGCAAGGTTCCCCGGGCTTACCGGCGAACGTTCAAAGGGCATGTCCATATACCGGTCGCAAAAGGGCACGGCAGGGGCCGCTTCCTCCGTATCGTTCCGGGCGCACAGGTGCACCTCGTAGCCCTGCTCCTGAAACCATTTCATATAGGGCAGGTGGAACACCAGAATATGCCCCCGAAGCACCGTGGCCACAAACAGCACTTTCTTGCTCATGCCGCCCCCTCCGTCCGCCGGATGGTTTCCGCAAAGTCTGGCTGGGGCTCGTCGTCGAAAGCCGCGCTCATGGCCCGGTCATAGGTGAGGGAGCCGAACACCTTGCCGATGAGGCCCACCCTGGGGGCCAGCAGGCGCAAAAGCCACTGGAAGCCCCCCGGCTGCCACAGCCCTTTGCCATGCACCAGGGCCACCGCCCGGGCCAGTTCATCGGTGGATACATATTCCTTGTTTTGCGGAAAGTACAGCCCGCCCTGGCCGCTCTCCACAAGCCTGCGCACAAAGGCGCACAGGCAGTCGATATAAATCATGCTGCGCTGGTTGCCCGCCTTGGGAAACACCGGCAGCTTTCGCACCAGCGCCGAAAGCCTTGGGTAGTTGCCCCGGCACCCCTTCCCGTACACCATGGGCGGCCGCAGCACCGCCACCTGAAAGCCCGCGTCCGCCAGGGAAACGATCTTTTCCTCCGCCATCCGCTTGCTTTTGCCGTAGTGGGTCACGGGGGCGAGGGGGGTTTCGGCGGTGATGTGGCCGCAGGTAACGCCGTACACGCTCATGGAACTGAAAAACACAAACTGCTTTATACCCGCCGCCTTGGCCTTTTCGGCCACTTGCACCGACAGGTCCCGGTTCACCCGGTAATAGAGATCGGCGTTTTTTTCGGTTTCCTTCTGGTGGGCGACGCCCGCCACATGCACCACCGCATCCACGCCGGACAGGTCCGCCTGTTGCCAAGCGGGGTCTTTCACGTCTAGTACGCCCACGTCAAACGCCCCGTCCAGGCCGGACAGGGCCTCCTTCAAATGGGTGCCGATATAGCTTCCCGCACCGGTGATGAGCACTTTCTTCATTCATCCGCCTCCACGCGCCGGGCTTTGTAATGCTTGCCTTCCTTCCCCTCGGCGATGCCTTCCCGGTTGAACACCTTCACAATGGTCAGCAAAAAGCATTTAAGGTCCAGCAAAAAGCTTACGTTCTGGGCATACTCCCCGTCCCGCAGGGCCTTCTTTTCCAGGCTCAGCTCGTCCCGGCCGTTCACCTGGGCCCAGCCGCTCAGCCCCGGCAGCACGTCGTTGGCCCCGTACTGGTCCCGAAAGGCCACCAGGTCGTCCTGGTTCCACAGGGCAGGCCGGGGCCCGATGAAGGACATCTGCCCCAGCAAAATGTTCACAAGCTGGGGCAGCTCGTCGATGCTGGTTTTGCGCATCACCCGCCCAGAAGGGGTAATGTACTGCCGGGCATTTTTCAGCTCGTGGGTGGGCACATCCTTGGGCGTGCCCAGGCGCATGGTGCGAAATTTCCAAATTTTGAACAGCTTCTTCCCCTTCCCCACCCGGTTTTGGCGAAAAAACACCGGGCCGGGGGAATCCAGCTTGATCCACACCGCCACCAGCGCGAACAAAGGCGCGCATAAAACAAGCCCCAGCACGGCCAAAACCGCGTCCAGCATCCGTTTCAGTCCCCGTACATACATCCGCGCTCACTCCTGCGTAAGGGGCTCAGGCTGCTGCCCGGCCGCCTTTTCCTGCTCTTCCCGGGCCTCCAGGATGCGGTTCACCGCGTTGAGATAGGCAAAACAGCTGGACTCGATGATGTCCGTGGAAACGCCCTTGCCCAGCATCACAAGGTCCCCGTTGCGAACCCGCACGGTCACCTCGCCCAGGGCGTCCTCGCCCTCGGTCACCGCGCGTAGCTGGTAGCTTTCCAGCTTGCAAGGGGTGCCCGTAATCTGGTCCACCGCGTGGAAGCAGGCTTCCACGGGGCCGTCGCCGCAGTCGGCCCGGGTCATGATGTCCTGGCCCTTTTGCAGGCTGACCGTGGCGGTGGAGGTCATGCGGTTGCCGCTGAAAATTTGAAAGGAATGCACCTGGTAAAGGCCCGCCGCCCCATGCATCTGCTCCCGCAAAATAGCCGTCACGTCCCGGTCGGTGATGTCCTTCTTGCGGTCGGCCAGTTCCTTGAACTTCACAAAGGCCTGGTTCAGCTCGTTTTCCGTCAGGGTGAAGCCCAATTCCCGGGCATGTTCCGACAAGGCGTGCCGCCCGCTCAGCTTGCCCAGCACCACGCCGCCCTGGGGCACGCCCAGGTCCTCCGGCTTCATCACCTCATAGGTGGCCCTGTCTTTCAGCACCCCGTGCTGGTGGATGCCGCTCTGGTGCACAAAGGCGTTGGCCCCCACCACAGGCTTGTTCGGCGGAATTTCCAGGCCCGAAACGCTGGCCAAAAGCCTGCTGAGCCGGTAGATCTCTTTGGTATGGATATTGTCTTTCAGGCCGTAATAGTCCCGCCGGGTGCGAAGGCCCATCACGATCTCTTCCAGGGCGGCGTTCCCCGCCCTTTCCCCCAGGCCGTTCAGCGTGCACTCCACCTGCCGGGCCCCCATGCGCAGGCCCTCCAGGGTGGTGGCGGTGCCCAGGCCCAGGTCGTCGTGGCAGTGCACGGAAAAGACCAGGTTTTCCGCCCCCGGCACGTTTTTGCGCAAATCGGCGATCAACTGCCCGTATTCCCCCACGGCGGCATAGCCCACAGTATCCGGAATGTTCAGCGTGGTTGCACCTTCCCTTGCCACCGCGCCCAAAATTTCGTACAGAAAATCCCGCTCGGTGCGGGTGGCGTCCTCGCAGCTAAACTCAATGTCCCCGCAAAGACTGCGGGCCAGCCGCACGGAGCGGATCGCCGCTTCCAGCACCTGCTCCCGGTTCATGTTCAGCTTATGCTGCCGGTGCAGGGGGCTGGTGGCGATGAACAGATGGATGCGGCTGCTTTCGGCCTTTTCCAGCGCTTTGGCGGCGGCCAGAATGTCCGCCTCCACGCACCGGGCCAGGGAACACACCCGAATGTGCCGAACGGCCCTGGACACGGCCCGGATGGCCTCAAAGTCTCCCGGGCTGGCCCCGGCAAAGCCCGCCTCCACCACGTCCACCCCCAGGGCTTCCAGGCCCCGGGCGATCTCCACCTTCTCGTTCAGATGGAAGCTGACGCCGGGGGTTTGCTCGCCGTCCCGTAGGGTTGTGTCCAAAAACAATACCGTATCCTGCATGGCTGCCGTCCTCCGCTCTCTACTCCAGCGTGATCTGCCCGATGAACCCGGCCAGTTTCTTTTCTCCAATGCCCTTCACGCACCGCAAATCCTCCGGATAGCGGAAGGGGCCGTTCGCTTCCCGCTCGGCCACAATCGCCTGGGCCATGGCCGGGCCCACGCCGTACAGCCCGCACAGCTCGTCCGCCGTGGCGGTGTTCACATGCACCGGGCCCTTCGGCAGGGCAACCTCCATGCGCTGCCCGGCCCGGCCCGCCGCGCCGGAAAACGCCAGCGCCGCCCCCCGGCCCGGGCCTGCCCAGGCCCCGTGCAGGGCGACCCAGGCGGCCGCCGCAAACCCCAGCGCCCCGCAGGCAGCCCGCCACAGCCATAGCCGTTTCATTCGCCTCACACGCCTTTGCGCACCTTTTGCCCCCCCCGGGTAACCGACAGAAAATAGCCCAGCGCCGTGATCCCGTCCCCCAGTTCGTCGCTGCGCTTCCAATCCTTATTCTTCCGGGCCTCCGCCCGCTCCGCCACCATCTTTTCAACCTCGGGGCTCACTGCGTCCTCCTGCTTTCCCAGAAGCCCAAGCACCCCGGCAAGGCTGGTCAAAGTCTCAAGCCCCTGGGCAATGGCCTTTTTGCAGCCACCCTTTTGCGGCAGCTTGTGCACCTCCCGCACCAGCTCAAACAGCGCGCCCAGCGCGTCCGCCGTGTTCATGTCGTCGTCCATGGCCTCGTAAAAGCGGACCCGGGCCTTGTCGCATTCCATAAGGAAGGCCGCTTCCGCCTCGCTGGGCTCCCCGTCCCCGGCGGCGTTCAGCAAAAACTGCAGCTGTTCCCTGGCGATGTACAGCCGCTCCAGGCTGCTTTTGGCCTGCTCGATCATGTCCCGGCTGAAGTTGACGGGGCTGCGGTAGTGGGCGGAGAGCATGAACATCCGCACCGCTTCCAGGTCGTACTGCTTGGCGATGTCCCGCACCGTGAAGAAATTGCCCTTGGACTTGCTCATCTTTTCGTTGTCAATGTTGATGAAACCGTTGTGCATCCAGTAGTGCACATAGGGCTTGCCCGTGGCCCCGCTGGTTTGGGCGATCTCGTTTTCGTGGTGCGGAAACAGCAGGTCTTTGCCGCCGCAGTGGATGTCAAAGGTGTCCCCCAAATAGGTGGTGGACATGGCGGAGCACTCGATGTGCCAGCCTGGCCTGCCAGGGCCCCAGGGGCTGTCCCAGGCGGGTTCCCCGGGCTTTTGGGCCTTCCAGAGGGCAAAATCCAGGGGGTCTTCCTTCTGCTCGTCCACGCTGACCCTGGCCCCGGAGGCCAAATCCTCCAGGTTTTGGCCGCACAGGCACCCGTATTCCGGAAACGCCTTCACCCGGTAATACACGTCCCCGGCGCTTTCATAGGCCAGGCCCTTTTTCAGCAGCGTTTCGATGATGGCGATGATCTGGGGAATGTGCTCCGTGGCCCGTGGGTGCACCGTGGCGGGCCGGATGCCCAGCGCCTGGGCATCCACAAAGTATTCCCTGATGAAGCGGTCGGCCACATCCTGAACGGTGGCGCCGTCCTCCTTGGCCCGTTTGATCATCTTGTCGTCAATATCGGTAAAGTTCTGCACAAAGGTGACCTCATAGCCCCGGTGTTCCAGGTAGCGGCGCAGCACGTCAAACACAATGAAAGGCCGGGCGTTGCCGATGTGGAAAAAATTGTATACCGTAGGGCCGCAGGCGTAAATGCCCACCTTGCCCGGTTGAATGGGTTTCAGCTCTTCCTTTTTGCGGGTCATGCTGTTGAAAATCTGCACGTATGTTCCTCCTTCATTTCGCTATGGATGGGGCAGCTCTTCCGGCTCGTCAAAGGGGTCCGCCGCCAAGGGCGAAGGCCCCGTGCAGGGACCGCCGTTCATTTTGTCCTCGCAGTCGTCGCAGCCCAGGCGCTGGGCGTGCCGGGCCAGGCACCTTTCCAGGGTGGTGAGGCGGCTTACCAGGGCCTCCATGCGCTCCAGCATGGGGTCGGGCAGGTTCACCTGGTCCAGGTCCACCTCGCCCTTTTCCGGGGCTTTGTCCTTCTTCACCACCCGGCCCGGGTTGCCCACCACAGTGCAGTTGCTTGGCACATCCTTCAAAACGATGGCCCCGGCCCCCACCTTGCAGTTGTCGCCGATGCGGATGGGCCCCAGCACCTTGGCCCCCGCGCCGATGGTAACGCCGTTGCCGATGGTGGGGTGCCGCTTGCCCGTATCCTTGCCCGTGCCCCCCAGGGTCACCCCCTGGTAGATGGTTACATCGTCGCCGATGATGGTGGTTTCGCCGATCACCACGCCGTCCCCGTGATCGATGAACACCCGGCGGCCAATCTCCGCCCCGGGGTGGATCTCGATGCCTGTTTTATGCCGGGCCCGCTGGCTTAGCATCCGGGCCAGCAGGATATGCCCCCGCTTGTATAGCTCGTGGGCCCTGCGGTGGGCCTTTAAGGCCTGCAGCCCCGGATAGCACAGCCGCACCTCGGTCATGCTTTTGGCCGCCGGGTCCCGGGCCAGCACCGCTTCCCGGTCCTCCCGCACAAACTCTTTCCAATCGGAATCCTTCATTGTCTTCCGCCTTTCCGGCGCGGGGCCCTCGCTGCCTGCCGGGCGCCGCGTTCCGCGGAGCCAAAATAGGGCTACTCCGCGCTTTGCGCCGTCTCTGGCACCACCTTTGCCCCCAAAACGCCGCGAATATTTTTCAGCAGCTCCTCCTGGGCGTTCATCCGCTCCCCGCCGTCGGGGCTTCTGCGCACATAGGAGCCGTCCGGCTGTTTCTGCCAGGCCTTTTCCGTGTCGCGCCACTGCAGCCACAGCACGTTTTCCACCGCCCGCCGAAGCCGGGGGTTTTTCACCGGAAACATCAGCTCCACCCGTTTTTCCAGGTTGCGAACCATCCAGTCCGCCGAGGAAAGATAGGCTTCTCCGGCCCCGCCGTTTTCAAACACAAAGGCCCTTGCGTGTTCCAGATGCCGCCCCACAATGGAACGCACCCGGATGTTTTCGCTGATTCCGGGCAGCCGCGGCACCAGGCAACAGATGCCCCGCACAATCAGCCGCACCGGAACCCCCGCCTGGCTTGCGCCGTACAGCGCCTCGATGACGTCTTTGTCCTGCAGGGAGTTCATTTTGGCAAGAATCCCCGCCGGCCTTCCCGCCATCGCGTGGGCGGCCTCCCTGGCAATGAGGGAAAGCAGCTTTTGTTTCAGCGCCTCCGGGGCCTTCACCAGCGCCTCCATGGGCAAGGCGGGGCCGCCCTCCACCTGGGTAAAAAAGCGGTGGGCGTCCAGGCCCAGCCGGACGTTGGCGGTGATCAGCCCCATGTCCGTATACAGTTTGGCGGTCACATCGTGATAGTTCCCCGTGGCCAAGTGCAGATAGCGCTTGATCTTGCCGTTTTCCTCCCGCTCGATCAGTGTGATTTTGCTGTGGGTTTTCAGGTCCGGCAGGCCAAAGATCACCTGGCAGCCCGCCTTTTGCAGCCGCTCGCCCCAGAACAGATTGTTCTCCTCATCAAAGCGGGCCTGGGCCTCAAACACCACCACCACCCGCTTGCCGCCCTCCGCCGCCTCCGCCAGGGCCTCCACAATGGGGCTGTTGCTGGACACCCGGTACAGCGTCTGTTTGATGGCCTTCACCGCCGGGTCTTTGGCGGCCTTTTGCAAAAGATGGGCCACCGGGGCAAAGCTGTGATAGGGATGGTAGAGCAAATAATCCTTCCTGGCAATGCGCGCAAACACGTCCTCTTCCATCAGCTGGGTTTCCAGCACCGGTTCCGCGGGCATGTATTTCAGGTCCGGTCGGGTGATCTGCCCATACAGGTTCATCATCAGCTTATTCAAATCCAGCGGCCCCGTGACCCGGTAGCGCTGCTCCCGCTGAAGTCCAAAGCGCTGCATCAGCATCAGCAGCATTTCCTCGGGCATGCGCTCCTCCGCCTCCAGGCGCATCACCTGGCCTGTGCGGCGCTTGCGCAGCATTTCCCGCACCAGGCCGGGCAGGCCCGCCTGGCGGTCCTCCCCCAAGGGAAAATCCTGGTTGCGCAAAATGCGGAAGGTGGCGGCCTGCTCCACCTGCTCCTTGGGGAACAGCTGGGGCAGATGATGGCGCACGATGTCCTCCAGGCGGATTAGCATATGCACGCCCTTCTCCGAGGTCAGCTCATACAGCCGGGGCAGCGCCGTGGGCAGGGCCAGCGTGGCGAAGCGGGTTTCCTTCCGCCGGGGGCTGAACAGCTTCACCATCAGGTGCAGCTGCTTTTGCTGCAGAACCTCGTCCTTGGAAAGCTGGCGCAGGTTGGGCTTGATCTCCGTTTTGAAAATTTCGGTTTCCCGCTTTCCCATGGCCTCGGTCAGGGTGAAGATGGGATACAGCTGCACCCCCTGCAGGTACAGCTCGCTGCGGATGCCCTCAAACAGCATGTATTGCAAATTCTGTTGGTGCAGGATCTCTTTGTTCACCCGCCGGTACAGGTTCCTGGCGGAACCGCCGCCCAGCGGCTTTTTCCCGGCGTTTTGAAGGTGGGCCGCCTCCCGAATGCCGTGATAGCGCACCTGCATAAATTCGTCCAGGTTTGAGGTGACAATGGCCAAAAACTTGGCGCGCTCCAAAAGCGGATTGTCCGGATTATCCGCCTCCATCTGCACCCGCGCGTTAAACTGCAGCCAGCTTACTTCCCGGTTGGTAAACCGCTGGTACCGTGGCTTCCGCTTCCGTGCCTTGCCCATGCGCCCACCCGTCCTCCCGCCGCCATCCATCGACCCACGCCCCCAGGGGCAACAATAGTCTTATCGATCATTATATCACACAAATCGACATGGGGACAAGTGAATATGGCCATGCTTTCCCCGCATACCTTCCCATATGGGAGGCGATGGCATGTTGGCGGCATTTTTGCTATGGCTGGTTCGAGATTGCCTTTTTCTGCTGGGCTACATTTCCGGGCAGCAGAGCTTTAAGAAACCCCTATCCCCCAAGGAAGAACGGGAAGCCCTGATGCAGATGCGGGAGGGCGACGACGCCGCCCGCCAGAAGCTGATTGAGCACAACATGCGGCTGGTGGTGCACATCGCCCGCAAATACAAGGTGCCGGGCCACACCTTTGACGACCTCATCTCCATCGGCGCGGTGGGGCTGATCAAGGCTGTGAAAAGCTTTGACATGCGAACGGGCACGTCCCTTTCCACCTACGCGGCCAGGTGCATTGAAAAACCAATTCTCTCAAAGCGGCTCTTCACGGAATCGGTAACAGCGGCGGGGCGCCCTGTCTCAAGCCCGATCCGAACAGCCACAAAATAGAAAACAACGAAATGGGGCGCCTTGCAAAAGCAAGGCGCCCGAATCAACTGTTCCTGGTTTCGTGGTGTGAATTACTCCCACTTGCCCGCGTCTTTGTACTGCTCCGCATTCTCGATTGTAATGATGGGCGAATCCATCACGTTGATCTTGTCGAAAGCCTCGCCCGCAAGAATACGCGCCATCACGGCAACACCCTCGGCGCCGATCACATTGGCGTCGTTGTGGCCCGTGGCCTTGTAATTTCCGCCTTCCAGAATTGCCAGAATCGCAGGGTTAGCGCCGTCGATTCCGCTGAAGAACATTTCAGCGGAACGGCCCGCGTCTGCGGCGGCGGATTGAGCGCCGAAGCTCATGGAGTCATTTTCGCAGAAAACAACGTCAATCTTCGAAAACCTTGCCAGCATGTTCTCCATGGCCGCCTTGCCGCCGTCCGTAGACCAGTTGCCGAAATCGGGGGATACCTCGATTGTGAAATTGCCGGCAGCTGTGAGGGCCGTGGTAACGCCCTTGGTGCGGTTAATGCCGATGGTGTTCTCCGGCGGGCCGCCGCGAATGATCACCGCGGTGCCGCCAGCCGGCAGCTGCGAAACGATATACTTGCCGATCTGCTCGCCCATGAATTCGTTATCCGGGCCTACCCACGCAGTGAAGTTTTGGGAGTCGAACATACGGTCCACAAGCACTACGGGGATCTTTGCCGCTTCAGCCGCATCCAGCGCCGCCGGAATGTCGTTGAACCAGGCGCCTGAGATAATGATGCCGTCCACACCCTGTGCGATGAAGTTTTCCACATCCGCTACCAGTTTGGCGTCGTCGCCATCCGCATTGGTCGCGATGACGGTCCAGCCGAGCGCCTCGCCCGCTGTGACGACCGCGTTGCGCATTCCGGTGAAGTAGTCCCCCAAGGCAAGGTTGGCCATGCCTATGGTGATCTTCTTATCGGTCGATGCAGCGAAGGCGGTGGTGCCGATGAGCATTGCGAGACAGAGAAGAATCGCCATTGTCATTTTTGCGTGCTTTTTCATGTTTACCCTCCCATATTTTTTTATTGCATTTCATGCCTGTTGCGGCTTGTACGGGTGGTACGCCCCGCAGCCGGCATTACGCCATGGTTACCCTCGCTTTTGAGAGCGAGAGTGCAGCAGGACCACCGCAACGATGATCACGCCCTTGAGTACCCACTGCCAATACGGCTCCACGTTGCGCAATGACAGCAGGTTGTTCATGACCGCCAGAATGAGAACCCCCATAACCGTCCCCTGAACGGTACCTTTTCCCCCAGCCAGGTTAGCCCCACCGATGACGCAGGCGGCGATGGCGTCCAGCTCGTATGAATCGCCCAGGGACGGCTGCACGTTGCCCAACCGCGAAGCAAGCAAAATACCGCCGACTCCGGAGCAAATGCCGGAGATGACATATGCCGTAATGATGCCCTTCACCACCGATATCCCAGCCAGGCGCACGGTTTCGGCGTTTCCGCCGATGGCGATGGTGCTGCGCCCCAGGGGCGTGCGGTTCAGGAACACCGCGCCAAGACCGAAGAACACCGCCATGATCATGGTCGATACCGGAACCCCCAGGACCACCGCCGAACCCAGCGCGGTGAAGCTGGAAACCGTTCGGGCGCTGATGGCGATTTCGGAGTAGACATACGTCAGGCCGCGAATAAACGTCATCATGGCCAGGGTGACCACAAAGGGCGCCAGCTTGAACCATGCGACGAGAGAACCGCTGATCAGGCCCCAGCTGGCCCCGGCGGCGATGCCCAAAAGGAACGACACCCATACCGGGAAGCCCCAGTTTACCGTGGCGCCCGCTGCGAGGATCGCCGAGAAACCAACCACGGAGCCCACCGAAAGGTCGATGCCCCCGGTCAGGATTACAAAGAGCATGCCAAGGGACAGCAACCCGGTGATCGTCATCTGCCGCATCAGGTTGGTGAGGTTGTTCCCGGTGAAAAACACGCCGTTGGTCAGCGGGCTTGCGACAAGGGCCAGCGCGATGACCACCAGGAAAAGGATGAGGGGCATGGTCACGTCTTTACCGGCGATCATCAGCCGGCCCCGCCGGACCGTCACAGACCGGGTCTGAAGGGGAGTCTTGTCCACAGGGTTTATTTCACTCATACATGGCCTCCAATCGCGTATGCCAATACTTCGTCTTCGCTGGTTTTTGCCGCGTCCAGCTCTTTCATAACCCGCCCGTTCCGCATCACCAGTACCCGGTCCGCCATGGAGATCGCCTCCGTCAGGTCGGAAGAGACCATCAGAATGGAAATGCCCTTGGCGGCGAGTTCGTCAATCTTCTGGTAGATATCCACCCGGGTGGCCATATCCACGCCGCGGGTCGGTTCGTCCAGAATCAAAATGGACGGGTTGGTCAGCAACCACTTGGAAATGACAACCTTCTGCTGGTTGCCGCCAGACAGCTGCCATGCCGCCATGCTTCTGCATTGCTTCGGCTGGATCGACAGCTCGCTGATCATCTTCTCTGAATTGGAGCGACGCCGGGCCATGGAGAGCAACAGCCCGTGCATGGTCGCCAGGTTGATGTTTTCGCACACCTTCAGCCCCAACACCAGCCCGGTGCGTTGCCGGTTCTCCGTGACCAGGGCCAGGCCGGTTTTGATCGCCCTGGCGGGGGCTTTGAAACGCTTGACCACGCCGCCGATGGAGATGGAACCGCCATGGGGCCGACGTGCGCCAAAAATCGTTTCGACCAGCTCGCTGCGCCCCGATCCAACCAGGCCAAAGATCGACAGAATCTCGCCCGCCCGCAGTTGAAGGCTTACATCGTCAAACTCGCCGGCGCGGCTCAATCCCTCCACCGCCAACGTCGGTCCCCCAAACCCCTCGCGCCGGTCGGGGTAGATGGCTTCGATCTGGCGGCCGGCCATCAAGGTGATGATGTCATCTTCGGTGGCTTCCTTGGGGTCCAGCTCGGCGACAAAGTAGCCGTCCTTCATGACGACGATCCTGTCCGCCAGATCCAGCACCTCTTGAAGCCGATGCGATACATACAAAACCAGGGTTCCCTGCTCGCGCAGCTTGCCCACTAGGGCATAGAGGGAATCCAGGTCGGAGCCGGACAGCACCGCGGACGGCTCGTCCAGCACCAGAATCCTTGGCTTGGAAACCAGCGCTTTTGCGATTTCGACCATCTGCTGCTTGGCAATGGATAGATCGCGTATTTTCGCCGCTGTGTCAATGGCGTCAAAACCAACCGACGTGAGTATTTCCTTGGCCCGCGCGCGGGCGGCGCTCCAGTCGATCAACCCCCGGCGCTTTGGCAGAACGCCCATCAGCAGGTTCTCCGCAACCGACAGCTCCGTCACCACAGACAGCTCCTGATATACCGTGCAAATCCCCTGCCGGATGGCGTCACGCGGTTCTTTCAGCTCAAGGGGTTGGCCATCCAGTTCAAGGCTTCCCGAGTCCTTGGGAACAGCCCCTGCCAGAATTTTGATCAATGTAGACTTGCCGGCGCCGTTCGCCCCGACGATCGCCACCACCTGACCATACTCGGCCTCCAGGCTTACGCCGCGCAAAACCTCGGCATTTCCGTACGACTTGCGCACCTCATGAAGGACTAATGACATTTGAAAACTCCAATCGTCTCACAAATGCAACGCAACCGGCGCTCCATTTTTATCGCGCTAGTTGTCTCCCATAATTTTTTTCAAAACATACGATTTGGGTTGGGTCATCTCCGCCAGTGTGCAGCTGACGCCTTCCCTGCCCATGCCGCTCATTTTGACGCCGCCGAACGGTTGGTCGATGTTGCGGTAATTGCCAGAACCATTGATGACAACCGCGCCGGCTTTGATCTTGGATGCCGCTCTGATCGCCTTTGAGGAATCCTTGGTCATGACGCCCGACTGCAACCCAAACGGCGTATGATTGGCAATTTCGATCGCCTCATCAAACGTGTCAAACCCAATGATCGGAAAGACCGGGCCAAACACTTCCAGGCCCACCGCGATATCCATATCTTTTGTAACGCCGGTAAGCACCGTGGGCTCGAAATAGCTTTGGTCATACACGTTGCCGCCGTATATGCACTTTGCGCCTTGCGCCACGGTATGTCTCACCTGCTCAAGCACCCGCTGGGCGGCTTTTACGTTGATGAGGGACCCAAGCTGCGTATCCTCACTAAGGGGGCTGCCCAGTTTGATTTTTTTCAGACTGTCTACGACTTTTTCAGTAAACTCGTTGATCACCGTATTTTGCACGATGAAGCGCTTGGACGCGACGCATGTCTGTCCGGCGTTCTTCAGACGGCTGGCCACCGCTTCGGCCACAGCGAGGTCCATATCCGCATCCTCGAATACGATGAACGGATCGTTGCCGCCCAGCTCCAGGGAAAGGTGCTTCAGCGTTTTTGCCGCAAGGGTCGCGACCTCGACGCCGACCTCCGTGCTGCCGGTCAGGCTGATCTTGTCGATGCCCTCGGCCTCCGCCAATATCCTTCCGATCTTTTGGCCCTGGCCGGTGACGACCTGCAGCACGTTGCCCGGCACGCCCGCTTCCCAGCAAAGCTCGGCGATACGCATGACCGTCAGCGGATTATCCGTCGCGGGCTTAATAATGACGGCGTTTCCCACCGCCAGCGCCGCCGCGACCTTATGGTAGCAAAGCTCCGCCGGGTAATTAAACGGCGTGATACAGGCCACAACACCCAGGGGTTCATGCTTGGTGAAGATAATGTCTGTCTCCGAACCTTTTTGAAATTCCGACATGGTTTGTCCATAAAAATGGTTTGCCATTTCCGCAAAGCCGCGGAAAATTTGCGCGGCGCAATCGACTTCCGCCCTGGCCTCGGAAATGACTTTTCCCATTTCCGTGGTAAGGGTGCGGGCGAGCGCTTCCAGGTTTTGATCAATCGCGTCCGCGCACTTTACCAAGAGCTCGCTGCGCTTGTACTGGGGCGTGTCGCCCCAGACCTTTTTGCCTTCCTGCGCCGCCGCAATCGCTTTGCGGACGTCCTCTTCCGTCGCCGCGGGCACAGTATCGATGAACTCCTGCGTCGCGGAATTCAGCACCTGAATGGTGGCGTTGTCTTTTGCGTCAACGCGCTTGCCGTCAATCATCATTTTCACCGGTCTGTTCCTCCAATTTTCTTCGTTTTATCTTTGAACCCTTGCAACCGGGCCCTTGTGCAACGCTTCCGCTTCGCTTTCCCCTGCCGTTTCAAGCTCAAAAATGAATTCAATTTCCACCGTTATGCCCCCCGGCAGCTCGTTCGTGCCGATGGCCGACCGTGCGCCCACGCCCCGCTCTGGGCCGAAGATCTCCAGCAACAATTGAGACGCGCCGTTGGCGACCTCCGGCTGCCGGCCAAACCCTTCCGCGCTGGCGACAAACGCCAGCAGCTTCACAACCGATTTGATTTCATTTAAATCGCCCAGATATTGGTGCAATACGCTCAGCGCATTCAGCGCGCAAAGGCGGGCCGCATATTGCCCGTCTTGAACGGTGCGCTCCCGGCCCACCTTGCCGGACACCAAGGGGGCGCCGTTCTCCGTGGGGCCCTGGCCGGAAACATACAGCATGTTTCCCACCCGTTTTACCGGTTGGTAAAGCCCGGCAAGGGGCGGGGGCGTAGGCAATGTAATTTGAAGCTCCTGCAGCCTTTGGTACACGTCCATCTCCCGCAACTGTCCTTTCTGAACCTTTTTTTGCTATGGCCACATACCGGCCTGGGATCAAGGGATGTATGCGACCGAGTTCTCGGCAACGCCCGAATCGTGGGGTTCGGGGGCTACGCCGTTGCCGTTTTTGCGCACCGTTTCCAGCATTTGGTAGAAAGTATATTTTGTGATGCCCAGCGCATCGCAAACTTTTTCTCCGGATTTTGTAATCAAAAACACGCCTTTCCGATCGAGAAATTCTATCAAGCGGGTCTTTTCTTCTTTGTTCATTTCTTCAATAGGCTTCCCGATAAAAGAAATGCCGCCGGCCAGCATGCTTTCCACAAGCTCATGAACATGATTGACGAAAACTTCCTCTCCGTGAGGGTTTCCGTGCTCGACACCCAGGTCAAAACGGTGTTGGTTGTGAAGGACAGCCTCAAATTTGACACTTTCCGTTATGTCCAG
>JAVBTE010000189.1:0-3197 GCA_031556335.1 Eubacteriales bacterium | reverse complement strand
GTCCTGGGGCCTTGCCCGTGGGGGGTTGCAAGGCCAGCGCCCTTGCCGTCTCCCCCGTCTCCCTCGTCTCCCTCGTCTCCCCCGTCTCCCCCGTCTCCGTCAATCCATCACGTCCACCTGGTACCAGGTGCGAAATCTTTGGCCGGGAAGCAGGTCCAGGTGATAGGGCTTGTCCTCAAAATTGCCGGTTTCGCCTTCAAAGGCGGGCAGGCCAATCCAGGGTTCCAAGCACACATAGGGAGCATGGGCGTCCGGTTTGGTCCACACGGCCAGCGTGGTGCTTTGGGGGAAGGAGAAGCGCAGGCCTTTGCCTGTCGCGCGGTGCACAAGCTCCACGCTACGGCTTTCGACGCCCGGAAAGATAAAGGTGTCCCGCCGGTCAAAATCCTGATAATCCAGGGCAAGGGTCCGCCGGTCCGCGCCCAGGGGAATGGTTTCCTCCTCACGCATCAGGCCGTCGGGCATGCAAACCAGCGCCTTGCCGGTCTCCGGCTTTTCAAAGCGCACCACATAGTCCGAAAAAGCTTCCCCGTCGTTCATGGGGCAGGCAAAGCCCGGATGCCCGCCAATGGTAAAGGGCATGGTCTGATCCCCGTGGTTCTCCACCGCGTATTCCGTCACAAAGCCGCCGGACACCAACCGGTGGGTGACCGCAAGGCTGAACGGGAACGGGTACACCGCCAGGGTTTCCGGCGTTTCCCGAATCTCCAGGCAGCAGAAATCATCCCCCTGCGCCGCCACCTCAAACTCCATTTGCCGTGCGAACCCGTGGCGCGGCGTTTCGTATTCCTGGCCCGCAATCCGCACCCGTCCGTCCTTTACCGCCCCAATGGTGGGAAACAGCACCGGCGCGACGCTTTTCCACACGGCCTCGTCGCCGCTCCACAGGCGCTCCTTGCCCTGGGATGTGGCATAGCGGCGCATTTCCGCGCCAAGCAGTGCAATGTCCGCCACTGCCCCGTTCTTTTCCAGCCGAATCACCCGGTCGCCCCCTTTCGCACGTTTGCGTTTATTGTTTGTTGCGCTTTCCCGTTACCCGGCTCAGCACAATCCGGTGCACCGTCAGCACCTTCAAAACCCCCGCCTCATAGGGATATCCCGGAAAACCGCAATGCTCCAGGATCAGGTCCAGCCCTTTGCGCATGTCCGCCTCGCTTGTCAGCTTTTCAATTTCGCCAAAGCCGATCACGCTTTCGTAGGCCGTGGTCACATCGTTCCCAAGGTCTACAAACCTCTCGCAGGTATCCGCCTCTACGCACACCCGGTTGTCCCGGGCCATCAGGTCGTGCTTCAGGCCCTCCTTGGCCCCGTGGATGTACACCGCGATCTTTCCGTCCGCCACCTCAAAGCCAAAGGACAGCGGCACCACATAGGGGTATTCCGGGCCGTTCAGACCCAGGCGAATGGTATCCGCCCGGCGAAGCGCCTCCACGATCTCGTCAAAATCTTGAATTTCCCGCTCTTTTCTTCTCATGGGGTTTCCCGTCCATTCTTCAAAATCACATCAATATCTGCATTTTAGCATAGTCCGGTTGCTTTGTATACACGGCCTTCCCGCCCGCTGTTTTTTTACTGTTCCGACCGCTTTACAATGTCCGAAACGGCTTCCAGCAGCACCTTCTTGCCTTCCTCGTCGCCAAAGGCCACATTGACGCAGCCTTTTCCCTTGCCCGGCTTTTGAAGCCGGGTTTTTAAGGTTTCGATGTAGTCAAAGTCCATGGTGTGCAGCGAAAAGTGCTTCGCGGCCGGGCTGAAGGCGATGTAATTGCGGTCTTTTCCGGTGCCCAGCTTATACGTGGGCATTTGAAAGGAGACGACCTCCTCCAGATTGGGGTAGTTCCGCCGCATATAGGCCACCATTTCTGAAACGCACGCCTTGCCGTCCCCGGTCAGGCCTTCCAAAAGCTGATCCACCTTTGAACGATCCATCTTTTCTTCTCCTCGTCAGCGAATTTTGTCCTGATTATAGCCGATTCGCCGTCTTTCGGCAATGCGTCCGTCAAAATCATTTTCTTTTTGATTTCCGTTGTTTTTGCCACGGAATTTTCCCGGCGGCCATGATATGCTGATCCTGCAAAAAGCAATCGGGAGGGAAACGCGATGATACGCCAAATCATTCACATCAACGAAGAAAAATGCAACGGCTGCGGCCTTTGCGTGTCCGCCTGCCATGAGGGCGCCATTCAACTGGAGAACGGCAAGGCCAAACTGATCCGGGACGATTATTGCGACGGGCTGGGCAACTGCCTGCCTGTGTGCCCCACCGGGGCCATCACGTTTGAAGAACGGGAAGCCCTGGCCTACGATGAGGCCGAGGTGCAAAAGCGCATGGGCAAGGCCGAAGCCGCCGCCCAACCGCCCCTGCCCTGCGGCTGCCCCGGCACCCATGCCCGGGCCCTGCGGGAAGCGGCGGATGCCGAGGCCCCCAAGGCCGTCTCCCCCGCCCCTGTTTTTCAAAGCCGCCTGAACCAGTGGCCTGTCCAAATCCAGCTGGTGCCGGTAAACGCCCCCTCTTTTCAGGGTGCGAACCTGCTGATTGCCGCGGACTGCGCGGCCTATGCCCACGCCAACTTCCACGAGGACTTCATGCGCAAGAAAATCACCCTCATTGGCTGCCCCAAGCTGGACGACGTGGATTACAGCGAAAAGCTGACGGCGATTTTGATGGCCAACGACATCCAGTCCGTTACTGTGGTTCGCATGGAGGTGCCTTGCTGCGGCGGCATCGAGCAGGCGGTGAAATCCGCCTTGCAGCGCAGCGGGAAGATGATTCCCTGGCAGGTGGTCACCCTTTCGGTGACCGGAAACATTTTGGACTGACGTGCATGTCCGCGCGCCTTCCGGCATAGGCTGAAGCATTGAACCCAGCTTGCGCCATACAGGAACAGGAGGAAAACCCATGAAAGCGACCTTGGAAAGGGAAGGCTGCATCGGCTGCGGCCTTTGCACCGAAATTTGCCCGGAGGTGTTCCGGCTGGCGGAGGACAACCTGGCGGAGGTATACGGCGCCGTAACCTCTCAAAACGCCGCCGACGCCCACGAGGCGGAGCACTCCTGCCCCGTGGCGGTCATCCAGATTGACGAGTAGGGGGACGGGGGCAGAGGAAACGGAGACGCGTAGGGGCTGCCGCCCCTACCACCCTGCTCAGGGCTACGCCCTGAACCCCTTATTCACCGCGTTTCACGCGGTGGGGGCG
>JAVBTE010000074.1:0-9122 GCA_031556335.1 Eubacteriales bacterium | reverse complement strand
TAATCGTGCCTACCCAAAACTTGATAAAAACATCGAAGCAACATATCTTGCTCTTTCTAATGCGAATTTCAATAAAGCGTTATATGATAGCTACATTCGCGCATTCCGATACGCCACGGACAGATTGCACGGCGGTGATGGTATTGTCGCATTTGTTTCTAATGGCGGTTGGCTTGATGGCGAAAGCACAGCGGGTTTCCGGCGCTCCATTGAAAAAGAGTTCTATAAAATCTATGTGTTTAACTTGCGTGGGAATCAGCGTACAAGTGGGGAATTGTCGCGCAAAGAGGGAGGGAAAATATTTGGTAGCGGCTCTCGCACCCCCGTCTCCATAACCTTGCTTGTTCACCGGCACGGGTTTGAAGGAAAAGCTGAAATCCTCTATCGCGACATTGGCGACTATCTCGACCGCAAACAAAAACTTAAAATCATCAATGACCGAAAGACATTCCTTAATCCTGACATGGAACAGACACGCATTACGCCAAATGAGTATGGCGACTGGATTACTACGCGCAACGTGACGTTCCAGTCGTTTATTCCGCTTGTAAGCGATAAGAAGTTTGACGCAAAAAGCGAGAGCGTTTTTACATCGCACTCTTTAGGCATAAGCACAAACAGGGATGTTTGGGTTTATAATGAATCGCGTATCACTCTTATAAATAAAATGCGTAGCATGGTTGAATACTATAATCAACAAATTGGGCAGGAAAATCCTAGTCTTGATAAAACGAAAATCTCTTGGTCTAGTTCCTTGACATCCAGCTTGACGAGAGGAGATAAAGCAACCTTTGAGCCTGAAAAAATATATTTTGCAATGTATCGTCCATTTAACAAACGACTGCTCTATTATGGGGATAAAATGATTGAAAGGCGTACGTCCTTGCGGCGACTGCCGCCTTGCCGCCTGCGGACGATCCTTGCGCCATTTTGCGCACCGCCAAGGAGGAAAACGCGCGCATCTACTACGAGGGCGGGCTGGCCTACGCCCGGGGCGATTTTGCGCAAAGCGTTCGCTGCTATGAGCGGCTTCGGGAAAGCGGCGCGGCCAGGCTCCACGCCGCCCCGGTGACCATCGCGGCAGCCATCAGCACGGGGAATTATCCGCTGTATAAGGAAGTAGAGGGCTTCTTGAAAGAGGTGGTGGAAACGACCGCCTTTGCCGATGTAAAGGCCTTTGCGGAACTGGCGCTCACCGTTGGGTACCTGGGGGCGATGGCCCCGGACATGACGCCAGGCTGGCTGAAGGCGGGGGATTTTATCGCGCTGCCGGCCCAGGCCAGGTTGGACGCCGCGTATCACCGCGCCAAATACTTCCAGTGCCTTGGGGAATTTGAAACCGTGCTGGCCATAGCGCAAACCGCATTGCATTTTTCTGATGGGAAACAAGGGTTGTCCTATGCCGACACCTATCTGCGACTGATGTGCGCTGTCGCATGCTATGTGCTGGGCCGGACGGAGGAAGCCGGCAGTGGTTGCTGGGGGCCATGCGCCTGAACCTGCCCCATGGCTTTATTATGCTGAACATACAAAGTAGGCATCAGGCTGTGCGTTTTGGCATGTTAATTCCATAGAAGGGGGGATCATGCCGTGCGCGAAGTGAATCACCCTCAGCACGTGAAGCGATCCACGCGCCAAGCCCAGGCCGCGCCGCTACCCGGAGGTTTCCCCCCACTGGGAAAATGACGGTGCGGGGGTTTATGCGTAGGGCTTTGCCCGCAACTGGCCCCGAACCCCGTTTTGGCCCGCCAGCCGCCGCCAGCCCATGTGCGCCGCGCCTTTGTACAGCGCCCGGGGGAATTTGGGGCGGGTAAACACGTCCGGCCCGGAAAGCCCCTGGCGCGCGTCCGCCGCCAGCGTCCGCAAAACAGCGTGCACGCCGGCGGCAAGGCCCTTCGACCAGTCCTTTCCCATGGAGGAAAGCATGGGGCCGCAGCCAATGCCCACGCCATACCCAAAGGCAAGCCCCGCCCGCCGGGCGAAGTGCCGGACCATGGCAAGCGCCAGTTTGGTTTGGGAGGCTTCATAAAAACCGCAATTGACCACGGCGTAGACCACGGGGCTTTGTGACATGCCGCGCACATCGTCCCTTGCCGCCCGGGCAAGCCGCGACAGCAGTTCAACCAGCGGCGCGGGCAGCGCATCCACGTACAGCGGAAACACAACGAAGAGCGCGTCGGCATTCAGCATCTCCAGGAGGGTTTCCGGGGGCGTTTCCTCCCGGGTCAGCCCCAGGGCATGGTATAAGGCGATGGGTTCGCCGGATTGTTGTTCAAGCTGCTCAAGGATCAGGCCGGAAAGGCTGCCCTTGGTTTTGGGGCTTCCGTTGATGGCGGCGATCTTCATGGCTGGCCCTCCAATGCTTGCAAGATGGCCCGGCTTGCGGCCGGCAAAGCGGAAGCGTCCTCCACCGCCAGGGCCCAATGCTTTGGCGGGCGCATGTTGACGGCGTTACGCTCGGCAAGCTCGCAAAAGGTTTGGCGTTCGTCTTCCGTCTCGCCGCCGCAGCCCACCGCGATCCATACCGGAAAGCGGTCATAGCGCATGGCGTGGTGCATTTCGCCCTGGCGGATTTCAAAGTATGGCAGAATGTTCTGAATGGAGCGGTCCAGAAAGGCCTTGATGTCGGCGCTGAACCCGCCAAAGGCAATTTCGGACAGCAGAATCACCGCGTCCGCGCGCATTACCAGCGCCGCGGTTTTGTTGGCGTCGTCGCGGGTCTGCACGCACATGCCCGGGGTTTGCAGCCAGCATCCGAAGCAGCCCAGGCAGGGCTTGATGGATTCCCGGCTGAGAACGGCGCACTCTACATGGTGCCCCGCGCCGGAGAGAAGGGCGGAAAGCGGCTCCTGATAGGGGGCGCTGGCCCGGTCGCACAGCAATAAAACGTTCATTGGGACCTCTCCTTTTCCAGCAAATGGATGCAGCGTTCGGCCCACTCCGCCGTGGCCCGGGTGTGCGCCATGCCATAGTCCAGCGTCATCCTCCAGTAAGGGCTTTTGTCCCGGCCCTGGGGGATGGCGTTTTCGTAGGCGGCGATGTTGCGCTCAATGGGTTCGCTATGGGCCTTGATGGATTGCAAGCACATTTCCCGGCACGCCTTCAAAAGGCAAAGCGTGACCTCGGGGTCCTCCGCGCCGAAGAAAACGCGCACCAGCAGGGGCTCGTGGTTGGTTTCAAACTCCAAACGCCCTTCGGCAAGCCAGCGGGTAAGCGCGTCCCGCCCTTCTTTTGTAATGGAATAAAGCCGCTTGTTGGGCCGCTTGTTTTGCACAATGCTCCGGGAGGATACCCATCCGCCCTGTTCCATGCGGTCAAGCTCCCGGTAGATTTGGCTGGACTGGGCGTGCCAGAAATGGTTGAGGGAATGCTCAAAGGCTTTGCTAAGGTCGTAACCGGTGCTGTCAAAATAGGTGAGCAGGCCAAGAAGCCCGTACTGCAAGGACATATCATCACCTCGCATTATATAATACTGGTATACTATCATACCAGGCAATAAAAAACAACGTAAATGTACAAGAAATTTTTGGAACACGGCAGTTTGCGATTGACAACCATGCTATTTTGTACTACTATATAGCAGTAGTAAGTAATACTTGATATATGTGTGAATGAATAGCAAGGGGTGATTGCGCTGGAAAACCTGACGGAAATGCTCAAAGGCGTGCTGGAAGGCTGTGTTTTGGAAATCATCAGCCGGGAACCGACCTATGGCTACGAAATTACCCGGCGGCTGAACGCGCTGGGGTTTGCGGACGTGGTGGAGGGAACGGTCTACACCATCTTGTTGCGCCTTGAAAAAAACAAGCTGGTGGATTTGGAAAAGAGGCCTTCCGATATGGGCCCTCCCCGCAAGTTTTACGCGCTGAGCGCCGTGGGGCGGCAGGAACTGCGCCGGTTTTGGGAAAAGTGGGAGTTTGTCGCGTCCAAAATCAACGGATTGAAGGGGGCAGAGTAAGTGTCCAACTATTTCAATATCAAAAAAATGATCGAAAGCAAGCGGGAGTACAAAGCGCAGATGGCGCGGGTCAAGGCCCTGCCGGAGGACTACCGGTTCGTGTATGATAAAATTCAGGCAAATATGTGGATGTTCGCGGCGGGGGACGGCTATGACATGCTGAAAATACAATATGGCCTGATTGATTTGTTTGAGGAGGGCGCGGCAAACGGCAAGCGCGTTCTGGACATTACCGGCGACGATGTGGCCGGGTTTTGCGACGAGCTACTCAAAAACGCCAAAACATACACGGAAAACTGGCGGACCAAGCTGAACCGCGATATCTCCGCAAGGCTTGGAAAAAGGGAATAGTCACAGCAAATAGTGGGGATGCCCCGGGGAGAGCAAGCTTCTTCCCGGGGCAAAAATATGTCCTCAATTTATTTAGTTTGACAAACTAATAAAATGGAGGTATACTCTGGTTGTTTCGTTGGAAACGAGAACGGGAGGGCGCCGATGGATGCGTTTTGTGAAAGCCTGAATGAACTGCTGGTGAACGCTTTCCGGTCTGTGCTGAAGCTGGAGGAGCAAACGCTGCGGGGCATGGGGGCGTTCAACCTGTCCATTGGCGAGATGCACCTTCTGGAAGCGGTGGGAATGGACGGAGAAACGGGCCGGACGGTAAGCGAGACGGCCAAGGAATTGTCGCTGACCGTGCCCACGGTGACGGTGGCGGTGAACAAGCTGGAGAAAAAAGGCCTGCTGAGCAAGACCAGGGCCACGGACGACGGCCGGGCCGTCATTTTGACCCTGACGGAAGTAGGGCGCAAGGTGGAGCGCATTCATCACCATTTTCACGAGAGCATGGTGAAAAACATCGCCGGGGACATGGACGAGGCGGAGAAGGCGGCTTTGCTGAAAGGCATGGAAAAGCTGAATCTGTATTTTGACAGAAAATTGACCAAAGACCGATAAAAGCCTGAAAAAGAAAAGCCGGGCGGCCCATTGGCGGAGGTCTGGCGGCAACATAAAGGAGATGGGCTCTATCAGCTTTCAAATTGTCGGCACGGGCCGCGCCGTGCCGGAGTATTTGCTGAGCAACCAGCAGCTTTCGCGGATGGTGGATACTTCGGACGAGTGGATCAAAAGCCGCACAGGCATTGAAAGCCGCTTTGTGTGCACCACGGAACCGCTGGCGGAGCTGGCGGCCAGGGCGGGGGAGAAGGCGCTTCATGAGGCGGGAATCGACCCCCGGGAGCTGGACCTGATTGTGTGCGCCACCATGCAGGGGGACGATGTAACGCCGTCCCTTGCTTGCGCCGTGCAAAAGCGGATGGGGGCAGGGTGCCCGGCTTTTGACGTGAACGCGGCGTGCACCGGGTTTGTGTACGCGCTGGACGTGGTGGCGGGGTTCTTTGCCAGAAAGCGGGCGAAGAAAGTGCTGCTGGTGGCGGCGGAATGCCTTTCGAAGCATGTGGACTGGGAGGACCGGGCCACATGCGTGCTGTTTGGCGACGGCGCGGGGGCGGTGGCGCTGGTGGAAGGCGAGGGCCTGTTGGCCACCAGCCTGTGGGCCGCGGGGAACGACGAGCTGCTCACCATTGGCGGCACGAAAAGCGGCTTTCCCGGCGCGGCTTCGGGAACGCAAAAGAAACAGGCCATTCACATGAACGGCCAGGAAATTTACCGCTTCGCGGTGGGCGCGGTTTGCCGGGACGTGGAGGCGGTGCTTGGGGAGATTGGCGCCGGGCTTGAAGATGTGCGGTTCTTTTTGCTGCACCAGGCCAACCAGCGCATTTTGGACGCCGCCCGGGCCCGGCTGAACGTGGAGGAAGAGCGGGTGCCCTCCATTCTGCGACGCTACGGCAATACCTCGGCGGCCAGCATCCCCATTTTGCTGGATGAGCTGAACCGGCAGGGCCGGCTTTGCAGAGGCGATCTGCTGGTTTTGTGCGCGTTCGGCGGCGGCCTTACCTCTGGCGCGGCAGCCCTCAGGTGGTAAAAGCGATTCGCTTTTTTCCATACACACAGACTGCATCGTTCATTATGAAGGAGGAAAAAACACATGATTTTGGAAAAAGTTGCGGCGGCGCTGGCGGAAAAAACGGGAACGGACGCGGCGGCCATTGGCCCCGAAACCACCTTTGAGGCGCTGAAGCTGGACTCTTTGGACATCGTGGACGCGCTGATGACCCTGGAGGACGTTTTTGGCGTGAGCCTGGAAGCCTCCGCCGGTATGAAAACCGTGGGCGATTTGGTTTCTTATATTGAACAAGCGGGTGGAAAGGCATGATCGTTTCGCCGGTCTGTGAACTGCTGGGCATCCGTTACCCCGTCCTTCAGGGAGGCATGGCCTGGGTGTCCGACGCCTCCCTGGCGGCGGCAGTGTCCAACGCGGGGGGGCTTGGCATTGTGTCGGCCATGAGCATGAACGCCGCGCAGCTTCGGGAGGAGATCCGCAAAACCCGCGCGCTGACGGAAAAGCCCTTTGGCGTAAACGTGATGCTGATGAGCCCCTACGTGGATGAAGTGGCCGCCTGCGTGGCGGAGGAGCGGGTGCCCGTGGTAACCACGGGGGCGGGGCTTCCGGGAAAATACATGAAAGCCTGGCTGGAGGCGGGCATCCGGGTGGTGCCGGTGGTGGCCTCCGTGGCCGTGGCCAAGCTGGTGCTGCGGGGCGGCGCCTGCGCGGTGATCGCCGAGGGCGGCGAATCGGGCGGGCATGTAGGGGACATTACCACCATGGCCCTGGTGCCCCAAATTTGCGACGCGGTGGACGTGCCCGTGATTGCGGCGGGCGGCATTGCCGACGGCCGGGGCATGGCGGCGGCCATGATGCTGGGCGCGGCGGGGGTGCAGATGGGCACGCGCTTTTTGGTGGCAGAGGAATGCACCATTCATCCGGCCTACAAAAGGAAGGTGCTGGCTGCCAGGGACATTGACACCATGACCACGGGCAAGCGCCTGGGGCACCCGGTGCGGGCGCTGAAAAACCCCTTTACCCAGGAGTTTTTGCAAAAGGAATACGACAGCGCCGTTTCCAACGAAGAACTGGAGCGCTTTGGCGCGGGGGCGCTGCGCCGGGCCGCCCGGGAAGGCGACGAAAAAACCGGCTGCTTTATGGCCGGGCAGATCGCCGCTTTGGTGAAAGAAGAACAGACGGCTGCGGAGATCATTCAGCAATTATTGGCGGAGACCCAGCAAGTGTTAAGCGGAGCGATGAAATGGGTAAAGTAGCGTTTTTGTTTGCGGGGCAAGGGGCCCAGGCCCCCGGCATGGGGCGCTCCCTGGAGGAGGCAAGCCCCGCCGCGAAAGCGGTGTTCGACATGGCGGAGCGCCTTCGCCCGGGAACGCGCAAACAATGCTTTGAAGGAACGAAAGAAGAGCTGAGCCTGACCCTCAACACCCAGCCCTGCCTTTTTTGCGTGGACTTGGCGGCGGCGGAAGCGCTGCGGGAGCGGGGCATTGCTCCGGCGGTCGTGGCGGGTTTTTCGCTGGGCGAAATTCCCGCGCTGTGCTTTGCCGGCATGCTGTCCATGGAGGAAGCGTTTCAGCTGGTGTGCATGCGGGCGAAGGCCATGCAGGCCTGCGCGGAAAAGCGGGACGGCGGCATGATGGCCGTGGTGGGGCTTTTGAAGGAAGCGGCAGAGGACCTGTGCGACCGGCTGGGCGGGCTGTATGCCGTCAACGACAACTGCCCGGGGCAGCTGGTGGTGGCGGGCCCCAAAGGCAAGCTGACGGAAATGGCGGAAAAGGTTCGGCAGGCGGGGGGCAGGGGCATTGCGCTGCCCGTAAGCGGGGCGTTCCATTCGCCGGACATGGCGGGGGCCCAGGCCGCGCTAGAAACCCATCTGGCCAAGGTACCCCTGGGCGCGCCCCGAATGCCGGTGATTGCCAACCTGACGGCAAAGCCCTACGCCCCGCCCTACGAAGAAACCCTGGCCCGGCAGGCGGCGCACCCCGTTCGCTGGCAGGACACCCTGCGGCACATGGCGGCGGAAGGCGTTACCACCTTTGTGGAGGTAGGCCCCGGCAGGACCCTTTCCGGCTTCGTTCGCAAAACCCTGCCGGAGGCTGCCGCGCTGAACGTGGAGGACGGGGAAAGCCTGGAGCGCACCCTTCGTGCGTGGAACGGAGAAACGATATGTTAACGGATAAAATTGCGCTGGTGACCGGCGCGGGCCGTGGAATTGGCCGGGCTATCGCCGTGGAAATGGCGCGGGCAGGCGCGAAGGTGGCGCTGGTATACGAGCGCAACGCGGAGGCCGCCCAGGAAACGAAAAAGCAAATTGAAGCGCTGGGGTGCGAGGCCAGGGCCTATGCCTGCGATGTGGGGGATTTTCACGCGGTGAAGGAGACCATGGGCCGGGTGCTTTCGGACTTTGGGGGCCTGGACATTCTTGTGAACAACGCGGGCATCACCAAAGACGGGCTGGCCATGGCCATGGCCCCCGAGCAGTTTGACGACGTGCTCAGAACCAATTTAAGCGGAGCGTTTTACATGATCCGGCAGGCATGCGCCCATTTTGTGCGCAAAAAAAACGGGCGGATCATCAACATTTCTTCGGTGGCGGGGCTGATGGGAAACGCCGGGCAATGCAACTACGCCGCCGCCAAGGCCGGGATGATCGGCATGACCAAAACGGTGGCCCGGGAACTGGCGGGAAAAAGCATCACCTGCAACGCCATCGCGCCGGGGTTCATTCAAACGGACATGACCGCCGCTTTGCCGGAGAAGGTGACCGAGGCCGCCCTCACCCGCATTCCCATGGGCAAAATGGGAACGCCGGAGGACGTGGCGGGCCTGGCCGTGTTTTTGGCGTCGGACAGCGGCGCGTACATCACCGGAGAGGTGATCAAGGTGGACGGAGGCCTGTACATGTAAGGGAGGGAAGCGCGTGAAAAGGGTTGCGGTCACAGGAATGGGCGTCATTTCCCCGGTGGGGAACGACGTGCCGTCCTTTTGGCGAAACATCGCGGCGGGCGTTTGCGGCATTGACTTCATCACCCGCTTTGATACAACGGATTTCAAGGTGAAGATCGCGGCGGAGGTGAAGGATTTTGACCCCGCCAAGTACATGGAATTCAGCGAGGTGCGCCGCACAGACCTCTTTACGCAGTATGCCATCGCAGCGGCCCAGCAGGCCATGGACGACAGCGGCCTTGAGGGGCAAGTGGCCCCGGA
>JAVBTE010000191.1:0-12362 GCA_031556335.1 Eubacteriales bacterium | reverse complement strand
CCGTTGGTGTCCTCATAATAAATGGGATAGCTTTCCAGCAGGGTTTCGTCAAAATCCAGCTTTTCCACCAGCAGCAGGGCCGACTCCTCTTCCTCTTCAAAGGCCTCAAGGCCGCCCTCCTTGCAGAGCATGTCGCCCCGCAGCTCGGCGTAGAGCACTTCGGATTGCCGCCACTCGGCGTCCTCGGCGGTGCGCTGAATGTATAGGTGCATGCCGCTGGTGTCCTCCCGGTTCAGCCCGTCCTCCAGGGTTTTGCGCAGGCCGGACACCCCGGTTATGCCGCTTACTTCCTGCAGGTTGCCGGCGGTCAGCACCCCAAAGGCCGCCGTGAGCGCCACAGCCAGAACGGTTTTCAAAGAACGCCTGGGCAGTTCCCGGAACAAAACCGCCGCGCCCATGCCCCCGGTGGCCATCAGGGCGAACATGGCGGGAAAGATGTATTTGTCGATCTTGGTTTGGGCCAGGGGGTAGATCAGGTTGGGCACCACAAACCAAAGCAGCAGCCCGATCTGGCTTTTGGACAGCCGCCGGTTTTTGATCAGCGTCCACACAAGGCCCGCCAGGGAAAAGGCCCCGGCGATGACCACCGCCGGATGGGCCAGCATGGCCCGGACAAAGTACAAAAGGTCGCCGGAGTAATCAAACATCACGGTGGTGGCCCGGTATACCACGTCGTAGGTGATGGTTTGGGTAAAGAAGGCGGCGCCGTCCCGCAAAAACCGCATCACGGCCCAGGGCAAAACGGGCAGCAGCCCCAGCGCAATCAGCAGCAGGTAGTTTTTCACCCTCAGGCGTTTCAGCTGGCCGGTAACAAGCAGATACGCAAGGCAGGTAACAGGAATGGTGGCCGCGTGCCAGCTGCGCAGCATAAAGCACAGGCCAAAGCAAGCCGCGCTGCCGTACAAAAGCCGGGGGTCCTTTTCGCTGCCCACCATGCAAAACATGGCGGCGGCATAAAACAGCACAAACATGGCGTCCGGGTCGCCAAACCGGGCAAAGCGCACGCCGTACATCACATCGCAGGCCACCAGCAGGCCCAGCGTCACCAGGCTGCCCGCGCCGCCGCTGCGCCGCCGCACCCACTGGCTGAACACAACCAGGATGAAAAACCCGGACAGCATGCTGTACCAGCGCACGGCCAGCTGGGTATAGCCAAACACCCGGTAGCCCAGCACAATCAGCCAGTAGGACAGCGGCGGTTTCAGGTTCCAGTAATCCGTCTGGTCCTGATAGGTGTGCACGACATAGTCGTCGTTGCGGATCATCTCGTAGGCGTTCACGGCGTGGCGGGCCTCGTCCCAGTCGGCAAAGTTCCGCAGGGTGATATTGGCGCACAGCAAATAGCCGCCAAGGGCCAGCAGCGCAATGAGCAACGCCAGGTACAGGGCGGTGTATTGGATTCTTTGGGGCCGAAGGTCTTGGTTCATCCTGGAACGCTCCTTCCGGGAAAACGGGAGGCGGGGTTCGCCCCTTTTAGTAGTTTTCCAGCACATAGAGATAGACGCTTTCATAAAACAGCGGGTACTCCTCCAGCAGGCTCTGGTCAAAGCAGTCCTTGCTCACCACCACCAGCGCGTCCTCCTCGTCCTGCAAAAACCCTTCCACGCCGCCGTCTTTGCAAACCACGTCGCCCTCCATCAGGGCCACGAGCATGTCGCTCTGGGCCCACCTGGTCAGCTTCGGGCTGTACTGGATGTACATGTGCCTGCCGCTGTCCACATCCCGGTCCAACATATCGGCCAGGGCAATTTCGTAAGAGCTTTTGGAGGTTTTGTGGGTGGCCTCGTAAACATCATTGGCCAGTTGCAGCCCCACCGCCAGCCCCAGGGCCGCGCAAAAAACCGCAAGCACAGGGCCCCGCTTTTTCTCCCGGAAAAAGGCCGCCGCCGTCAGGCCCGCGGCAATGGCCAGGGGCATCATCATGGGAAAAATGTAGTGGTGCAGCTTGTAGCCGGAAAAGGAAAACACCAAAACGGGAGCCACGATCCACAAAAGCAGGCCGATGTGCTCTTTGGTGGGCCTCAAACGCCTTTTCAGCAGCGTGAAAAGCCCCGCCCCCGCCATCAGCAGGGAACCGATGGCCACCGGATTGTTCACAATCCGCCACAGGAAGAAATACCACTGGCCTTCCACGCCGTCCACCTCGGCGGCCATGCGGGCCTGCACGTCCGTGGTGAACATTTTCACAAAGAATTCCAGCCCGTCCCGCTGGTAGCGCAAAACGGCCCAGGGCACAATAGGCAGCAGGCCAAAAAACACCAGCAGCGCATAGTGCTTCACCCGAAGTTGTTTGATCTGCCCCGTAAAGCACAAATACAGCAAACAAATGAAGGGGATGAGGGCCGCGTGCATGCCCTTGGCCATAAAGGCGAAGCCGAACCCCAGGGCCGTTCCATAAAGCCAGCGCAGGTTCCGGTCGCTGGAAAGCATACAAAGCAGCCCGATGGTGGTAAACAGCAGATACACCGCGTCCGCGTCTCCGGACCGGCCAGCGTGGGTGCGGTACAGCACCGGGTTGATGACCAGAAACAGCAGCGTCAAAAGGCTGCAAAGGTTTCCGTGGCGCTTTCGGGTCCACAGGGCCACGGCCAGCAGCAGCAGCAGCATGGACACCGTCCCCTCCAGCCGGAAGGCCGCCACGCTGTACCCAAACAGCTTGTAGGAAAGCGCGATGAGCCAGTACGAAAGCGGCGGCTTTAAATTCCAGTAGTCCGGCTGGCCCTGAAAGGTATGCGTCACATAGTCGTCGTTGCGGATCATCTCATAGGCGTTAATTCCGTGCCGCGCCTCGTCATAGTTCATGACCATCTGGTTTTCCAGCCCGTAATACAGAAAAAACCCGCCGACGCACAAAAGCAGCGTCAGCGCCAGAAGATAGCCCGCGTTTTGGGCTCGCCGGTTTTTCATCAGAGGAACCCCGCCCATGTTTTTCCCCCTATTCCGCTTTGGTACGCCCTTGGTTCCGTTCCATACCGATACGCTTACCATACCATAAATGCCCTTTTCCCGCAACCCGGGCGGCTTTTTCCCCATCGTTTTTTCCCTGTTTCCGCTTGCTTTTGGCTTCTTTTGGGCCCTTTTGCCAAAAGCCCGAAAAAAAAGGCGAACGAATTTGGCCAGGCACGCATAATCTCCCATTTTTCGGCAAAGGATAGGAGTGACGCATACACGAATGGTGTAACAGATTTCATCGATGGGAGGAAGCCCGATGCAACAAGCCAAAGCCCTTCCTGGCTCGGTCACGGTGGTGCTGGCGGGGGAGCTGGACCATTACACGGCGCCCCAAATACGCGCCCAGCTGGACGACATTTTGCAGGACGTTGCCATCACCCACATGGTGCTGGACCTGGAAAACCTCACTTTTATGGATTCTTCCGGCATCGGGGTGCTGCTGGGCCGCCTGCGGGTTTTGCAGGCCCGGGGCGGCGACCTGACCGTGAAAAACATGCAGCCGCCCATTGTGAAGCTGTTCCGGCTCACCGGCATGCACCGGGTGATCCGCGTGGAAGACGGGGCGAAAGGAGGGCTTTGGGCATGAACAACCAGATGGATTTGAGCTTTTCGGCCTATCCGCAAAACGAAAGCTTCGCCCGGGTGGCGGTGGCCGCCTTCGCGGTGCAGCTGAACCCCACCCTGCCGGAAATGGCGGACATCAAAACCGCCGTCAGCGAAGCGGTGACCAACGCCATCGTCCACGGCTACCGGGACCTGAAAGAGGGGCAGGTGGGCACGGTATACCTCCACGCCGATTTTTCGGACCGCCGGGTGCTGACCGTGGTCATCCGCGACGAGGGCTGCGGCATCGGGGATGTGGAGCAGGCCATGCAGCCCTTCTATTCCACCGGCGACGGCGCGGAGCGCAGCGGCATGGGCTTTTGCGTCATGCAGACCTTCATGGACGCCGTGGAGGTGGACAGCGCCCTGGGCCACGGCACCACCGTTACCATGCGCAAATACGTCACCGGCGAGGTGGGCCTTGCCCGGGAACAGGCCCTGGACGAAATCGGGTGACGCTATGGACGTAACGGAAACGGCCCTTTCGCCGGAGCCCATCCGGGCCGAGGAGCACATGGGCCTGGCCCACCTATGCGCCAAGCGCTTTCTGGGCCGGGGCCTGCCCTATGACGAGCTGGTGCGGGAAGCCACCGTGGCCCTGGTGGCCGCCGCCGTGCGGTTTGACCCGGCTTTTGGCGCCAGCTTTTCCACCTACGCGGTGCCCAGGGTGCTTTCCGACCTGCGCCGGGCCTGCGAACGGGCGGCCCCCATGCACGTGCCCCGCACGGACCGGGCGCTGCTGCGCCAGGCCGCCGCCCTGCGCCGGGAGGAGATCCTGCGCACCGGACGGGAGCCCACCGTGGACGAGCTGGCGGAAGGCTTGAACCTGCCCGCCGCCGAGCTGAGCGCGGCCCTCACCGCCGACGCGCGGATGCAAACCCTCCGCTCCGCCGATGGCGAGCTGCCCGGCCAGCCCGCCCCGCCCGCCGTGGACGCCCGGGCGGAACGCTTTGTGGACTACGTGCTGCTGCTGGACGTGATCGCCCGCCTCCCCGCGCCCCTGCCCCGCCTCATTCGCCTTCGGTTTTTGGAATGCCACACCCAGCAGCGCACCGCCGAAATGATGCTCCTTTCCCAGGCCCAGATCTCCAAGCTGGAACGCCGCGCCCGCCAGGCGCTGAAAGCCGCGCTGGAAGGCGCGTAGGGGGGACGGGACGAGATGGGAACGTTAGGGGCTGCACCCCTTGTTCCGGCCTTTCGGTCATCGCAGCCGTCGCTACCGCTTGGCTGCTCGCCTCAAGCCCCACCTCTCGCTCGCTTGCCCCTTTGGGGCAGGGCCCACTGGGCCCACGATCTCTGTGGGGGCCCTGCCCTGGGCTATGCCCTGGACCCTTTAGGGACCGTGCTGCGCACGGTCCACGGATCAATAATTGAAGAAGCCAATCAAAAAATCGGGCCGGAAGCTGTATGTCGCCTCCGGCCCGTGTCTTTCATTCATTTCATTTTTGGATCGCGCGCAGCGCGGTCCAAGGAAGGGTCCAGGGCGTAGCCCTGGCAGGATTGCAAGGGACAGCGTCCCTTGCACGTCCCCGTCCCCCGTCCCCGTCCCGTCAATCAATCTCTACGGCGCAGCTGAGGCCGCTGTCGTGCCAGTTGTTGTCTTTGTCCCGGAGCATAGCGCGAACGTCGCCGGTATAGGCCTTGTCAAAGCGCACGGTAAACTCCCACACCTGGCCGTCTCCGGCGGGGGCCTTGGTGCGCTGGGCGGTGATGCCCTCGCCCCCGGCCTTCATCAGGCGAATATCCTCCACCGCGTTATTGCTTTGCATGGTAAACACCAGGGTGACCGGGGCGATGCCGCCGGCGTTTTCCACGGTGAAGGCGCTCAGCACCGGCACGTTGTTGGCGGCGGTCACCGGCGCGGTGGCCTTTGGGGCGCTGTCCGCGACGCTGCCAAGCCCCGCCGCGACGGCTTCGCCCTGGGGGCCGGCCTGTCCATCAACCGGAGGGCCCACCTGGAGGCCCACCGCCATGTCCTCGGGGGGGGCGGTTTCGTCCTGGAAAACGGCGGGCAGGTCCTCCGGGGGAATCTTCTTGGCGGTCAGCTCTTCCCAGGTGGGAATGCCAAGGCGCATCAGCACGGGGTCGGCGGTGCCGGTAAAAAACAGGGCGCTGAGGGAACCGAGCAGCAGCAGCAGGGGCAAAAGGCCCAACAGCCACCCCCGGCCTTTGGCGCCATCCGTTTTGGCCGCGCCGGCGGTGCGCAGGGTATCCAGCGCCAGGGGGACGGCGGCAGGCTCCGGCATGGCCCGGGCGGTCTGGAACCGGTCGTCGATCTCGTCGTCGTCCTCGTCGGCGTCAAAGGAAAAGGCGGGCTCTTCATAAACGATGGCTTTGGCGGCGGCCTTCGCCGCCTGGGCATGGGCCGCCACGCCGCTTTGGTAGGCTTCGGCAGCCGGGCGGGTCAATTCCTCCGGGGGCTGAACCGCCCAGGTCCGAAGGGTGTCCTCCGGGTCGTCGATCCTGGCGGCTTTGAAGGCGGCCTCCGCCGTCCATGGCGTGGCTTCCTCCTGTTTGGGCGGGGGCGCTCCCCAAGGCGCTTGCGCTTCCGGCGCGGGGCTCCAGGGCGCCTGGGGCTCCGGCTGGACAGGGGCGGGTTGCCGGGCCGCGCTGTCCTCATGGGCGGTTTGCGGCGCGTCATAGGCCTGGGGCACCGGATAGGCCCAGGGGGAGGTCAGTTTCTCCTCCGGCGGTTTTTCCGGCTCCGCCGGGGCAAAGGCGGCCCGCTGCGGGGCAAAGGCCTCCGCCGGCGTTTCTTTTGCGGCAAAAGGCCAGGGCGCGGGCTCGCTTCCATACCGGGGCGCGTCCTCCGGGGGCTTTCTCTCCGGGGCGTAATAAGCCTGGGGGGTGGGGTAGGCCTGGGGCTCCCGGGCCGGCTCCGGCGCGGGCTGGGGCGGCCGGCTGGGCTGGGTTTCCAGGCCCTGGGGCGGCACGGTTTGCAGCATGGCCCGAAGGGGCGCGCTCTCCTGGGGGGGCGCGACCGGGGCCGGCTGCGGGGGCTGGGGCGGTTGCCCGCCATAACCCGGTTGCCCATCGTAGCCCGGCCCGTAGGGGGCCATGCCATAAGGGGGATAATAGGGCGGCCACGGAGGCGTGGACGCGTAATACCCCGGCCCGGGCTGCGCCATGCCCTGGCCGTGATAGGGCTGGGCATAGGGCGGCTGTTGCTGGGGATAGGGCTGCTGTTGCGGGGCGGGCGGCGGCTGCCCATAAAGCTGCTGCTGTTGCGCGTAAGCCTGGGGCTGGCCATAGGGCTGCGGCTGCCCATAGGGCTGTTGCGGGGCGGGCTGCGGCTGGCCATAGGCGGCGTAAGTCGGCTGGGGGTAAGGGGGCTGGGTATAGCCCGGCTGGTCATAGGGCTGCTGGGCGTAAGACGGCTGGGCATAGCCCTGGTACCCGCCATACTCCTGGGCGTAGCGCCCGGGGGCCTGGGGGGGCGGGGCCGGATAGGCGGGTTCCCCATACGCCGCGCCCTCCGGGTTTCTGTATGCCGGGGCGTACTCCTGGGGTTCTCTTCGCGGCTGCATGGGAATATTGGTCACCAGCCGGGGCCGGGGCATTTCCGCCTCTCGGGTGGGCCTGGCAATCTCAGGCCGCTTCAGCAAACCGGAAGCGGCGGGCCTGAGCAGCGGCTCGTTTTCCCGGTACATTTCGGTGCTGTCTGGCCGCCTGAGGGAATGCGGCCTAAATTTCCAGTCTTCAGACATGTTGCTTCCTCCTTGAGGACGGATGGAATACTCCAGTATCATATCATATACTATTTGTCTTTTTTTTTCAAGGTTTTGCCCTTTTCGTTCCTTTTTTTCCAGAAAGCGGAACAATGCGTTTCTCTCGATCGTCTATTTAGTTAGCGCGATTATGCGCGAAAGGAGGACCCTTTATGCCGAATCGCTTTCAACGAACCGTTTCCCTGTTTCTTTCCGCTGTATTGATCTTCACCGCCGGCGCCGCCCTGGCCGCGGAGCCGAAGAACGCCAACCTCTTTGGCGTCACCCTCAGTTACAACGACCCAGAAAAAGAGGCCGAAAAGCAGGTTTCCAGCGCCGCCAGCTTGGGCGACGTTCTTTATGTGCTCACGGACAAAAGCGTGGAAAAATGGTCGCCAGACCTGGCCGCGCCGGAAACCGTGCAGGAAAACGTGCGGAACTATCCCTACTATTCCGATGAAGAGGCGGCGCAAGGCGTGCCTACCATTTATACCCGTTTGTTTTCAGACGGGGCTTTTGTCTACGGCCTGGACCTGTACTCCGGCAAGGTCGCCCGCCTGACGGACGAAACCGGGGCTTACAAGCCCACGGAGCAATGCACGCTGGACATCAAGGCTTTCAAGCCTTCCGACGGCGGCGACGAGACGGGCGGGTATGACGTGCCCCAAACCATGGACGTGGATGTGGTAAACGGCATTCTCTACATCACCGCCATCAATTATGGCCAGGGCAGCCAGTCCCCGGAAATCTTCACCTGGGACCTTGCCACGGGCAAGGCGGCAGACGACCTTTCCGGCAAAAAAATCACCGGCCTGGCCCCCTACAAGGACGGCCTGATGCTGGGCGTGGTGTTCGACTATGAAAACGGCTGGGACTCCGACCGGCAAAAGTACAAACCCACCTCCCTTTGCACCTTTGACCCCGCCACCAAAGAGGTCGCAATCCTTTTTGAACTGCCGGGGGACAACATTTGCGGGCTTGAATACCAGGCTTCCAACGATACGGCCTATTACGCCAGCGATGCCAGGGTGTACAGCCTGCCCGGGGTGCAGCTTCCCGCAAAGCTCAGCGCCTATCTGCCGGTCAGCGGCTGGAACGGCGATGCTTTCGGCCTGCTGGGCGGCAGCATGTACTTCCAGGCCAACTACTCCGGCCTCGCCGTGCGCGGGCTGGACATGCCCGGCTTGGAGGCCGGGGCCCTCGTCGTTTACGGCGGGTATGATACCCGCGCCCACAACGCCTTTATGTCCGCCCATCCGGAAATCCCCGTCACCACGTCCAACAATTACTACGACACCCTGGAGGCTTTCACCAGCGCCATGGTCTCCGGCGAAAACGCGGTGGACGTGCTGAACTTGAACACCAATTACTCCCCCCTTCAGCGCCTGATTGACAAGGGGTATGCCATGGACCTGAGCGGGAGCGAAAAGCTGGCGGACGCGGTGGCTTCCATGTATCCCGCCGTGGCCGAAGCCTGCAAAAAGGACGGCAAGCTGTACGCCCTGCCTCTTTCCATCGACGGCCGGGTGATCGTGATTGAGAACGACATCTGGACCGAACTTGGCTTCACCAAGGAGGACATGCCCAAAACCGTGATGGACCTGCTGGATTTTGTGGACCTCTGGGCCCAGGATTACGCGGAGGAATACCCGGACTATAAGCTGTTTGACAGCGGCGCGGCCCAGGGCGCCCTGCTGGACTACGTGCTGGAAAACTACGTGGCCTACCAAAAGCAGCAAAAGCAGACCCTGGATTTTGACACCCCCCTGTTCCAAAAGCTGATGAAGCGGCTGGACGCCATCGACTTCGCCATCCTGGACGCGGATGTGGATACGGACGACGAGGAGTTTTGGAACAAAAAGACCGTGCTGCAAAACTACATGTCCGCTTTCAATTTTTACGGCGACCCGGAGGAAACCGTCGTGCTGCCCCTGCCCCTGGACGAGGGCCTGGAACCGGTCATTCCCTGCAACCTGACCGTGGTGACCGTGAACCCCCGTACCCCCCGGGCGCCCCAGGCCCTTTCCTACCTGGAGCAATACCTCGCCTTCTACGACGAGGGAAGCGCCAACGTCTGCCTTTTTCCGGACCATAACGAACCCGTCGAAAACCCCGGCTTTGAAACCCAGCTTCAGGACTGGCAAAAGAGCATGGACAGCGCCAAGGCCCGGCTTGAAACCGCCAGCCCGGAGGAAAAGGCTGGCGTGCAAAGCGAGATCGACTATCTTGCGGAGCTTTTGGCCAATTCTGACCGGTACAAATTCATGGTGACCGCGAAGCAGATTGAAAACTACCGGGAGAACATCGCGCCCTACATCTGCGTGGTGGGCCAAACGCCCCTCACCACCTGGGACAAGGACGGCCGGAACGACCTGTACGCCCTGCTGGAGCAATACAAGCAAAAAGCCCTCACCGTCGACCAGTTTGTGAAGGAAGCGGCCAAGCGGGTGCGCATGATGGCCCTGGAAGATCAGTAAAATTTTCACAATTTACAGGCCATCCCCTTGATGCGTCTGGGGCGATATGGTAGCATCAATGGGAGAGCGGGCCGCCGTTCTCCCATTGACTTTGGGGCGGGCGCGCCGCCAAACGGACGGGTTCCCCTATCTTTTGCAAAGGAGGCCTGCACATGACCAAACGGTTTTGGGCCCTTTCCCTGGCGCTGTTTCTCTGCTTTGGCCTTTGCTCCTCCGCCTTTTCGATGGCGGTAACGGTCCGCGCCGGCGGCGGCGAGGACGGGGAGGACCTCCGGGTCACCAGCGCCGCCGTCTGCGGGGGCCAGCTGTACCTGCTGACCGAGGCCAACACCGTGCTGCGCATGGACCCCCTCACCCAGGAGCGGACCGAGCTGGGCCAATGCCTGTATGTGGGCTATGCCACTACGCCCGAGGAAGTGACGGCCCAGCGGGAAAACGCCCCCGATCTGAAAGACGCCCCCGCCATCGGCCACCTTTTCTCCGATGGCGCGACCCTCTACGGCGTGGCTGCGGCCACCGGGGAATGGTTTACCCTTTTGGACGCCGCCGGGGCCTATGCCCCCAAGGCCATGGACAGCAAGCTGGACCTGAGCGCCCTTTTCCTTCGGGAGGGCGACAACATCACGCTGCCCACCGTAACCAGCCTGTTTGCCCAGGAGGGCTATTTGTACTACGCCGCCCAGGTCTATCTGGGCATCACGCCCTCCACGATTTCGGGGCGGGTCCATCTGGAAACCGGCGAGGCCGCTACCTTCAAAACCCAGTTCATCAAAGAGCTTTTGCCCTGGAAGGACGGCAAGCTGCTGGCCCTCCAGTATGACGAGGCCAACGCGTACAATATGCAAACCCAAGAGCAGGCCGCGCCCGAATACGGCCTCTTCGACCCGGAGGCCGACGTTTTTACCTCCCTGGGCAAGCTGGAAACAGACAGCCGCTTTGGAGGCATGAATGTTTCCGGCCTGGCGGGCGACCCGGCCACAAACAACATTTTCTACTTCGCGGGCAGCCGCGTCATGGGCATTGATCTTTCCACCGGGGAAAGCCGCGTCAGCGCCTACACCGGCGAGGGCGTGTTCGGCGGGTATAGCGAAGGGCCCGTCTTTCTGGCGGGCAATGTCTATCTCAAAACCGGCTATCGCGGCCTGGACGCCTATCCCCTGGATTCCGAAGCCCTGAAAAACGGCGCTTTGCGCGTGTTTGGCGAGTTCGGCAGCGAGGCCCACAGAAGCTTCCGCACAAACCATCCGGACATTCCCGTGGAAGTGGCGGACGATTTTACCAACGACCTGGAAGCCCTGACCACCGCCATGGTCAGCGAAAGCGACGCTTACGACGTGCTGTTTTTGAACATGAGCTACATGCCCGTGGAACGCCTGCGGGAGAAGGGCTACTGCGCCGATCTTTCGCAGTTTCCGGACGTCGTGGCGCTGGCGGATCAAATGAACCCCAAGTATACGAACCTTCTCCGGCAGGACGGCAAACCCTACGCCGTGCCCGCGGAGCTCAGCGCCCACTCCCCCAGCGTGAACCTTCGCCTGTGGACCGAGGAGCTTGGCCTTGCGGAGGAGGACCTGCCCAAAACCATGCTGGAGCTGTACGATTTCATCGCCAACTGGGACTATGACTACGCCGACGACCACCCGGACCTCCGGCTTTTGGGCATGGTCGCCGACAAGCAGACCCTGGTCAGCCTGATGCTGGACCAGTACATTTCCTATATGCAGCAGCAGGGCGAGGACCTGAAATTCGACACCCCCCTCATGCGCAAGCTGCTCACCGCCATCGAGGCCCTGGACGGCGAAACCTTAAGCGGCGGCCTGGATGAAAACAGCCAGGAGTTTTGGAGGCAGCCGGCGCTTTTCAACCCCTTCTACCAGATTACCTCCTTTGAAGTGGGCACTTACGAGCCGGACTACCGCGCCCTGTTCCTGCCTTTGGACGAGGGCTGCGACCCGGTGGTGGGCGGCACCCTTTCGGTGCTGGTGGTAAACCCCAAATCCAAACGGCTGGAACAGGCGGGCCTTTACGTGCTCAACTACCTGCAAAACCTGCCCAAAGCCGGCGCCAACATTATCCTGTTTCCAGCTCACAACGACCCCGTGGAGGACAAAAACACCCTGCAAAACATGAAGCAGTGGGATGATTTGATCGCCAAGCAGCAGGAACTGCTGGCCGCCGCCGAGGACAGCGAAAAGCCCGCCCTCCAGGCCGAGATGCAAAACTATGAGGATCGCAAAACCGAGCTGGAAAAATACCGCTAGTCCGCCAGCGCCGAGCAGATCCAGTTTTTCCGCGACACCGTCGAACCCCTCCTGTGGGTGAACCGGCAAAGCATTTTGTACAGCGGCAACACCGCGGAGCTGAACAAGGTGGCGATGCAATACCTGGACGGCTCCATCCCCATGGACCAGTTCGTCACCGACATGGACAAGCGCCTGAGGTTGATGCAGCTGGAGGACGAGTAGGCGGGGGAGGTTAGGGATGAGTGGGACGTTAGGGATGAGTGGGACGTGGGTGGGAGCCGCCCCCAAAAACCAGCACAGGGCGGCGCCCCGAAACCCGGATTGTTGCCCGCGCGGGCGGCGGCCAGGGTGGAAGTTTGTTGTTCTATTTTTTTTTTTTA
>JAVBTE010000043.1:0-5114 GCA_031556335.1 Eubacteriales bacterium | reverse complement strand
TTTTGCTTTTAATACCCCCCACCCCCCCCCAATCACTTCGTATTCGTTCTCCGTCCATCCCCCCTCCCCCCCCGCACCTCTCCCCCGTTTTGTGCTATAATGACATATCTTTGTTTTATGGGAGGGCTCTCATGCTTCGCTTTCTTCCCCGCGATGCCCGTCAGCCAGGCGAAAGGGCGCTGATTGCTCTGCGCCCCTACGAGGGGGTCATGGCGAGGCTTCTTTTCGCGCGGGGCGTGGAAAGCGCGGCCCAGGCGGAGGGGTTTTTGCGGCCCTGCCTTTCCCAGCTGCACGATCCCATGCTGTTGCATGACATGGAAAAAACCGTGGCGCTTTTGGAGGCGGCCAAAGAAGCGTGCATTCCCGCGGTGGTCTATGGAGATTATGATGTGGACGGCATCTGCGCCACGTCGCTGTTGACCGATGCGCTGCGGCGCTTTGGCCTGAATGCGCAGCCCCACATTCCCTTGCGGGAGGAGGGCTACGGCCTGAACCTTGCGTCGGTGGAACGGCTGGCAAAGGACTATGGGCTGCTGATTACGGTGGACCTGGGGGTTACCAACCACGAAGAGGTGCGCAGGGCCCGGGAGCTGGGCATGACGGTGATTGTAACGGACCACCACCAGCTCGGCCTGGAAGAAAGCCCGGCCCATGCGGTGGTGTCGCCGCTGCTGGGCGGGTATCCCTGCCCCAGGCTTTGCGGCACGGGGGTGGCTTTCAAGCTGGCCCAGGCCCTGCTGGGCCTGGATGTGGCGGCTGAATATCTGGATTTGGCGGCCCTGGCCACCGTGGCGGACATCGTGCCCCTGACGGATGAAAACCGGACGTTGGTGGCCCTGGGGCTTCCGGTCATTGAAAGCCGGGCCAGGGAAGGCATGCGGGCGCTTTTGGCGGTGTGCGGCGGCGGGGATACGGTGAACAGCGAAACGTTGGGCTTCCAGCTGGGGCCAAGACTGAACGCGGCGGGCCGGCTTGCCGACGCGGGCCTGGGCGTGCGGCTGATGCTGACCCGGGACCCGGCGGAAGCGGATGAGATCGCACGGGAACTGGATACGCTGAACATTCGCCGGAAGGCCATGGAAAACGAGGTGCTCACCCAGGCCCTGGAGCAGGCCCAGACCCACGATTTTGTGAAGGAGCGGGCCCTGATCGTGCGGGGGGAAGGCTGGCACGTGGGGGTCATCGGGCTGGCGGCCGGACGGCTTTGCCAGCGGTATGGCTGCCCCACGGTGGCCCTCAGCCAGGAGGAGGGCGTGCTGCACGGCAGCCTGCGCAGCGTGCCCGGGGTGAACATTCACAAATGCCTCCAGGCCTTAGACGATCTGCTGCTGCGCTATGGGGGCCACGAGCAAGCGGCGGGGGTGACCCTGGCCGAAGAGAATTACGAAGCCTTTTGCCGGCGGCTGCAGGAGGCGGTGTCCCGCGGCGCCGCTGAGGAGGCCTTTGTTCCCGTTCAGGAATACGATTTGCCCCTGCCCCTGGGGGAGGCGACCCTGGCGCTGGCCGGGGAACTGAATTTGCTGGCGCCCTTTGGGCAGGGGAACCCGGCGCCCATCTTTCTGGCGGAAAACGTGCGGCTGGAACGCCGCCGGGCCTGCGGGGCGGGCGGGGCCCATCTGCAGCTGACCTTGCGGGAAGGCGGGCAGGTGCTGGACGGCATTGCCTTTGGCATGGGGCAGGAGGCCGCTTTGCTGCCAGACCAGGTGGACGCGGCGCTGAGCCTGTCTCTGGATACCTTTCGGGGCGTGACCCGGGTGAAGGCGGAGGTCAAGGCCATTCGGGCCGCCAGGAATGCGGCGGAGAACGCCGTGGCCCAGGCGGAGGCGTCTCTGTTTGAGGAAGGCCTGCTGGCCGCCCTGGAAGAATGCGGCGTTTTGGGCCTGCAAGCAGGAAAAAGGGAGGAATCCCCAGAAATAAAAAAGGTTGAGGGCGACGCCTGGCCCCCTCCCGCAAGAGGCGCGCTGTATGTGGCCCGCTGCCGGGAAAGCGCCTTGGCTCTTCTGGAAAGCCTGGAGGGCAAAGCCCCCCTTGGGCTGGAGCTTTGCTGGGGCGCGCCCAGGGACCCGCTCTGCTTCCCCACCCTGCTGCTGCTTCCCAGGCTTTGCCAGGTCTCCGGCTGCTGGCGGCAGGTGGTGCTGCTGGACGGGGAGCTGCTGCCGGGGGAAGCCGCCCTTTGGCGGGAACGGCTGCCCCTGGCGGAGGTGGCGGTTGGCCCGTACACCCCCGCGTTTCAGGCGCTGGCCGCCGCTGTGGACGGGGGCGATATGGCCTATCGGGGGCTGTACAAGCTGCTTCGGAGCCACGCCTTCGCCTCTTTGGCCGAAACGGCAAAGGCGGCGGGGCTGACGGCGGCCCAGGCCCGGGCGGGGCTTGCGGCCTTTGCCCAGCTGAATCTCATTCGGTTTACGGCAAGCCCCTTTGCCTATACCCTGTTGCCGCCCGCGCCCTGCGATTTGTCAGACAGCCATGTGCTGGGGGCGCTGAGGGGGATTGGCCCGGCAAAGCCGTAGCCTCGACACGGCGCAGCCGTGGGGAGGCCGAATAGCGAGGGAGGGGCAAGGCCCCGACTAGGCACCGAGCTTGCGCGGCAAGCGAATGCCGTAGCCTCGACGCGGCGCAGCCGCGGGGAGGCCGAATCGCGAGGGAGGGGCAAGGCCCCGACTAGGCACCGAGCTTGCGCGGCAAGCGAATGCCGTAGCTTTGGCGCGGCGCAGCCGCGGGGAGGCCGAATCGCGAGGGAGGGGCAAGGCCCCGACTAGGCACCGAGCTTGCGCGGCAAGCGAATGCCGTAGCCTCGACACGGCGCAGCCGTGGGGAGGCCGAGAAAGGATGCATAGCATGCTCACCTACATCACCAACGAGTGCATGCCATTGGAAAAAATGCTGGCCCGGGTGCAAAAACACCATCCGGGCGACAGCTATTTGCTGGTGAAAAAGGCCTACGAATTTGCGGAAAGCGCCCATCGGGGCCAGGTGCGCAAAAGCGGGGAGCCGTATTTCATCCATCCCGTGTCTGTGGCCAGCATTTTGACCGAGCTGATGATTGACGCGCCCACCATCGCGGCGGGCTTTTTGCACGATACCGTGGAGGACTGCCCGGGCATCACCCTGCAAACCATTGAAAAGGAGTTTGGCGACGAGGTGACCCAGCTTGTGGACGGCGTTACCAAGCTGGATAAGCTGGACTTCACCAACCGGGAGGAGCAAAAGGCGGAATCCCTGCGCAAGATGATTTTGGCCATGTCCAAGGACATCCGGGTGGTGATCATCAAGCTGGCGGACCGGCTGCACAACATGCGCACCCTCCGCTTTCAGCCGGAAAGTCGACAAAAAGGCATCGCCAGCGAAACCCTCGATATCTTTGCCCCCCTGGCCCATCGCCTAGGCATGAACTCCATCAAGCAGGAGTTGGAGGACCTCAGCTTCAAATACATCGACCCCGAGGCCTTTCACGACATTGCCCAGAAGGTGGGCCTGCGCCGGGCAGAACGGGAAGAAAGCATCCGCATGGTCATCACCGAGCTTTCCGAAAAGCTGGACGCCCAAAAAATTCACTACGAAATGGACGGCCGCCCCAAGCACCTGTATTCCATCTACAAAAAGATGAAGGAGCAGGGCAAAACCTTCGACCAGATTTACGACCTCATCGCCGTGCGGGTGCTGGTGGATACCGTGCAGGACTGCTACACCGTGCTGGGCATTGTGCACACGTTATGGAACCAGATTCCCGGCCGGTTCAAGGACTATATCTCCGTGCCCAAGGGCAACATGTACCAAAGCCTGCATACCACGCTGGTGGGGGGCCGCAAAATGCCCTTCCCCTTTGAAATTCAAATTCGCACCTGGGAAATGCACCGGGTGGCGGAGTTTGGCGTGGCGGCCCACTGGCGCTATAAGGAAGGGGCCGGGGCCGACGGCGACCTGGACAACAAGCTCTACTGGCTGCGGCAAATTCTGGACTGGCAAAAGGAAACAAGGGACAGCCGGGAGTTTATCGATTCCCTCAAAACCGACCTGTTCAGCGAGGAAGTGCTGCTGTTCACCCCCAAGGGGGACATCGTCAGCATGCAGCGGGGGGCCACCCCCATCGATTTTGCCTACCGCATCCACTCCGGCGTGGGCAACCACTGCGTGGGGGCCAAGGTGAACGGCCGCATCGTGCCCCTGGATACCGCCCTGGAAACCGGCGACCGGGTGGACATTCTCACCTCGGCGTCCTCCAAGGGCCCCAGCATGGACTGGCTGAAAACCGTCAAAACCCAGCAGGCCAAGGCCAAAATTCGCCAGTTCTTCAAAAAGGAGCTGCGGGGCTAAAACGTGGTGAAGGGCCGCGACATGCTGGAAAAAGAGGCCAAGCGCCGGGGGGTGCAGCTGCCCGCCCTGACCAAGCCCGAATATTGCGAGCCCATTTTGAAACGCTATGCCTTTCAGGAGCTGGACGATATCTACGGCGCGGTCGGCTATGGCGGCATTGCCAGCGCCTACGTCATCAGCCGCCTGTTGGAGGAGCACCGCAAGGCCGAAACCCCCGCCATTCCCAAGGTGCAGGAAGTAAGCCACGAGGAAACCCAAAAGCACCTGGGCAAACCCACCCACGGCGTGTCCGTGAAGGGGGAAAGCGGCATGCTGGTGCGCTTTGCCCGCTGCTGCAACCCCGTGCCCGGAGACGAAATCGTGGGCTACATCACCCGGGGCCGGGGGGTGACCGTGCACAAGGCCGATTGCCTCAACGCCACCAATTCCGAACAGGAGCGCATGGTGGAGGTCAGCTGGGCCGATACCGACGCCGGGGCCTCCTTCAACGCATCCATCAACATCATCGCCTACGACCACGTCAGCCTTTTGGGCGAACTGGCCCTGTGCATCGGCAATATGGATGTGCCCATCATGGCCGTCAGCGCCAAGCGGGACGACAAGCACAAAACCAGCGTCATCACCATGGTGATCCAGGTGAAATCCCGGGAGCAGCTGGACCGGGTGTTCAAGCAGCTGCAAAACCGGTCGGATATCATTGAGATATATAGAGGGACTACCTGACCAGGGGACGGTGGGGCGTTGCCCCACACCCCACAAGGGCGACGCCCTTGACCCATCCTCCCGCGCTGTGCGCGGGG
>JAVBTE010000178.1:0-11333 GCA_031556335.1 Eubacteriales bacterium | reverse complement strand
GTTTGGAGGCGGGATGGGAGCCTGCTCAAAAAGGTTCAGCTGCGAGGAAGCAAGGCGGCATAAGGGGATGAGCGTACACAGAAGTACGTGATTCCCCTTTGCCGCCGAAGCTGACGACGCAGATGGGCCTTTTTCAGCAGGTTGACGCACGAAAGCCGCCAGCATCGCTGGCGGCTTTCGTACGTATCTGGCCAGGTCTGTTTTCCTGCTTACTTGTCTTTTTTTCCTTCTTTACCGTCCTTGCCGTCCTTGCCGTTCTTGCCGTCCTTGGGATTTTTCGGCATATCATCCCGATCCAATTTTATTTTGGGCCCGCCCTGGCGCATTTCCGGCATCTTGACGCCCGCATCGATCAGGGCTTGCCGGTATGCGTTTGCGGCCTCTTTCAGCTTGCCCATCATGCCCTGGGTGGCTTTTCCCGTTTCCATTTTGCCCCACAGGTTGACGCTTTCGCCATACGCCAGCCGGAACCAATCCGCTTCTTCCTGGGTCAGCGCGCCCTGGCTTACCAGCCCGGCCAGGATCGTCTCGTTGGCATTGCCCTGGCGCACGGCCAGCCGTAGCGCGGACATCTGGTCCAGCGTCCAGCTGGAATAGTCCTTGGCCGCCAGCTTCCGCCGGGCAGCCCGCTGGGCTCGGTAGCTGTCCACCAGTTCCTGGGTCAGGGCTCCGGCGGCGGTCATCTCGTCCAGCACCGCGTCCTCGGCTGTGTCATAGGCGCTTTGGGCGGCGTCCACGGCCGCTTTCTGCTCCTCCGTCAGTTCTTCCCGGTTCATCAACCCAAACCCCATGCCGCCTTTGCCGCCGTGGCCCTCTATGTCTGCCCAGGGCATGGCCGTCCCTTCCCGGTCTTTGACAAAAAACTGCTTCTGGGCTTTGTCTTTGGACGCGACCAGCCCGGCGTCTTCGGCCAGGGCGGTCATCCCGCCGGCCAGCGCCAAGGCTGCCGCCAGAGACATGGCACACACCTTTTTCATTTGCTTGCTCTTCATTTTTCCTTCACCCTTTCGCGTCTTTACTCCCGGCGCTTTCTGCGCCAAGGATAGTATCCCATCCCATCATGAAGAGCGTGTGACGCTTTCGTGAGGTTCCGGAAAATGTTTGCGGTTTTTTGGGCCGCGTTGCGCGGTCCAATGATGGGTGCAGGGGTGAAACCCCTGCCTTACGCCCTTTCCTGCAAGGTGACGTGCACCGTGTCCCCGGGCTGCTTGCCAATTTGCTTGCGGATGTCCTTCAAAATGCCGATGATGTGGCAGGGCGTGCCCATCCTTACCAGGCTGCCGTCGTAAGGAACGCCGTCGAAGGTGGCGTGCACCTTCACCCGGCCCTTGCCAAACTCAGACCTCACGTCATACGGAAACTCCACATACGCGCCATCCAAATCCGGCACCTTTTGCACCACCGCGTCAAACTCATATCGTTTGGTCTGCATGGCTTTCTCCTTCTTTCGCAAACCGCTGCCTGCGGTCCTGGCCGCATTATACCACACTTGCCCCTAGCCCACCAGCAGCCGCAGTGCCGACAGCAGCATGCACAGCCCGGCCCCCAGCGCCGTGGGCAGCAAAACGGCAAGCGCCGTCCATTTCAGGCTTCGGGTTTCCTTGTAAATGGTCAGCACCGTGGTGGAGCAGGGCCAGTGCAGCATGGAAAACAGCATCACGGAGGCCGCCGTCCAAAGGGTCCAGCCGTGTTGGGTCAGCAGGGCTTTCAGCGCGAAAAGGCTTTGGGGCTCCACCAGGGCGCCCTGGGCCATGTAGGCCATCAAGATGATGGGCAGCACGATCTCGTTGGCGGGAAAGCCCAGCAAAAATCCCACCAAAATAACGCCGTCCATGCCCATCAGGCGTCCCAGGGGGTCCAGCAACCCGGCCGCGTGCGCAAGCAGCGTGGCGCCCTCCACCGTCACATTGGCCAGAACCCACAAAACCAGCCCCGCCGGGGCCGCCACGGTCACGGCCCGGCCCAGCACAAACAGCGTTCTGTCCAACACCGAACGCACCAGCACCTGTCCCAACATGGGCCGCCGCAGGGGCGGCAGTTCCAGCGCAAAGGCGGAGGGCACGCCTTTCAGCACCGTTTTGGACAGCAGCCGGGCGCACAAAAGGGTCATGCCCACGCAAAACACAATCATCCCCACCAAAAGCGCCGCGCTCAGCAGCGACCCCAGGGCCCCGGCGGAGGTGACAAAAAACATGCCCAGAATGGCGATGAGGGTGGGAAACCGGCCGTTGCAGGGCATGAACGCGTTGGTCAAAATCGCAATCAGCCTTTCCCGGGGGCTTTGAATGATTCGGCAGCCGGTCACCCCCACCGCGTTGCAGCCCAGGCCCATGCACATGCACAGGGCCTGTTTGCCGCAGGCCTTGCAGCCCTTGAAAAATCGGTCCAGGTTGAACGCCACTCGGGGCAAAAAGCCCAAATCCTCCAGCAGGGTAAACAGCGGAAAAAAAATGGCCATGGGGGGCAGCATCACGGCCACCACCCAGGCGGCCACCCGGTACATGCCGTCCGTCAGCATGCCGTTCAGCCATTCGGGCAGGCCCAGGCTCCGCAAAAAGGCGGCCAGGGTGGGCTGAAAATTGAGCAGGGTTTTGGATAAGAAAGCCGAGGGAACATTCGCGCCCGACAGGGTGATGTAAAAAACAAGGCCCAGCATCAGCAACATCAACGGGATGCCCACCCGCTTGCTGCACAGCATCCGGTCCAGCCGAAGCCGGCGGCCTTCCAAGGCGTTTCGCTGCCGCACCACGTCCGCGCAGATCCGGCCCGCCGCGCCATAGCTTGCCGACACCACCGCGGCCACTACGTCCTCCCGCGTCATGCCGCCTTCTGCCAGCTTTTCCCGGGCCGCCGCCCAGGCCTTGTGCAGGGCCTCCGCCGCCAGCGGGTCTGCCATTGGGTCCGCCGGCGGCAGGCGGTTTTGCAAAAAGCCGTCCCCCGCCGCCAGCATGCGCAAGGCGATGAACCGAAGCCCTTCATGGCCTGGAAACAGGCCCGCCAGCGCCGGAAGAAGCGCCTCCACGGCGCTTTCCAAAAGCGGCGGGTAGCAAAGCAGGGCTTTTTCCTTGGCGGGTTTGCGAAGAGCCGTCTCCGTGACCCGGGCTTTCAGCCCCTCCAGGCCCTCCCCGTTTCGGGCGCATATGCCCACCACCGGAACCCCCAGCGCGTTTTCCAGCTTTTCCAGGTTCACTTCAACGCCGTGCCGCCGGGCCTCGTCCATCAGGTTGACACAGACCACTGTCCGGCTGGCTGCCTCAATCACCTGCAAGGTCACATTCAGGTTTCTTTCCAAGCAGGTGGCGTCGCATACCACCACAGTGGCGTCCAGCCTTGAAAAACACAAAAAATCGCAGGCCACTTCCTCCTCCGGCGAACCGGACAGCAGCGAATAGGTGCCGGGCAGGTCTGTCAGCCGCCACTCGGTGTTTCCGTCCCTCACCCGGCCTTCCGCCGTCTCCACGGTTTTGCCCGTCCAGTTGCCCGTGTGCTGCCTCAGGCCCGTGAGGGCGTTGAACACCGTGCTTTTCCCCACATTGGGGTTGCCGCACAGGGCCAGGTTCAGCGCCGGGCGCTCGCCGCCTTGCTGCCTCATGACGCCGCCACCCCCTCCTGGCACAGGACGTTTCGCGCGTCCTCCCCCCGCAGGGCGATGACCGCCCCCCGCACCCCGTAGGCCCGTGGGTCGCCCAGGGCGGAAGCAAAAAGGCAGGTGACCCGGCTGCCCTCGGTAAACCCCAAATCCAATAGCCGCGCGTGCATCGCGCCTTTTGCCCGCACATCGCATACGTAGGCGCTTTCCCCCAGCCGCAGGCCCTCCAGCGTCAGATGTTCTTCTTGCATGGTTTCCACCGCCTTGCCAAAGCTGAACCCGGTGCCCGTCGAACCGTTTTTTCCCAGGCACGGTGTTAAGGCGCATCTTCGCCTTGTTTTCATGCTATGCGTGGGGCAGGGTTCCGTGCCCCGCCCCGCCCGGCTGAAAACACGCCAAAAGCACAAATCCCCGGCGTTTCACGGCCGGGGAGGCAAAGGTTTTCCACAAATTTCTACTTTTTCAGATAACGGCTCATCCCGTTCAGGGGCGGGCGGTCCTTCTCCGCCCCAAGGCTTGGGGCGGACTCGCTTCTTTGGCCCATCAGCAACCGCACGATCTCCGCGTCACTGGGCCGCTCCTTGGGGTTCTTGCGCAGCATGCGCTGCACCGGCAATCGGTAGGCCAAGGGCAGCTTGGGCGACAGCGAAATCTCCCCGTCCGCCAGCACAGCCTCGTACAGATAGGTGAACCGTTCCGCATCCATGCCGGGCAATTCCCCCGTCCAAAGCCGGTGGATAAGAATGCCCAGGGCGAAGGTATCCAGCTTTCCGGTCAGGGGCGCGTCCTCCCCGGCCAGGCGCAAAAAGGTTTCCGGCGCAAGGTACACCGGGTCGCCCTCAATGGCGTGGGGCTCCGCCGGAGGGTCCTCCTCCAGAAAGCCGCTGTCCAGGTCAATCAGCCTCAGTTCGTACTCCCCTGGCTTTCCCACCAGCAGCAGGTGCTCCGGCTTCAAATCCGCATGGATGATGCCCTGGGTGTGCAACCGCCCAAGGCACTCCGCCAGGGAATACAGCAAGCCCCGAATTTCTTTCTGGGAAAGCCCTTCCACGGTTTCGCCGGTGAGGTGGGGCTTTCGCACCTCCTCGGAAACCGCGTAATACCGGCCCTCGCACCTGAAAAAATCGATCACGGGCACCAGCGTATCGCCGATCACGCAGGAAAGGGCCGCATACAGGCGGCGCTTCTGGGCCTCAAACTTCTCGCAGCGCACCTTCTGCTTTTCCGCGATGGCCGTGGCTTTGCTGGGGTACACGGGAGACAAAAACTCCTTCAAAAAAAACCGCTGGCCCTCCCGGCAGGCAATGCACCACCGCGCGCTGCCGCTGCCCACGGTTTGCATGGGCGTGATCGCGTCATACTCGCCAATCCGGTTCGCCATTGTTTTCTCCCCCGGTTCTGTCATAATCCGTTTGATAGGCCCGCCACTTTTGCCTGGCGAACTCGGCCGCCTGCCTGCGCCTGCGCACCGGGGTGATGTACTCCCGCTGCAAAAAAAGCCGCCGTTCTTCCAGGCTCGCCTTGAGCGCCTCAAAGCTTGCATAGCCGTAGGCCGCTATCAGCAGCGTGCAGTCGTCCGACGCCACCTTCTCCAGCGCGTTTTTCAGCCTGCGCTGCCATCCCGCCATGTGCGGGGCGTCTTTCAGCGTGGACAAAAGCAGCCATTCAAACTCCAGGGGCGTGGGCAAATAGGCGAAGGCCCCGTCCGTGGCCACCAGGGCCAGGCATGGCTTTTTCACCCTTGCGCGCCGGGCGCTGATCTCAAACGCCTCCTCCGCGCTGAGAAGGTTTTGGAGGGGCGCGTCCCGGTACAGGCTTTCCATGGCGTCCGGGCTACCTGCGGAATGGTCCGCCGTCATCTGGTGCAGCCCGCCTTCGCTTAGCAGATACCCCCGGCTGTCCCCCGCCCACAAAAACAGGCAATCCAACGCCTCCTGCCCCGCCGCCAAAAACGCGACGCACAGGGTGGTGGGCAGGGCCCGCTGCATGCGGCCCACAATGCGGCTGGACGCCGCGCTTTTGTGCTCCGCCTCAAACCGCTTCAGCTCGGCGTGAAGCTTTTTGCCCAGCGCCTTGCACAGGGCCCGCCCCCTGGCTTTGGTGGTGGGCAGGGGGAACGCTGCCGGCGCCCACTGTTTCAGCGTTTCCGTGGCCAGGCGCGCCGCCAGGCGCGCCCCGGTCTCCATGCTTTCATACCGCCTGGACCCCAGGCCCCCGCAGCCGTCGGCTACGCACAAAAAGCCGCCCTGCGGGCCCGTTTCTAAAGCAAAGCTGTCCTCCCCGCGTTCGGGAACGACAGCATAGTGAATTTGAACGGCCGCCCCATCCAGGGCTCCAAACGGCGTGGTTTTCACGGTCACGCCCTAGCCTCCCTCATCGTTCAGATGGTGTTGCAGACCGCGTCTATCACTTGCTGATATTCCACGTCCAACAGTCCCTCGCTCACCGTCTGCACATGAATGACCTGGGCCCATTCCTCCGAAATGCGGCTCCAGGAGGGGGCGTCCGGGGCAAAAATGAGCAGCCGCTTCGCGTTTTCGTCCATCAGGCCGCCCAGCTGTTCGTCTTCCCACCACAGGCTCAGTTCTTCAAAATCCTCCGCCATGCCCTCGGGGTACCAGGGCGCCACCTTGCCGTGGCCCAGGTCGTGGGTGGGCGCGTCGGACCACGCCACAATGATGTGCCGCTTTTTCAGCCCGTCCCGGGTCCAATCGCTGCGAATGGCATACCCCAGGGCTTCCAGCCCATCCTCGGGGATGTCTCCGCCGCCCTTGGCGGCAATGCCGTTGACGCAATCATAAAACAACTGCGCCTCCCTGGGCAGCACAAAAAACTCGCTGGCCAGCATGGCGTCCTCCCCGTCGGCCACATAGTCCCGAAAGGCAATCACCCGCACCCGCATTTGGTTGATCACCTTGTGCTTTTTGTCCATGGCCCCCACAATGTCCTCATATAAGCTCAAGGCATTGCGCTTGACAAAATCAATCACATGCCGCATGCTGCCCGTGGCATCAATGCAAAAAACCATGTCCACGTTGTAGGTCAGCCGGTACTTTTCCATCGCTCAGTCCTCCGTTTGCATACTTGCAAAAAGCCCCTTATCCCATTATTCTGCATAAAAAGCCATTTTCCTTTGTGGAAAAACCATTTCCTCTCCGCTTTTCCCGGGAAGGAAAACCTGGCCCCCATCGCGAAAACAACAGGGATATCAAAACGGAAAGGAACCCTCCGCATGAAGTTCCGCAAGTTTTTGGGCTGGCTGCTGTCAATTCTGGGCGGTTTGGCCGCGCTTTTCGCGCTGCTGGCCATTTTGCTGCCCCAGCTTCAAAATACGCAGGTACGCCTCATTTTGGCCTCCTTTGAAACCCACAGCCGGAATGTGGCTGTCAACACCATCAACCAGGGAATGCTCTACGTGCTTCATAACCCTTACCAAATTTTGGCGGCGGGAGGCATTGCCATGGTGCTGGGGCTGGCGCTGCTTTTTATCGGCTCCGGCCAAAGCCAGGAAGCAAGCCCCTCCGCTGCCGCAGGGCCCTACACCGTCCTTTCCGGAGGAGCCCCGGCGCGGACGGCGGCCAGGCAAACGCCCCCCCAGTGGCGCAGGCCCGCTTCCAGGCAGGACCTTCCCTCCAGCGACGACTTCCGGGCCCCGCCCACCCCTGGTTTTGCTCCGGCCATCGCCGCCGCGCAGCCGCCTCCCAATCCCTACCGTTCCTATGGCCAAAGCGCCTACGCGCCCCCAAGCGCCCCGCCCAAGGCCGACGCTTTTGCTTCCTCCACAGCCGAAATTCTCTACCAGCACCCCGAAGCGGAGGAACCCGCGCCCATCTCCAAAGACGCCGCGTACCGTCGGCCGGAGCCCTATGTGCCGGAAACCCCCGCCATTCCCAAAAGCGCGGCGACCCTTCGGGAAAGCTCCCTGCCCGTTTGGGAGGAGCTGCTTCCCGCCGACGCAAAGGCCCAGGCCTTTGTAACAGACATGGACGAGCCTCCCCTGCTGGGGGCCCGCGCCTTCCGCAAGCCCGGCCTGGCCGGAAAAAAGACCTCCGCCCCTTTCAGCCCGCCGCCGGAGGAAGCGTCCCCCATCACCGATTCCCCGTCTGCCGTTGCCGGTTCCACGGTGCGCATCCGTTCCACGGTTAAGAAGGCGCGGCGGCCCGGGGCCCTCAAGCCTCTTTCCCCAGTGCCTTCTGCTGAGGAACCGCCGGAAACGGGAATCCCTTTGGAAAGCTCCGTGGAAAGCCCTTCGGAAACCCCTGTCGCCACGCCCCTGCCCTCTCCCCGCATCCGCTCCACCATGGGCAAAAAGAAAGCGTAACTTCCCCGGGCCAAAACCCACCGAACGCATGCTTCGCTTGAGCGGCTTGGAGGTATCCAAGCCGCTTCGATACTGCACAGCAAAAGGAGACTGCCTCCCCGATGATTACGCTTTTCAAACGCCTGAGCCAAACCCAGCGGCAAACGCTGGTTACCTGCTTCATCGCTTTCTTCGTCAACGGCACCTATTCCCTCATGATCGGCTCGGTGCTGCCGGATATGCGGCTGGCCTACGGCCTCAGCGATACCCAAAGCGGGCTGATGATTTCCGCCCACTCCATCGGCAACCTGATCGCGGGCTTTACCAGCGGGCTGGTTCCGCTGGTGCTGGGCCGCCGGCGCAGCATTCTGGCCCTCAGCTCTTTCGCGTGCCTGGGCTTCCTGCTGATGACGCTTTGGGGCAACCCCCTTTTCCTGATGATGTGCTTCATCTTCACCGGCATTGGCCGGGGAAGCATTTCCAACTTCAATAACAGCATGGTCAACAAGGTCTCCGGGGGCAGCCCGGTGGCGGCCAATTTGCTGCATTCCTGCTTTGCCATGGGCGCGTTCACCGCGCCCATGATGTTTCTGCTGGTGGGGGGCCGCGGCAACTGGCGCATGGGCCCTGTGTATGTGGTGGCGCTGTGCTGTCTGCAATTTTCCCGCTTTTTCCGCATGCGCCTGGAGGACGACCGCCCCGACCGGGCGGACAAAACCCAATCCACCCTGGTGTTTTTGAAAAACCCCAGCTTTCTCATCCTTGGCATGATGATGTTTTTTTACCTGTGCGCCGAATACTCCATTAACGGCTGGCTGGTCACCTACCTGCAACACAAAGACGCGCTTTTTTCCGCCTTCCCCCAAAACACCACGGCCGCCATCAAGGCGTACAGCCAGTCCATGGCCACGCTGATGTGGGTGGTCATTTTGGCGGGGCGGCTCGCCTGCGCGTTTCTCTCCTCCCGGTTCCACCAAAAAAAGCTGATGCTGGCCGCCTCCGTGGGCGTGGTGGGCTTCTTCGCCCTGATGCTGTTTGGCGCTTCCGTGCCGGCGGTCACCGCCAGCATCATCGGCCTGGGCTTTTGCATGGCCGGCATCTGCCCCATGATCTATTCCGACGCGGGTATCTTCACCAACACCTATTCCATGGCCACCAGCTCCCTTTTGGCCATGGGCTCCTCGGGGGCGATCCTCATGCCCACCATTGTGGGGGCCACGGCGGACGCCTTTGGCTTCACCGGCGGCATGGCCACCATCTGGGTGATGATCATGCTGCTTCTGGTGTGCGCCATTTTGAACGTAACAGTGAAAACCCGCATGCCACGGGAGTCTGCCAAAAACCAAACGGAAGCAGCATAGGCAAAGCGCGGCAGGGTTGCCCCCGCCGCGCCAAAGCGTTGAAACGCCCCATGTTTTGTGAAAACCTTTTTAAAATGGCATTTGACCGCGTGAAACGCGGTCAAATGAAGGGTTCAGGGCAAAGCCCGCCGGGGTTTTAGGGGCGGCAGCCCCTAAAGGGGCTTTGTCAACGGTCTGCCGCGCCTGCGCAGCCTTCCCCCATTTTTCCGTCATTCCCTTGCCATGTACTGCTTCAGCTTTTTCATCACGGTGTCCATCATGATCGGCTTGCCGATATGATCGTTCATGCCTGCGTGCAGGCAGTTTTCTACGTCTTCCTTGAACACGTTGGCGGTCATGGCGATGATGGGCACTTCTTTCGCCCAGGGCGTATCCAGCGCCCGAATGCGCCGGGTGGCTTCCAGGCCGTCCATTTCAGGCATCTGCACATCCATCAGGACCATGTCGTAGCCTTCCGGGTTCCCGGCAAACAGGCGCAGGGCCTCCGCGCCGTTCTCCGCGCACTCGATGGCGATCCCCGTGGGTTCCAGCAAGGCCTTTACAATCTCCCGGTTGATCTCCACATCCTCCGCCAACAGCACCCGGCGGCCCGCAAAATGGTCGGGTTCGTCGGCTTTGTGGGCTTTTTCCGGTTGCCCCCGGCTTTGCAGCGCGCTGTGGATGCACGCCGCAACGTCGGAGGGGAACAGGGGCTTCATCAGGAAATACCCCACCCCAGCCTCCCTGGCCACTTTTTCCGTGCGGCCAAATTCCGCCGGAGACACCACCGCGATCACCGGCGTGTTCCCGCCTCGCTCTTTCAGGCAGTGCACCAGTTCGGCGTGGTTCATGTCCCAGTCCACCACGTACAGCTGATAGGGCTGGACGCTTGCCGCGCTTCGCCGAGCGGCTTCCTCGCAGCTGTCCGCCAGATCGCATTCCGCCCCGGCCCGCCGGATCAGTTCCGCCAGCAGGGCCCGGTTTTCCGTATCCTCTTCCACCACCAGCAGCCGAACGCCCCGGGCCAACAAGGCGGGTCGCTGCCCGTTTGCCGCGTCGCCCCGGGCCAGGCGCACGGTGAAGGTGAAGGTGGCGCCCTCTCCCAAATGGGAGTGAATGCCGATGTCCCCACCCATCATGTTTACGATGCGCTTGGAAATGGCCAGCCCCAGCCCGGTGCCCCCAAACTTGCGCGAGGTGCTGTTGTCCGCCTGCTCAAAGGAGGTAAACAGCCGGGATTGCTGCTCCTCGCTGATGCCGATGCCGCTGTCCGCCACGGTGAACTGAATCGTGCACAGCCCGCCATGCTCTTCCACAAGCTGGGTGTCCAGGCGGACGGCGCCGTTTTCCGGCGTAAATTTCACGGCGTTGGAAAGCAGGTTGGCAATCACCTGGGAAAGCCGCTGCTCGTCGCCAATCAGCCGGGTCGGAATGCGCGGGTCGATCAGAATGTTCAGCCTCTGGTTTTTTTGGTCCGCGCCGTAATTGCTTACGTCCACCACGGCTTTGAGCATCTTTTCAAAATCAAACTCCGTGGGCGACAGTTCCAGCTTGTTGGCCTCAATCTTGGACATGTCCAGAATATCGTTGATCACGCCCAGCAAATGGGTGGAGGCCTCCTTGATCCTGCTGAAAGCATAGTCCTTGCGCTCCATGTCGTCCGCCCCTTCGCCGATGGCGGTCATGCCGATGATGGCGTTCATGGGCGTGCGCATTTCATGGCTCATATTCGAGAGAAACTCGCCCTTGGCCCGGCTGGATTTTTCCGCCTGTTCCTTGGCGGTGACCAGCGCCTCGTTCAGGTTTTTCAGGTGGGCGTTCTTTTCCTCCAGCTCCTTGGCGTAGTTTTGCAGCCGGGTGATAAGGTCGTTGATCTTTTCCGCCATCACCTGGAACGCCCTGGACAGCACGCCGATCTCGTCATTGCCGTGAAACGCCGGCATCTTCGCGTCAAAATTGCCCTCGCCCAGGGTTTTGGCAGCGCTGGCCAGCACCAAAATGGGCTGGGTCACGTTGCGGGCAATCAGGTACAGCAGCGCCGCCAGCACGCAAATGGCCATCCCAAAGGCCAGAAGCACATAATTCCGGATTCCGTTGGCGTTTT